>OZ223306.1:1200000-1546250 GCA_965140735.1 uncultured Fusibacter sp. | reverse complement strand
AAAGGAAAGTATAGTGGAAGGGTACTATTTTGATTAGTCAAAGATAAGTTTAAGTCGTTTACGCCTTAGAAAGCGTGGTGCAATGGAAGCTATAAAAACACCTTGTTTTCAGATTTCATACAGGATAAAAAAGAAGTTTACAAGGACTGTAAAGTATTGATTGAACAGGGGTTTAGGCTTTATACTCCTCACATGAAAAATTTATATCAAAAGAGATGATTGATGCTGAAGGATTGATGGGAGATAATGATGCTTTGGGATGTAAAAAGGATGTAAAGGGTTGAATTTGATACTAAAAAAGTGTTGTTGAGGACACTTCAAAAAGGTATACTTAAAGCAACTTTAGAACAAATTTACCTTATAATTTATTAAGAAAACCTAAGCTGAAAAGAGGGAGATATATGTCGAAAAAAATGAGATTGTTTAAAAAAAAACCTTGTGAAGAAGCAGTCTGTATTCTAGAATATGTAGATCAGTACTTAGAAGGTAATATTGTAGAAGAGCCTAAAATAGAATATCCGATTCATAAAGATTTAATGACCACATTTAAAAAATTATTTCAAAACGAAAAAGTTTTCAGTGATAATGCGCAAAAATTGTTGAGTATTACAACGGAAATTAGTGGTTTTGATGTCAATATGTCACACTCTTCTAAAAAATTAAAGAGATTTGCATCAGAGCTTTCAGATGTGAGTGAATCCAATCTCGCGATTGTAGAAGAAACCACTGCAAGTATGATCACTGTAAATGAGACAATTTCAGATGTCACTGATAAGTTAGATCACTTGAACAATCAATCCAAGATGCTTCAATCCAGTAACCAAGAAGGTGTTGTACAGATTAAGAATGTCGTTAAGCTTAAAGAAGACGTGATGAATGACGCCAATCAAATGAAAGTTCAAATTGAACAATTGGTTGAAATGACAAATCAAATCAATAATATTGTGGCAGATGTGGATAATATTGCAGCCCAAACGAATCTCTTAGCGTTAAATGCTTCTATTGAAGCGGCACGTGCAGGAGAACATGGACGGGGATTTGCAGTGGTTGCTGAGGAAATTAGAAAGCTTGCTGAAACCACTAAAGAGAGCCTTGGCAGTATGCGTGGTTTTGTGGATGCCATAAAAGTCAATGCCAGTGATGGTATTAATAGCATGAACAATACGCTGAGATCAACGAATGATATGAGTGAACAGATTGATGTGATTTCAAAGACTATGGACACAAATGTATCCATGCTTGAAACTACTATTAAAACGGTAGATACTGTACACGGCGCTGTCAAAAGTATTAAAAGCTCTGCGGATGAAATCACACAGGCCATGGAAACTTCAAGCCAAGATGCGGAAAGCCTTAGTATCATGACTAAATCTATCTTGGAGGATGCGTCGAGCAGTGAAAATTTAGCGAGCAATATTTCACAGATTGATGATGCCCTTTCAAAAGTGGTGAAAGATTCTCTTAGTGCTCTACATGGCGGTAAGAATGCTATTAGACTTACAAAGGTTTCGGAAGAAGTGGATAAGGCCATCATAGCACATGAAAATTGGATGGAGGCGTTAAATCAAATTGTTCAAAATGAAACTTTATTGCCGCTTCAAATCAATGATAAAAAATGTGCATTTGGTCATTTCTATCATTCAGTAATTGTGGATGAGCCTAGAATTGTGAATGATTGGCAGGCCATCGATGAACTACATCATAAACTGCACAGTATAGGTGGCGAGATCGTAAAATTAATAGAGAAAGGTGAACGCTCAACAGTAGGTACGCTCTATAGTGAAGCTGATGAAATTAGTCGTAAAATCATTGTACTTATGCAGCAAATATCGGATCGTATTAAGGACACTTCATACTTTAAGACGGTATAGACATGGAAATCAATTGGAAACCTGATAAGTCTAGTCGTACTTATATTCAGGATCAAATCATACAGTATTTTAGGCAGAAAATATCAAATGGTGATTGGCCAATTGGAACGAGATTGCCTTCTGAACGAAAACTATCTGAGAGGTTTGGGGTCAATAGAAGTACTGTTTCACATGTGCTTGATGAACTCAAGTCATATGGCATCATAGAATCTTATGGGCGTAAGGGGACTTTTGTGGCAAACAATACTTGGTCCTTAATGCAACAGCCTAATTGGACTCGGCATATAGAAAGTAGTTTATATAAGCCCAATCATAAAATGATTCAACAAATTAATAAGTATGAATTTAAAGCTGGTATTATACGGCTTGGAACGGGTGAACTGACTCCAGATCTTTTCCCGAAAGATATTATGAAAAACATGCTTATAGAAGCCTCAGAAAGCGTCTCTGCTCTTGGGTATGAAGAAAATTTAGGCCTTTATAAATTGCGTGAAGCGATTAGTCAGTACCTTCAAACTTTAAATATTAAAGCGTCACCAGATCAAATTCTCATCACCTCTGGTGCGCTTCAAGCATTGCATTTAATTTCAATAGGGCTTTTACAGTTTGGATCTACCATATACGTCGAATCACCATCGTATTTAAAATCCCTATATACCTTTCAATCAGCTGGGATGCGGTTACATGGGATTCCAATGAAAAATGCAGGTTTAGATGTAGATGAGCTTAGAGCTACTTATAAACACAAAGAGAGTAATCTCCTCTATACGATTCCTACTTTTCACAATCCAACTGGGATCGTGATGTCTACTGAGAAACGCTTGCAATTAATGTCACTTGTCAATGAATATCAGATCCCAGTGATTGAAGATGATGCCTATAGAGCGCTTTGGTTAGATTCACCTCCCGCTGATCCACTCAAGAGTTTAGATCAAAATGGAAATGTGATCTATGTTGGAACACTTTCTAAGACATTTGCCCCTGGTATAAGGGTAGGGTGGGTCACCGGTCCTCAAACTGTGATTGAACGATTAGGAGATTTAAAGATGCAATTGGATTATGGAACGAGTTCTTTATCACAATTTGTAGCACTTAAATGGTTTGAACGTGGTTATAATGAGATTTATGGTGCGGATTTAAGAATTCAGCTAAAAAATAGAAGAAATTTTATGGTGGCTGCACTAAAACGTTATATGGCGCCTTTGGGCAAGTGGCAAATCCCGACAGGTGGGTTTTATATCTGGTTTGTGCTCCATAAAAAGATTAACAGTTCTGTTCTTTTTGAACGTGCGCTTAAAAAGAATGTGTTGCTAAATATGGGGCATATATATGATTTTCAGGAAAATAATGCGCTAAGATTATCCTATGCTTATGCATCTGAGATAGAAATAGATCAAGGCATTGAAATCTTAGCTAAGCTAATTCAATCACTTTGAAGCTACCGAAATTCATCAGACCGTATTCGGATTCCAAATTGAATTGTGATTTGGTGGCTGGGTTTGGCTGGGTGATAAAAAGGCTTTTTGGTTGGTTACACTCTTTTGAAGGTTTGGTATAGTATTTAAAACAAACCAAGGAGGATGCCATGAAAAAATTGATTGTAGATGACGCTATTTTTGAACTTTTCCCAGATACTAAAATAGGGGTGATCGTTGTAAGGCACTTGACCAATAAATTAGAGTCTAAAGTGACGACTTCCTTTTTAAGAGAGACAGAAGCTCTTGTTCAGAGCAAGTACAGTGGCAAGACATTGGCAGAAATTGATGAAGTGAAAAGATGGCGTGAAACGTATAAAAAATTTAACGCCAATAAGAAATATAGATCGTCAATTGAGTCTTTGTACGCTAGAACTTTAAAAGGCAAACCTTTGCCAACGATCAATCCACTGGTCGATTTTTATAATACGATTTCTTTAAAGTATGCCATGCCTTGTGGGGGTGAAGACCTCCAGGCTGTAAAAGGTGACATAAGACTTACCTTTGCAAACGGTGATGAACCTTTTTATGAAATTGGGAGTAACACTGTACAGTATCCAGCGGAAAACGAGATTATATATAAAGATGATGGTGGTTGCATCTGTAGAAACTGGAATTGGCGAGAAGCGAATCGCACGAAAATCACAGAGCAAACCAATTTTGCCATATTGGTCATAGAATCCATTTCACCACAGAAACATCCACATTTATATGATGCACTTGAACGCCTTTCAGATCTTCTTAAGCATCATTTGGGTGCGCATACAGAAGTGGCAGTGCTCGATTTGTTTAAAAGAGAACTACCAATTCAAGAAGTCTCTTTTTAGGTGGTTTAGACCTCTTAAACGTGCGTAAAGTAAGGGATTTAGGATAGAGAAAAGGAAAGAGCACATAAAGCGGACTCTAACAATTTGAATTTGTTAGAGTCCGCTTCTTATATAAACCACTTTTATTGATCTTAGAGTTGCATTGTGGTTTAACCTTTAAGTGATTCTAAAAAGGCTTCTTTAGTTAAATTATGAGAAAGTGCGTTTTTAAGTTTCGCAGATTTAGATATATTCCCCATTAAAATACCGCCAGTAATGAGCCCATCTTTAAAGAAAATCTTTTCAAAATGATCATCGTACTCAAAGCGAATGATGTCATAAGCTTCTTCGCCAAGGCTGCCTACATCTCCTATTGAAAAGAGTCGCATGTTCATACCATGGTAGATATGAAATGGCACTAAAGTTTCATAGGTTGCTTTGTGACCGATTATATTGAGACCGGCAGTTTTACCTTGTGACACCGCTTCAGGCCATATACCGTAATTAATGCCATTGTATTCTGCGCAATCGCCAGCAGCATAGATATTCTCAACACTGGTTTGCATTTGAGCGTTCACAATGATGCCTTTGCCCACTTCGAGTCCTGCTTGCTGTGCTAATGCAATATCTGCTCTAATACCAATCGAAATAAAGACATAGTTACAGTCAATTATTTCACCCGTTGAAAGTTTTACGCCTTTAACGTGTGCATCTCCAAGAATTGAATCTGATCCGATGTTTGTAATGATATGCATGCCTGTGGCTTTCACTTTTTCAAGGAATAGAGCTGAGGCCTCAGGATCGAGTTGTCTTGGTAAGAGTCTATCCATCATTTCAATAACAGTTACATCGAGACCAAGTTTAATCATTTGCCATCCAAGTTCCAGTCCGAGGAGGCCTCCTCCAATGACCACTGCATGATCCGAAGGTTTGAGCATTTTCTTTATGACCTCTGCATCTTTTAAAGTTCTAAGCGTCTTAACCTCAGGAAGATTTATGCCCTCAAAGGGTGGCATAAAATTGTAGCTGCCTGTTGCAATCAACAGTTTATCATAATCTAAAAGTCTGCCATCTTCCAGTTTTACTTGATTTTTTTCTTTTAGTATTTCAGTGACTGGAATACCCTGGATGAGTTCAATTTTATTTTCTTCATACCAAGCAAATGGGTGTAGAAAGAAGCGATTTGGTAGCGAGGGTTGTGAAATATAATCTGATAACATGGGCCTATAATAAATAGATGCTTCTTCGTTTGTAATGATTTTTATATCATAGTTATCTTCAACTTTATGTTCTAATATATTTTCAACTGCTGAAATTCCAGCAGCTCCGTTTCCAATTACGATAATTTTCATGATTCGCCTCCTTGTATAATCTGTTTTCACACATTATATACCCTTTTTTTTAGAAATAATAGTTTATTATTATTAAAATTACTATGATAATATAAAGGTTGTAACCTTTATGAAAGGGAGAAGCACAGAGTTAAAAAATGCCTTTATAAATGAAGATAAAGTTTTTAGACGAGGTGGCCATGAGTTTGCAGTTACTCTATATGAGTGTGGATGCTCTTTTATATGTGTTTAAAAATGGGGGGAGAGATGGGGCATCTATTTTATCAGATTTTTAAATAGGCATTGACTTTTTTATATGAATTTGTATAATTAGTTTTAAATATTTATACAAAAGGATGTGTAATCATGGTGAACAGAGTTGAAGAAATTTTAGCTTATAATAAGCAATTTGTATCAGATGGCGCCTATAAAACTTTAGTGACTTCCGGAATTCCCGATAAAAAAATTGTGATTTTATCTTGTATGGATACAAGACTTACAGAACTTTTACCTAAGGCTTTGAACATTAAAAATGGCGACGCTAAGCTCATTAAAAATGCTGGGGCAACCATTATGCATCCTTTCGGTAGTATTGCAAGGAGTATCATTGTTGCTGTTTATGAATTCGGTGTGGAAGATGTCCTCGTCATAGGACATTATGGTTGTGGGATGTGTCATTTAGATGGGCAATCACTACTAGATAAAGCGATAGATCGAGGTCTTGAGGTTTCAACGCTTGAGATGCTTAAATATTCAGGAATTGATGTTGATAAATGGTTAAAAGGTTTTGAATCTCCAGAAGATGCAATTCATGAAAGTATCAATCAATTACGCAACCATCCGCTTATGCCAAAGGATGTTAGAATCCACGGCATGCTAATGCACCCTGAGACAGGTGCACTAGATGTAGTGGTACTAGATCAAATCAAAGATTATTAAATATCGGCTTGTTCAAGGTTTTTTATGATGATACTTGTAAAGAGAAGACCAACAATGGCGAAAATGACGGGTATCAGAATGATGCTTGCAAGTGTGAAATCTCCAATGTTTGATTCTAAAAGCAATGCGGTGACTACACCAACAACAACGGTTCGAGTGCTCGATCTTTTTTTAAGGCCAAAATAGAGACAAATACTACTTAGAAACGTATAAGCAATACTGTTGAATATTGTATGAAATATCAATGGCAGATAGATTTGAGGCGTTAAGTCTAGAGGCATACTATAGTAAATATGACTCACCGTATATAAAATAAATGTCAAAAAAATAGTGGAGATTATTATCGCAATGGAGATGAATATGCCGATGAGTAAGAGCTTTGACAGTATCAATTTTTTTCGGCTTATGGGATAAGAGAATAAAATAGATATAGTCTGTTTATCATATTCGCCTATGACGATCCTACCAAGCATAACAGATGCTAAAATAAGGAAGGAAATGTCCACCAGTCTCTTTGAAAGCATGAAAATATGATTGATATTTATAAAGATTGCGCTGCTCTCTTCTTGATCTGCGAAAAAAATTAAGAGGAGAAAAGCAAGAATGATGGTGGTCATACTAATAGCTTTGAAAATATAGAGTTTAAAATTGTATTTATATGCTTCAAGTTTCATGAGTTTAAGCAATGATCTCACCTCCTGTGACGTTTTTTAGAAAGTAATCTTCCAAAGAATCGATTTTCTTTTGAAAGGATTCAATTTGGATGTCATTTTGAATCAATGCATTCATAATCTGAGTTTGAGAATGCTCAAAACTATAGATTCGGATGGTGTTGTGGTCAAGCACTTTAAAGTTTTCAATATTGAGTGTATCTAGCAATATGCGAGAGGCTTTTTGACTATCATCTAAAACAAGCTCAAAACAAGCTTTATTTTCAAGTCGTGTGTCTTCAAGTTTGATTTCTTGTATGAGTCTGCCACTTTTAATAATGCCAATTTTATCTGCGATTTGCTCAATTTCAGAGATGATATGGCTTGATATCAGTATTGTAACGCCGTATTCTTTGCTCAACTTCTTTAGAAGCGTTCGCATATCTTTGATCCCAACTGGATCAAGGCCATTTATGGGCTCATCTAAAACGAGGAGTTCGGGTTTTGTGACAATGGCACGTGCTATGCCAAGTCTTTGTTTCATACCAAGGGAGTATTCCTTGACTTTTTTCTTTTTGATATCTGTCAAAGCGACCATTTGTAGTGCTTCTTCAATTGCTTTTTCTTGAGGATAGCCCATGTATTCACAATGCAGTCTTAAGTTATCATATCCGGTGAGCTTATCATAAAAGACTGGGGTTTCAATGATGCTACCAATCCGTTTAAGAAATTCATAAGAGCTGTAAGTCAATTCTTCATCAAAGAGTTCAATCTTGCCTGAAGTGGGTTTGATCAGATTCATGATCAATTTCATCAACGTGGTTTTCCCAGAGCCATTAGGGCCTAAAAAACCGTAAATTTCGCCTTTGCGAATGGTCATATTTACATTTGAAACGGCTTCTATGCCATCAAATGCCTTGGTTAAATTGTATGTTTTTAGAATCGTATTCATTTGTAACCTCACTTAATTTTGTGTTTTCTGTTCACCTATAATGATATAACATAGATCATTCATTTCTCTTACGCATTTCTTACTTATTTCTTACGTCTAAGCATGTTTTCTAAGTTTGATCATAAATTGTGTCAATTCATAGGGGACACTTTTAAGTGTGATTTCACCGCCAATGCGTTCCACTAAACGTTTCGTAATGGTGAGGCCAATACCACTGCTTTGATAATTTTTATTCCTAGAGTCCTCTAATGTATAAAGCCTTTCAAATACCTGATCTAAGTATTGCTCCTGAATCCCTTTGCCCTTATCCCAGATGGTGATCGTCACAAAAGACGCCTCTGTTTTAACGTCGATCCCAACAATACCACCTTCATATCCATATCGAATGGCATTGGAAATCAGATTGTTCAGAATGCGATTAAGCGCATCTTCGTTTGAACTTATATAGTTTGGTGTATCAGGAATATCTATGGAGACTTCAAGTTGATTCTTTTGAAATAAAGTGTAAAATTGCAGGATATTTTGTTTGCAAATTTCATGGAGATCAACAGGGGCTAGGGGAATCGGATAATCCTGAGACTCTATTTTGGATAGATCAAAGAAGTAGTTGACAATGTTGATGATTTCTTTAGATTTAAAGTAAATACGTTCTAAAATTCGATTTTGCTCATCAACTTCCAAATGATCTTCTTTTAGAAGCATTTCAAGATACCCAGATATAACCGTGAGTGGGGTCCTAAGATCATGAGAAATATTAGAGAGCATGCGCTTCATGTTGTCTTCATTGTGAGATTTAATGGCTCTTATACGCCGGATGACCTCTAAATTTTGATTGATTTGCTTTTGAAGGGCTATAACTTTAGTGTTGTCTGTGAAGAGTTTGATCATTTCATCCCCATCAATGATCGCTTCCAATTTAGTGGTGATATACATAAGATCTTTTTCGATGGATTTTCTCAGGGCGTATTGTCTGAGTGCAATGATGAGTAGGGCTATGGATATAACGGCTAAAAGAACGATTGCTGTCATCATGAGAAATCACCAAATTTATAACCAATGCCCCAAATCGTGATGATGTATTTCGGATCAGAGGGATTATCTTCAATTTTTTCGCGAAGTCTTCGGATTTGAACGTTAATGACGTTTTCGTCTCCATAGTAATTCTCTTCCCAAACTTGTTCATAGAGTTGAGCTTTTGAATAAACACGTTTTTGATTTGTGGCTAGAAGTCTTAGAATTTTAAATTCTTTACTTGTGAGTTTGATAAATTCGGCATTTTTATAGACCGTATAATTATCAAAGTCAATTTTAAGGCCCCCTATTTTAGTAAAGTTTAATTTTCCCCTTGGTTCTGGATTAACCTTTGAAGCTATATTTGAGCCACTGTAACATGTAGCGCGCCTAATGGCAGCACTAATTCTAGCAGAGACTTCGATCAATGAGAAGGGTTTGGCGATATAATCATCAGCACCAAAACCCAATCCCAAAGCTTTATCAACATCTTTGTCTTTGGCTGAGATAATGAGAATTGGCATTTGTGTTTTTTCCCTTAAATGTTTTAAAACTTCCATTCCAGGTAGTTTGGGGAGTGTCAGATCGAGAAGAAGTAAGTCATAAGAAGTGTTTAGTGCTTTATGTAAGCCCAGTTCGCCATCAGCGGCAATGTCGACTTCATAACCTTCTTTAGTGAGATGATGGCTTAACATTTCACAGATGTCGGGATCATCTTCGATAAGTAATATTTTTTGATTATACATTTTTAGGACCTCTCTAAGTATATGTTATAGGTAAGTATTATAAGTGAGATTTTGAATAGTATAAGTGTAGCATTTTTGAAAACATATTACACTAGATGTGTCGAAAAATGATTTAAACAGATCGCTCTAAATGTGTGATTGCAGTAGTTTCACTTTGAACGCCAAATCCTTGATTTCGTTTTAGAGAGCAGGTACACTAGCACTAGTTGAACGTGTTCAAAGGAGGCGTAAAAATGAAATATATTATGAAGCCAATAGGCATTATTATTTTGATAATTTTAGGATTTGTACTTTTTTATTTAGGGTATGAATACGATCAATTTTCAAAGGTTAAAAAGGCACAAATTCAAAAGTTAAATGAAGGCAGTCATATTATGGTGACGGATGTCGGGACGATCGAATATGCTATTAAAGGGGAAGGGTATCCTGTTTTAATGATTCATGGTGCTGGTGGTGGATACGATCAAGGGCTTTTGCTTGCAGATTATCTTTTACCAAAACATTGTAAAATTATCGCTGTATCTAGGTTTGGCTATCTGAAAACACCTTTGCCAAAAGAGGCAACGCCCAATCATCAAGCAGCACTTTATAAAGCGCTGTTAGATGGACTGGGCATCAAACAGATTAATGTGGTGGGGGTATCTGATGGTGGACCATCTGCTTTAAAATTTGGTATACTTTATCCTAGGTACACTAAATCACTCACAATGATTGCCGCTAAAAGTCAGACACCACCCGAGCAAACGCCATTGCAGGCTGCAGTGTTTGGCACTATATTTGATCATGACTTCTTGTTCTGGATGATTACAGAACACTTGAGTTCACAACTGAGCAGTGTACTGGGCGTCTCTAAAGAAGTTCAAGAAACAATGACGGATCATGAAAAAAGCATCGCAAGCAGATTTTTCGCAAGTATGAGTCCGATTTCACTTAGAAAAGCAGGTATTTTTAATGCTAATGTTCAATTTAAAATTCTTTTACCAGAGGATTATCCCATATGGGAAATAAAAGCACCTACGTTGGTGGTTCATGCGAAGGATGACACGCTTCAACCCTTTTATTATGCAGAGTATACACATGAACAAATTGAGCATTCGCAGCTACTGTCATTTGACAAGGGGGGACATATGCTATTTGGTCAGAGCGATGTAGTAATTGAAGCCACCGAGGCGCTTTTTAAGAGTGTCGAATAGTTGAATTGTTAAGTCGTAGAGTAGAGGTGTATATTATGCCAACAAAGCAAGAGCAATTAGAAATAAAAGCACATCTGATTAATTCAGTTAAAGCGCTTCTAGAAGACGATTTTGAAATTGAGGCTTTAACGGTGAGGCTAATCGCTTATGAGGCACATGTGGCAACTGGATTAATCCATTATCATTTTGGCAACAAATTAAATCTCATTGTGGCGGCGATCTCTACAATTATTGATGAAGCTGCCCAAAAAAACTTCAATTCGCTTGCAGATATCAATGATCCGCCAGAACTTAAATTGAGATTTTTTTTAAAAGCAATGGCACTTGTGGTCTGCCAGTACAAGACTTATGCCAAGTATTTGATTAGAGAAGAATTGTTGAGCAACAGATTTAGTACGCCTGAGACAATATTAGACCTATTAAGTGAAATTAAACCCAATTTGAGTGACCATGATCGCAAGTATATGGCAATCCAAATTGTTGCGCCAATACAGTATATTTTTTTAAAGGAAGAAGGGTTGATTGCTTATTTAGGTGCGACGTGTGAAAATGCTTTTGATCTCTTGGATGAATATGAAATACTTGTGGAAAGTATTTTGAAATCCTTGTCGATTTAAGGTGAAAAGGGCAGAATTTAGGCATAGATTTGACAGAGGCTTTATAAAATAGGGCTCTATAATAAATGAAGCGCTATACGTTCACTTTCTTTTCTGAGAGTGTCCGAATAGCGCTTCTTTTAAAAGATTATATTAATTGCCATAGAATAAACTATTAGATGAGAACTTGGGATCGCTTGTGAGGTCAATACCGAGGTTTCTAAGTGTGGCTTCGTTGTTACTGTGCATGATAACAGTCGCATGTGCTTGGCATTCTCGAATGCTTTCAAGTGCATCGAGTGCCACTTGAGCAATTGGATTGAAAGCCGCGCTGATTGAAAGTGCAATTAAGACTTCTTCGAGATCAAGTAGCGATGTTTTGTCGCCTAAAGATTCTGTTTTTAATTTGATGATCGGATTGAGTATAGCGGGTGACAAGAGGTGCATGTCATCAGATATCCCCGTATATTTTTTCAGCGCATTGAGGATACATGCAGCTGCTGCGTCCATCACGTGATTGTTTTTACCTGTAACGATATCACCATTATGGAGTGCAAGTGCCATGGTAGGAACAAGTGTGTCAACATCATATTTTTCAGCTAATGACTTGGAATAGTCTCTAGCTGGATCAACCACAATGCGATGATTGGGTTTAAGATCAAGTTCTTCCATAATCATTTTGGCGCGGTTAAAGGTTTCTAAATCACAGAGTCCTTTTTTATATTCGCATCCTGTTTTAAAGTAGCGACGGATGATTTCTTGACGTGAAGCTTCTTTGATAATTTCATCATCTGTGATGCCAAAAGCAATCCTATTGACGCCCATATCTGTAGGGGATTGATACATGGATTCTGTGCCAGTGATTTTTTCAATAATGCGTTTGAGAACGGGGAAGGTTTCAACATCTCTGTTGTAATTGACCGTTACTTCGCCATAGGTTTCTAGGTGGAAGGGGTCTACCATATTGACATCTTTTAAATCCACAGTTGCGGCTTCATAAGCAATGTTAAGCGGATGTTTTAGAGGCATATTCCACACCGGGAAAGTTTCAAATTTAGAATAGCCCGCTTTGCGACCTTGTTTATTTTCATGATAGAGCTGACTTAAACAGGTTGCGAGTTTACCACTACCAGGACCCGGCGCTGTTACCACCACAATAGGCTTACTGGTTTCTATATAAGGATTTTGCCCATAGCCTTCATCGCTGACACTTGTCTCAACTTCAGTTGGATATCCTTTTGTAGGGCTGTGCTTATACACTTTGATGCCCATGTGCTCAAGTTTGTTGATAAAGACCGTTGCAGCTGGTTGATTTTCATAGCGTGTGATGACTACGCTGTTGATTTCAAGACCGTTGCCTCTTAGATCATCTATGAGTTTTAAGACATCCATATCGTAGGATATGCCAAAGTCACCACGAATTTTGTTGCGCTCAATATCGCCAGCGTAAAAGCAAATAATGACTTCGAGTTTGTCTTTTAATTTTTGTAGTAATTTAATTTTGACGTTTTCGTCAAAACCAGGTAGTACACGTTTTGCATGCATATCGTAAATAAGTTTGACACACAGCCTACCATTACAATGACATGAAAGGTTTTAAAAAGCTCCATACAAAAATTGTTTCCCATACAGAGCTTTCCAAACGAAGTTTGTATAGGGATTGAAGAGACAGGCATCTTCTCACCCCTTATACATCTACATTATACAATCTTGATGAACTCAAGTCACTATCTAGAATTCATTTTAAGAAACTTAAAAGTCGGTAGAAGGCACAACGACACAATCGTTAGTATACTCTGCGTTAAAGGAAGTCGTTTTGAGGCTACTGAACGCATCAAAGTATTAGCCAGAGAAACTATTATATAAGGGATTATATTAAAGTCAATAAAAGCAAATATGTAAGATACGTCTATAATTTTCGGTATGCATTTGCGTGGATGTTTTATACTAAACAATTGTAAATAGAAGGATAGTTTAGTTTGATATGAATTAAAGTCACTTAAAGACAATATTCAGTCAAAGGGATGAGTGTTACAATAAAGACAAATAAGAATGGAGGGCATACAAATGATTAAATATGTAGCGGAACCTTTTAAAATTAAAATGGTGGAACCATTAAAAATGACAACAAGAGCAGAACGTGAAGAAAAGTTAAAAAAAGCAAATTACAATTTATTCGGACTTGATTCTGACGATGTATATATTGATTTCTTAACAGATAGTGGTACTGGTGCAATGAGTGATACTCAATGGGCTGGTATGATGTCAGGTGATGAGTCTTATGCAGGGGCTAGAGGTTATAGAAGATTGATGGCAACTGTACAAGATCTCTTTGGTTACAAATACGCTCAACCTGTTCATCAAGGTAGAGCAGCTGAACAAGTATTATTCCCATCTTTACTTAAAAAAGGTCAAAAGTGTATTTCTAACATGCATTTCGATACAACAAGAGGTCATGTGGGCTTACTGGGTGCTAAAGCAGTGGATTTAGTTGTAGCAGCAGCAAAAGATACACAAACTTATGTGGCATTCAAAGGTAATATGGATATAGAAAGACTTGAAAAAGAAATTGTTGAAACAGGTGCAGAAAATGTAGGGCTTATTATCGTAACTGTCACTAACAACTCTGCTGGTGGACAACCTGTTTCTATGGAAAACATTAGAGAGACACGAAAAATTGCAGATAAATATGGTATTACAATGATTCTTGATGCTGCTAGATATGCAGAAAATGCATACTTTATCAGCCAACGAGAAGAAGCTTACAAAGATGCTTCTATCAAAGACATTGTCAAAGAAATGTTCAGTTACGCAGATGCATTTACGATGAGTGCTAAGAAAGATGCTATTGTTAACATGGGTGGATTGATTGGTGTTAGAGATGACGAAGCCCTTTATACTAAAGTAAAAGGCCTTACAATTCCATATGAAGGATTTGTTACTTATGGTGGTCTTGCAGGTAGAGATTTAGAAGCATTATCTATTGGTTTATACGAAGGTATTGAAAAAGATTTCTTAAAATACAGAATCGGTCAAGTTGAATATCTTGGTGGAAAATTGAAAGAAGAAGGCATTGCGTTCCAATATCCAGTAGGTGGACATGCGGTATTCTTAGATGCAAAAAAATTGTTACCACATATTCCATATACACAATTTCCAGGACATGCACTTGCTTGTGAGCTTTACTTAGAAGCTGGTATTAGAGCTTGCGATATTGGTTCTTTTTTACTTGATTTAGATCCTGAAACTGGGGAACAATTAGAAGCTGAGATGGAATTTACAAGACTTGCAATTCCAAGAAGAGTTTATACACAAGCACATTTTGATGTAGTTGTGGAAGCTCTTAAAGAAATTAAGAAAAAAGCAGATCAAATTCCTGGATATCAAATCACATGGCAACCACCAGTGTTAAGACACTTTACAGCTAAATTAGTACCTATTAAAAAATAGGATATTCTATTGCTGTAGAAATATATAATAGAAGTGAATTAATAAAACGCTCTAACCAACTGAATTTTAATGGTTAGAGCGTTTCATGATTTTTGAATAGTGCTTTTAATTAGGCAAGTAAAAATCCAAAAGAGATACAAATGACACAAGCAATCACAATGAAAATGCCTAAAGTGACAACCCCTTTTGTCCAAATAAATTTGGTTGTGATTTCTTCACGCCCCAGTAGTAATGGTGCATATGCTATAGAACCATTAGTCAAGAAGGCACACATTGCGCCAAGGATACTTGCTGCGGCTAAAACAGTGGCGTTGACCATACCTGCATTTTGCATTTGACATGCAATTGGAAATGCAATCGCATTTATTGTAAAACTTACAGGCATACCATTTGTTAAGTTGGTAAATACAGCGGATAGAACGACGCTGAGTATTACCAATATAGGCCAACTATTTGATCCGAGAACAGGTGCAAGAGCACTCATAATAGCAGGTTTTATACCGTAAGCATCTGATGCGATTGCCCTTCCGCAGATTGTAAAGAGACCAGCAACAGTGATGATTCCCCACATCGTTTTTGATTGTAGTATTTTAGTTGCATCGATAAAAGGTTTTCCTTCTTTAGTTCGCAAGACTGCTAAGAAACCGTATACAGCAATCCAAATCCAAACGTTACCAATTCTGTTGTAATAGCTATAAATAGCACTTTCTGGATTAGTGATGAAGAGTCCTGCTAGTAGATAGACGATGCAGACAATCATAAAACTAAGCAAAACTTTTTGTCTTGAATTTAATTTTAGATCTTCTTCCTTAATATTCATGTCCGAGAACTTAAATTCCTTTAGCGGTGTCATATCAATCTTCCATATATACTTGATAAAGATAACAAACGTAACGAGTAAGAATATAAGAATGCTCAGTGTGGTTATAAGGTATGCACCGTTATCAAATCGAAGTCCGTTTTCAGCCATAATACCACTAATGATCGCAATAGAAGAAAGGTGAATCCCCCTAAAAGGCAGTGCATAGGATCCCATGGCAGCGAGATAAGTTCCCAGTAGCATGACACGCTTTAAATCTGTATTTTTTTCAACGCCACAGATTTCGGCAATACTATCGATAAGCGGAAACATTAAAACGAGCATAAGTGTCGGTGTAATGAAGAGTGCTGTGAATCCTAAAATAGTCAAGAATAATGTAAGTAATAAACGTGTAGGATGTCCTGTTATAAACTTAAATTTCAATAATTTTGGAACTAAAAGATTAAAGACACCACTATCGGCAACAGCACCAGCAAGTGCCATTACCCAAATGATTTGTTGAATAGATGGATTACCAAACCATGTGGCTAAAATGCCTGCTCCTGTATCGAAGCCCCCCAGTACTAATGAGAACAGGCCCAAAAGTGAAGGCCAAAATACTTGACCTGTAGTGATAGTAGCAATGAGAACACCAAAAAACGTACCTAATACAACGATTCCCATTTCGTTGATTCCAGCAAATGGTTTAACAACAAGATGGAATCCGAACATCAGAAGTATCGATACAATGCCCCAGAAATAGTAAGAAGTGTTTTTGTTCTTTAAAGAGGTTGTAGACATAATATACATCCTTTCTTAAACTTATTTACTTATTATTTTACTGAGCTGAAGTATGGTGTTAAATATGAGTAACATCATTAACGCGTGTAACAAGATTAGTTTTGGCCCCAACAAAAATAATCTCTGATGCTGATAAAATTTTATCATACAAAAAATAATTATTCAATGATTAATAATACAAAAATTTATTATAATTTAAATTATAATACTCGAATTTATTATAAAACAATTGGATAGAACATATTTATGAAGGCTTGAAGACTTTTATTAGAGGTATAATAAATGGATGAGGATGAAATTTCAAGGCGTTAGTTGACAATTTTTAGAAGGATGGTTATACTATTAGATAGTCAATTAGTTGATAATTCGAAGCTTGCTGAGTATTAAGAAGCAAAATAGAGTTAGGTTATTCGATAAAATGAGTATAAAGGAAAGTGAATAAAAATGAATAAAGAAAAGAAAGAAAAAATGAATATTGTAAATGATGATGTGGATCCAAAATTGAGAAAAAAAATATTGGATACTTTAGATAATCAATCTGCGATTAATATTCAAATGAATTTTTGGTTTAATGAAATGATGAAATACCATGGGGTTAATTATTCGGAATATCGTATTATGAGGCTTTTAACAAAATATCCTGACGGGGTAGAACCCTCTGTGATTGCAGATAAATTGACAATCTTAAGACAGACTGTAACCAATATGGTAGATAATTTGCAAAATTCTTTTTTCGTGGAAAGAATACCTCATCCTGTAGATCGGAGACGCATTTATGTGAAGCTCACTCAAGAGGGAAAAACTCTAGCAGACAAACTTATAGATGAAATGGCAAAAGTGCAAACCGATGTTTTGTCTAAATTCACAAAAGAGGAGATGTTAGAGTATTTAGAAATTAGAATGAAGATTATTGAATATACTGAAAGTGAAATAAAATGTAGATATATTGAAGAGTGCAAAGAATAGAGTGTAAAACGCCTGTTTCAGATTTAGTGGAAACAGGTGTTTTTTTATGGATGTTGTTTTAATCCTAAAAAAATGTTGAAAGAGAAAAATAAGTGTGATAGTATTTGATTATAAAATATTTGATTATTTTAAATTTTATAATAATGAATAGGCTCAGAGCCAATTTATTATTATAAGCTAAGGAGGAGCAATTAATGAGTAAGGTAATTATGGAACCATCAAGACAAATTCCAATTCTTGATGAAGCTGATGTTGTCGTTATTGGTTCAGGACCAGCAGGACATTCAGCAGCAGTTGCAGCGGCCAGATCGGGTGCGGGGAAGGTCATTCTTGTTGAACGTTACAATCATTTGGGAGGAATGGCGACAGGCGGTTTTGTATTGTTAGTGCCTCATCTATCATTTGGCGATCAAATTATGTCAGGTGGGTTACAACAAGAATGGATTGACCGAATGGAAAAACACCAATATGGTGCAATTGGCCCTAAAAAAGAATCGGTGGGTAGTATTGATCCAGAACTCATCAAAGAGTGGGCAGGGTACTGGGGTTTTGTACTCAATGAGAATATCAATTATGGGGCTTATCTAGATCCAGATCAGCTAAAAGTTGTATTAGATGAGATGATTAATGAACAGGGAGACAAAATCACCACTTACTTGCATGGATGGGCTGTTGGTGCTGTCATGGAAGAAGATACAATTAAAGGTGTTATCATCGAGAGCAAAGAGGGTCGTCAAGCCATTATGGGGAAAGTGATAATTGACTGCACAGGAGATGCAGATGTATGTTCTTTTGCAGGTGGTGGCTTTGATGAAGATCGCGATAAGTCACTTAGAAGTGCTTCAATGGCATCTGTATATCGTTTAGGCGGTGTTGACTTTAAGACGTTTGCTGATTGGAAAGTGCAGAACTTTAAAGAATGGTATGAAACGCATATGGCCAATATGGCAAAAATTACTGGGTTTAAAATGTCGCCACATGCAACACCTCGAAATGATCAATGTTGGATCAACAATTGGATTCCTAAATACTGCCTTAATATTAAAGATCTCACAAGTGTTGATATGAGTGTTAGGAAAACAATGTTTGAAGCGATTGACTATCTTAAGGATAACATCCCTGGGTTTAAAGACGCGTTTCTCATTGATATAGCACCTCAAACAGGGACTCGTGGTAGTAGAAGAATTCATGGTATGTATAAATTGACTAAAGATGACTTGGATAACACTTATGCGCATGATGATACAATTTCTGTTGTGCCACCTTTCAATTTTGGTGTATGCCAAACACCAACTGAAATTCCTTATCGTGTAATGGTACCTGTAAAAATTGAAAACCTACTTGTGGCTGGGCGCTCATTTTCTTCTACTCATGAAGCAAACGATTGGTCAAATTTGATACCACATTGTGCAAATTTAGGACATGCGGCAGGTGTTGCGGCTGCAATCGCTTTAGATGAAGGCACATCCGTTAGAAATGTCAATATTCAAAGAGTACAAGCATTATTAAAAGAACAGAACACGTATTTACCAAGATAGATGAATGTATAGATAAAGCTAAATATGAGTTTTTGAGCTGAAGCTGATGCTTATTAAAGCCCCAATCTTCTAATAAGTGATCAATGCTTTAAAAATCCCTGACATTTAATTCTGTCAGGGGTTGTATTATAATATTAAGTAGTAAGAATATGCACATTACAATGAGGAGGGATAGCTTTGTCTGTAAAGGCTTTTATAATTGAAGTTGATGAAAAAGAAAAGTCAAAAGATCAGCATCTAGAAGAAAAAAAAGTAACAGAAGATCTCAAATTTGTTGTACCAGGATGTGTTGTGGGGAAAGCTTGTAATAAGTGTGGCAATTGTCATTGAACGATGATAAAATTACCACTATGTTATGACCTCCTGTTCTAATAAAAAGTATAAGTTATGAAAACTAAGTTATGAAAACAATGAGGAGAATAGAGATGGCATTCAAGAATTTTGATGAACTCATAAGTGCTGTTCAACAATCGAAATCAATAAAAAAAGTGGCCGTTGTAGCTGCACATGAAGAACATACAATTCAAGCAGTTTTAATGGCTCAAAAAAAACGTATTTTAAACCCAATATGGATTGGTGATAAACCTAAAATAGAAGCAATATGTCGTGAGCTCAATGAAAGTGTTGAAGGTCATGAAATTATACATGTAGAGGATGATAAAAGTGCTGCTGAACTGGCAGTTAAACTGGTTCATCAGAATAGAGCCCATTTTATTATGAAAGGTAAAATTCAGACAGCAGATTTGTTAAAGGCAGTTGTTAATAAAGAAGATGGGCTTGGCATGGGCAACATAATGTCTCACTTGGCTATCAATGAAATCCCTCAATATCATAAATTATTGGTAACAACAGATGGTGGGATGATGATGTATCCTAATTTGATGGAAAAAAAGCAAATTATTGAAAATACAGTCAAGACTCTGAAATCAATGGGCTACGCTTGTCCTAAAGTGGCAGTTCTTGCTGCGATAGAAACTGTAAATCAAAAAATGATAGAGACTGTGGATGCAGATTTATTGAAAAAAATGAATCAAAATGGAGAACTTACTGATTGTATTGTGGAAGGACCAATATCATATGATTTGGCTATGAGCAAGGATTCGGCTGAAATAAAAGGTTATCAAAGCCCTGTTGTGGAGGATGCAGATATCTTAGTTGTGCCGAACATAACGGTGGGCAATATTTTAGGCAAAGCATTGGTTTATTCGGCAGGTGCAAGAATGGCTGGATTAGTCGTTGGTGCTAAAGCACCTATTGTACTGACTTCAAGAGGTTCAACTTCTGAAGAAAAATACCTATCATTAGTTTTAGCAGCTTCTGTTTCTTAAAAGCACCAAGAATTGATGTAACCTTAGTTTAAGATGGAAAGGAGTTGTAGAATGGGGTATAAAATATTGGCAATAAATCCTGGATCAACCTCGACAAAAATAGCTTTGTATGAAGATGAAAATGAAATTTATTCAGAAACCTTAGAGCACACAGCCGATGATTTAAAGGCTTTTAATAAAGTAGGGGATCAATTTGAAATGAGAAAAGAGGCAATTCTCTCTTCGCTTAGTTCAAAAGGATATGATATTGAGACACTTTCTGCTGTGGTAGGGAGAGGTGGTATGTTGCCAGCGGTTAAATCAGGTGCATATGAAGTCAATACGGCTATGGTAGATCGATTGAAAAATAGACCTGTTTTTGAGCACGCTTCAAATTTGGGCGCATTAATTGCCTACGAAATAGCAAATATGGCCAAAGTAAAGGCTTATATCTATGATTCCGTGAGAGTGGATGAGTTGAATGATTTGGCTCGGATTTCGGGAATGGTTGATATCCCAAGAGAAAGTAATAGTCACGCTTTGAATTCGCGTGCAATGGCTTTAAAACTTTCAAAACAAATGGGTCAGACTTATGATCAAATGAATTTTATTGTGGCGCATATGGGAGGCGGTATCTCCATCACAGTGCATGAAAAGGGTAAAATGGTAGATATAATAGCTGACGATGAAGGGCCTTTCTCTCCAGAGAGAGCAGGGAGAGTGCCATGTAAACAATTGGTTAATTTATGTTATTCAGGTGTGTATGAGAGTCAAGAAATTAAGACCATCATGAGAACGAATAGCGGTTTAAAAGGCTACTTGGGCATATCAGATGCAAGGGAAGTTGAAAAGATCATTGAGCAAGGAGATGATCATGCAAGACTTATATATGAATCGTTGGCTTATCAAGTCGCAAAAGGAATTGGAGAACTTTCAACGGTTGTTGAAGGAGAAGTTGATGCCATTATCTTAACGGGCGGAATGGCATATTCAAAACGGCTGACAGCATGGATTGAAAAGAGAGTTGCATTTATTGCACCTGTCCATGTTCTTCCGGGAGAAAATGAAATGAGTGCACTTGTGCTTGGGACTTTAAGAGTTTTAACACATGAAGAAGTTGCAAGACATTACTCAGAGGCTGATGCTTAAAATAGAGCACTTATTTTTAGAATACAAGTTATAGAGTCAAAAGGGGCTTACTTCAAAACGATCTATTTAAATCATTTTGAAATAAGCCCCTTTTTTTATGTGTTGACTTTAGGTTTAATCCAATTCAAAGGCCCCAGTATAAAGTTGATAATACTTACCTTTTTGTGTAATTAATTCATCATGACTGCCACGTTCGATGATACGTCCCTGTTCTAGGACCATGATGACATCAGCATTTTTCACAGTGGAAAGTCTATGCGCTATGACGAATACGGTCCTACCTTTCATGAGTGCATCCATGCCTTCCTGTACAATGGCTTCAGTTCGTGTATCAATGGAGGAAGTTGCTTCATCCAAAATCATAACAGGTGGATCAGCCACTGCTGCACGAGCAATAGAAATCAATTGTCGTTGTCCTTGAGAAAGGCTGCTACCATCTCCTTTGATAATCGTTTGATAGCCTTGTGGCAACATATGAATAAAGCCATCAGCATTGGCCAGTTTTGCAGCAGCGACACAGTCATCATCTGTTGCATCAAGCTTACCGTAACGTATGTTATCCATTACTGTACCTGTGAACAGATTGACATCTTGCAGAACAACACCAAGTGATCGACGTAGTGAAGCTTTATTAATTTTGTTAATATTGATACCATCATAACGAATTTTACCGTCAGCTATATCGTAGAACCGATTAATAAGATTGGTAATTGTTGTTTTTCCAGCCCCAGTTGAACCGACGAGAGCAACTTTTTGACCGGGTTCAGCATAAAGTGTGATATCGTGGAGTACATTTTTATTTTCTTCATATGCAAAATCGACATCAAAGAATTGAATGTGTCCCGTCATGGGTGTAAAAGTAATGGTGCCATCGCTATGTGGATGTTTCCAAGCCCACAGGTCTGTCCGTTCTGTACACTCTGTAAGCTCACCATTTTCTAGTTTTGCATTAACAAGTGTGACATAGCCATCATCTTGCTCTTCTATTTCATCCATCAATTCAAAAATCCTTGATGCGCCAGCAAGTGCCATAACCACCATGTTAAATTGCATGGAAATTCGACCGATGGGACTAATAAAACTACGCGACAATGTAAGAAAAGATACAATTGTACCAATTGTGAACACATTGAATCCAGTGATACTCAAATTGGGAAGTTCTGCAATACCAGCTGCACCACCAATGATGGCAATAATGACATATAGCATGTAACCTAAATTGCCTACGATGGGCATGGTGATGTTCCCATATTTATTGGCTTGTGTTGAACTGTGACAAAGTGCATCATTTTTCTTGTCGAATTCGATTTTCGCTTGATCTTCATGGCAAAATACCTTGACGACTTTTTGACCATTGATAAGTTCTTCGATATAACCATTTACATCTCCAAGCGCATTTTGTTGCTTTATAAAATAAGTCTGACTTCTACCCACCAGAAATTTAACGACTTTTAATAGCACAAAGGTGAAGAATACAACAAAGACTGTCAAGCCGATACTAAGGTAAAGCATGGCAATAAACGCAGTTATGATGCTAATAAGTGAGGAGAACATTTGTGGCAAGCTTTGTGAAATGGCTTGACGCAATGTATCTGTATCATTGGTATATCGACTCATGATATCTCCGTGATTATGTGTATCAAAATAATGTATGGGAAGACTTTGCATGTGGCCAAACAGTCTATCTCTGATTTTTTTCAAGGTGCTCTGTGCAATAACGACCATAGTTCGGTTATAGAACAAAGTAGAGAGGACACCGATTGCATAAATAGTGCCTATCAGTATGATGGCATGCAATAGAGGGCCAAATAAAGGATGTTCTTGTCCTATTAGGGGGATGATATATCGATCGATAAGTGTTTTGAGAAATAGTGCAGAAGCTGCGCTGGCAGCTGCGCTTAAAAAGATACAAATCACAACGAATACCAATCTAATTTTATATTCGCCCATGTAAGAAAACAGTCTTTTTATGGTTCCTGGTTTAAAGCGATGTCTTGCAGTTTTATTCATGAAGACCACCTCCTCTGATTTGTGATTCATAGACTTCTCTATAAATCGTACAATTTTTGAGCAGTTCATCATGTGTTCCAATGGCGTTTATACTCCCATCATCCATGACGATGATTTTATCAGCATCTTGAACAGAAGCTGTGCGTTGTGCGATAATGATTTTTGTTGTATTTGGAATTTCTTGATGAAATGCTTGTCTAATTAAGCTGTCTGTCTTTGTATCCACAGCACTGGTGGAATCATCGAGAATTAAGATTTTTGGCTTTTTAAGCAAAGCTCTTGCAATACAAAGTCTTTGCCTTTGGCCACCGGAGACGTTTGTGCCCCCTTGTTCGATGTAGGTATCGTATTGTTTTTCAAATGTTCTAATAAAACTGTCTGCCTGTGCAAGTTCACAGGCATGGATGATCTCAGCATCTGTAGCATTTGGATTACCCCATCTGAGATTTTCCTTAATAGTTCCCGAAAAGAGAATATTTTTCTGTAGGACAACAGCAACTTGATTACGTAGTGATTCAAGATCATAATCTCTCACGTCTATGCCAGAAACGGTGATTTTGCCTTTAGTAACATCATAAAGACGTGGAATAAGTTGAATTAAACTTGACTTAGAAGAGCCAGTTCCGCCTAGAATACCCACTGTTTCACCAGCTTTAATAGAAAAGTTGATGTCGTGAAGAACGGGTTTGTCCGCTTTTTTATTATATGAGAATGAGACGTTTTCAAAAGTGATGGCGCCACTCTCTACATGGAAAATGGGATTTTCCGCATTTTTAAGGTCCACTTCTTCATTAAGAATTTCCACTATGCGTTCTACTGACGCACGAGAAATTGTGATCATAACAACTACCATTGAAAGCATCATAAGACTCATTAGAATTTGCATTGAGTAAGTGATTAAGCTTGCGAGTTCTCCTGTGGAGAGGCCTATTGCAGGATTATTACCACTTTCAATGATGGATTTTGCACCAAACCATGAAAGTAAAAGCATACTGCTATAAAGACAAAATTGCATTAGAGGCATATTAAACGCCAAGCGCTTTTCTGCTTTTGAGAAGTTTTCAAAAATAGTCTGAGAAATTGTTTCAAATTTTTCTTTTTCATGTGCTTCACGCGTATAGGATTTAACGACTCTGATACCATGTAAGTTTTCTTGTATAACGTTGTTTAATGTATCATAAGTTTTAAATACCTTTTTAAAGATGGGGTGTACGTTCATCATGATAAACCACAGACCTATTCCAAGTACCGGAATGATTGCAACGAAGATGAGGGATAATTTGGCATCAATTCGGAAAGAGAAAATCATGGCAAAGAGAATCATCATAGGTGCTCTTACGGCAAGCCTCACCAGCATTTGAAAAGCATTCTGCACATTGGTGATATCAGTAGTCATCCGTGTGATGATACTGGAAGTAGAGAACTTATCAATATTAGAAAATGAAAATCTTTGTACATTATAGAAAAGATCATGACGTAAGTTCTTTGCAAATCCAGATGAAGAAATTGCAGCACTTTGTCCTGCTAAGATACCAAAGAGCAAAGCCAATAATGCAGCAATTACAAGGAAAAGTCCGATCCACCATATATTGGACATATTTTTTTGATTGATACCACTATCAATTAACACTGCCATTAAAGCTGGAATAAGGATTTCAAAAATGGTTTCTAAAGTGACATATATTGGTGTAAGTATGATGTCTTTTTTATATTCTCTCACACTAGAGAGCAGTTTCTTGATCATAAAAAAGTTCCTTTCGATTCTATGAAATTTAGGGTTGAGAAGTGTTTAATCATTTGCTAAATTGGTTTTCATTCTTTGGATAAAAGCATAGAGTTGTCCTATTTCATCTCTTGTAAAGTCTTTTACAAGGGTTTGCTCTAATTGTGTTATATCTGCCTTCATAAGCTTGTGAAGCTCACTTGCTTTTTCTGTGAGAACGATCTTTTTAAGGCGGGCATCATGGGTAACGGTCTGCCTTAAAATCAGCCCTTTTTGCTCCATGAGACTTAAAACTCTGGAGGCTGTAGACCTTGCAATTGAAAAGTGATCTTCAATATCTCTTTGGAAAATATCTTTATCTACATTTCTAGAGAGGTAACCTATAATCCAACCATTGTTGCCTGTAACCGTTTCGATCTCTTTTTTGTGTGAAGAAAATTCAAAGTAACGTTTGATCAGATTGCTTAAAGATCTAAGTTCAAATCCAATTTGTACTTCTTCCATAACATAAATCCTTTCTAAATAAAATGTTGTATATAAAACTGTTGTATATAGAACAATATAACCTTTTTGATGATTATTGTCAATATCCAGAAGGCTAAACGATAGCCAGTATCTTTTTATGAAATTGACATATAAAAAAGGATCTATTACAATGAATTGATATATATGATACTAATGAAATAAACCATGTGGTGCATGGAGGAAGAGAGCGTAAAATGAACGGACAGAATAGATCGAATATAAAGATTGGCTCTAGAGTAAAGATTGTATTAAAAGCGGATCAACGCACGGGTAAACTGACTGAAGGTGTTGTAAAAAGACTTCTAACCAACAGTAGTTCGCATCCACATGGCATAAAAGTAATGCTTGAAGACGGGCAGGTGGGTAGAGTACAGGAAATTATTAGTTAAGAGTGCATGACGTTAGAATCATCAAAAAAGATTAAACATGTTTGATTTAAATTATTTATAAGAATGGAGGGTGTTTTAAGTGAAAGGCTATAAAGGCATTATTTTTGATTTAGATGGTACTTTACTCAATACATTAGAGGATATAGCGGATGCTGTTAATCATACTATGGCACAATATGATTTAGAAGAAAAGACAATTGAAGAGGTTCGAAAATTTGTAGGCAATGGCGTTAAGCGATTAATAGAATTATGCGTGCCTATGGGAGAGCAACATCCCAGTTTTGATGCCATATTAGATACGTTTACAACTTATTATGAAGCGAATTCTAATCATAAAACAAGACCTTATGACAACATACTTGACCTATTAGAATTTTTATCGAGTGAAAACTATCACTTGGCAATTGTTTCAAATAAGATTGACATTGCAGTGAAGGATTTGAATAAGCAGTATTTCAGCAAGTGGATAGAGATTGCAATAGGAGAGACCAGAGAGATTAGACGAAAACCAGCTGCTGATATGGTTCGAGCTTGTCTTAATCAGATGAAATTATCTCCAAGTGAGGTGGTTTATGTAGGGGATTCTGAAGTAGATATTTTAACAGCTAAAAATTCAGGGATTGATTGTATCAGTGTTGATTGGGGTTTTAGAGATTCGAAATGGCTTATGGATCATGATGCCAAGTGTATCGTCAGTGATGTAAAGGGACTTGAAAGAGAAATCGTAAAATAGGCACTCATAGTGTCTTTCATCACAATTTTATAGAAGCTGAATGCATTAAACTCATCATTAATATGTATGTGATTATTGAAACAATAAATGCAATCATATATATTAGTGGGGATAGTGCTGTAAAAATAAGCCCCATACCCATCAGCAAGTTTGAGGCTAAAAATGACGTCCAGACGGTGTTTGCATCTGATTCGAAAGTTGTAAGATTTGCTTGTAATGCATTGGATTTAACCCCTCTACAGATGTTGTAAACGATTAATAGATTGAACAAGATTGTAATCAACTCCAGAATTATACGCCAAAAGCCAAAAGCGCTACCATAGATTTCTTCTGATGGAATAGAAATTTGATAGATACTAAAGATAGAGATGAAAATCATCGGTAAAGCCAATCCTTTACCTTCATCAAAAAATTTATTTTTATCTTTTAATAAAGATAAACCTTGATAGATAAGTATATAGCCAATAACATCTGGCAATATATCTAAACCTGCAATTCTAATATCAAATAGAAAGATAAAACCATAAAAAATTTTTCTGTAACCCATGTGATGTAGACTCCTTTTATATTTAAAAATAGACATGTTCAAGTAGTTGGATACTCTGATCATCAATCTGTAAGAGGTTATTTTGGAGTTTTAGATCAACGTCACCTTTATGCCCTTTTGTATAGAGCGATTTCACTATTTTGAAACCGAAGCCTGTATGCATTTCTTGACGTACTGCGATACTGTATGAACTCATTGCGCCAGGATTGATACGGTATGCAACAATGTCATAATGACTCCCTTGGATATCTTTGATGTTTTCCGAACTTGCAATTTGGCCATCAGAATAGCAAAATCCAATATCTAAACCTATTAGGAGCGCAAAGAGTAGTGAGATTAATGAAATTGGAATCAGCAAAATAATGGGGAGTAGTCTAGTCGTTAGCTTCTTAATCTTAGAACACTGAAATAGAAGATAGGTAGGGATAAACAGCGTTACCAATGCAAAAAGGTAGTTGATAATAAGCATTTCAAATCGAATAAAAGGGCAGAAAAAGTTGAGAAGCATACCGAAATAGATCAATACTAGGATTATATTTTTTTTAAATTGAGTTGTCATATTTATCATCATAGAATTGAACCACCTTAGTTAAATTTTTGTTGACTTGATTTACCAAATATAGCCAATGTAAAAACGAAAAGGTTAGTGATCAAAAAGTTTGCAAGAACTGGTAGTCCAGATAATTTAAGTAGTCCTTGTAGAATGAAATTAAAGACATCACTTGGGTAGAACAGCCAAATCAAAAAAGTATTATAACCAATTGTACTGATTGTGATTTGTTCAATAGCGAGTGCAAATAGGGCATAAATAAAAACAATTCCTGAGGATCTAGCAACGTCTAATTTATTCATTTTTCTAATGAAAAAAAATACAATACAGGCTAAAAGTATTAATGATGTGCATACATCAAAGCTGTTTAATATAGTGGATTCTCTATCCCCCCATCCTGAAGTGTTCATTACTAGTATTCGTATAAAAACACTGTTAAAAAGATTGAGAAGAGCACCTGCTATAAAGAGAACGCCAAGTAACTTAAAATGCTTGCTCTGGATCATGAAAGCCTCCTTTTGATAAGTAAGATGATGTCATATGCCAATGTATATATTGAATGGTTTTAATTATGCTTTTAGAATTTTAATATCTGTTGGAGGTGCCACTGGATACGAGAAGTGTATATGTATAAACTTCCAAATGTCATTTTCTTTTTTTAATATGCCAGTAAATCTAACTGGGCGACAGATGTCATTTCCAATTTTAGATTCATGAAGGCTGTATGCAATTGATTTTAAAGACGCAAATAATCTTTCTTCTGCAGTATCAGGTGTCTCAAGTATGCTCTTGACTTTTTTAACGCAGTTATCATAAAGTTTTGAAGTAGTAGGTTTACTTAGGGTACCATCAGCAATTACCCATGCTATTTCATCGTGATGCGTAATAAGGGCGTCATTGATATTCAATTCGAAATTGCCCCAGTATGTCCAGTCAACTTCTAAAAGTTCTTTTATTTCTTCAAAGCCCGCACATTTTTCACCATTTCCAGTACCCACAATGACAGTAGCCTCTGAGTTGACAAATAGGGCTTCAACAAATTGATCTATATTTTTTAGATTCCTTTCACTATAACCTTTTTGAAAATTAAATAACGTATCCAGTATTTCATCCTTTTCAGTTTTGATCATATTTCTTTACTCCTTTGAGTTTTTTATTGTATAAGTCTTTTTTATACGTTAAGTTAATTTTTGACGTAACCATTAATGATTTCAAAATGTGTAATACTCAAATCGTTAAGATCAGTGTTCTCTTTTAGGGTAAGAGTTTCACCTATACCATATCCTTCCGAACCTCCGTACCAAACCGTGTCCAGATTAAAATCATGGGCATTTTGTGCTTTAATAAGTAATCTCTTTATAAAGCTTTAGTTTAGATGAGGCAGATTCAAGTCTCCTTAGATTTTGAAATTGTAAATATGATCTATAATATTAATCTGTAATAGACCTGCCTAAAGCATAGACTAGTATACCATAAAAATGGGTTATTTTACATATTTAAAGCATAGCAGATAAAAATTAGTTTTTTAATTAATCATAAAAATTAAAGAGAGAAAATACAGTTTAAAAATGAATTATGCAGAGTGGTTAACTTCGGAAAACAAGGGTAACGATAAATATAAGTACTGGGTGAGGTGTAATCTAGGGGATCTCAATAAAACCAAGGAGGAGGGATGAGATGGCGCACCTTACACAAATTATCGTCATAATGTTATTTGCAGGATTATTTGGTGGTATCGTCAATTTTTTAATGCTCGAAAATAAAAATGATGACGTAAAGTTATTAAAAAATAGAGCCTTTTACAAATCACTATTTTTAGGGATTGCAGCATCTTTTTTAGTACCTTTGTTTTTAAATACCATATCCAGTAATATCATTGAGAGCTCAGAAAAGGATATCTATCAATTACTTGTATTTGCTGGATTTTGCTTGATTGCAGCAATATCTTCAAAAACATTTATTAATTCAATTTCAAAAAGTATGATTAAGGAACTTTCTAATAGTGTCAATAACATGGAAGAGCGAGTTGGCCCTATTATTGAGAGTGAAACAGAGAGAGACGTCAATGAAGATGATGAGGCTCAAAACAAGCTGGCAGATACACCTTTACGAAAAGCAGAAATATCAGATGATGATATGCATTCAATGGAACAACAAGTTTTAGGGAGTGTGGCAAATGGAAAGTTTACTTATAGGACCACAGCTGGGATTTCAAAAGATACGGGTATTTCAAAACCTCAGGTAGACCATGTTGTCAAACAGCTCATCAAGAAAGGTCATTTAAGTCAAAATGGTTCAAATCCAAACACCAATATCTACATAACCAAAAAAGGCAAAATGAATTTAAAATGAATTTCTACATCTTGCCCAGTACTATGTCTATTTATGCCATATCTATATCTTTTAAAAACAAGATCATATGATATTCATCTGCATAAGTGCCATCTGTATATTTCATGGCATGTTTTTTTGTGCCATAAACTTTAAAACCTAATTTTTCATAGACGGGTATGGCTCTGCTGTTTTCAGTGACAACTTCTAGTTCAAGTTGTTCAAGTCCCTTTTCTTTACACCAGTTGATACATTCAGTGATCATCTTGGTTCCAATGCCCATATGCCAATAATCTTTACATATTGCAATGCCCAATGAAGCCCTATGCTGAAATCTCTTGTTGCTAGACACTACTCCAACAGCACAATTTCCTATAATTTTGCCATCGACTTCGGATACTAAAAAGAGACGATTATCATCGTTTAGACTGTTCTCAATGAAAGTGCGTTCTTGTTCTAATGTAAAGTTAAATTCGCCTTCTCCACGAGCCAAGAATTTAGTTTCACGATCAACCTTTTTCATCTGATCGATTAAGCCTTGCTCATCTCCGAGTTGAGGTAATCTTAAAGTCAGTTTTTTGCCGTTATTCAAGATAGATTCCTGCTTAAAAAATTTCATAAGAGTCTCCTTCTAAGTAATTTAGTATATGATTTATTTTATATCAGACCAATCAAGTGTATTAAAATTTATTATAGCAAAATAGTATGAGAAATTGAATAGATTTAGAACTTGATTAACCGTAAGTATCTATTGTATTATGTTATAATAAATAGAGTTAAGTCAAATGAATGAAAATAGGAGAGGTACAAATGATAGAACTTGTGGAAAAACAGTTAATTTCTTATGGTTTAAATGAGAAGTTTACGGATATTGCAACTAATGCGGTGGTTATAGTAATCATAGCCTTAATCAGTGCTTTGCTTTATTTTATTGCCAAAAAAATTGTGCTTAGAATTGTAGAAAACTTTATAAAAAAGAGCAAAACAAAATGGGATGATATTCTTTTGGGACATAAAGTCTTTGATAGACTTATTCATATTATTCCAGCACTTGTAGTTCATTCGTTTGCACCTGTATTCCCAGCTTATCAAGTTGTTTTACAAAGGATTGCATTTTGTTACATGGTGATATTCTTGCTGTCGGCACTGGATAAGTTTTTTGATGTGATAAATGATGTGTACAGTCATTTTGAATCTTCAAAAGCAAGACCTATAAAGGGGTATATACAAGTGCTTAAGATCCTTTCGTATATTGTAGGGATCATTATTGTGCTAAGTGTGATCATGGATCGATCGCCAATTATTTTATTAGGGAGTATTGGCGCGGCTTCAGCAGTCCTTTTGTTAATTTTCCAGAATTCAATATTAGGGCTTGTGGCAGGTATTCAACTTTCATCCAATGATATGATTCGTCTTGGTGATTGGATTGAGATGGATAAGCATGGTGCTGATGGCGATGTAATTGAAATTTCTTTGCACACTGTTAAAGTTCAGAATTGGGATAAGAGTATTACAACTATTCCAACTTATGCACTTGTATCTGAGTCGTTCATCAATTGGAAGGGAATGCAAGAATCTGGGAGTCGGCGTTTAAAAAGAGCAATTTATATAGACGTGACAAGTATCCAATTTTGCGATGAAGCGATGAAAATGCGTTATAAAAAAATGGAGTACCTTTCTGAATATATAGAGCACAAAGAGAAAGAGATCGGAAACTATAATAAATCTAAGAAAATAGATATGACAACTTTGGTCAATGGCAGACACCTCACCAATATTGGTGTTTTGAGAGTTTATATTGAAAACTATTTAAAAAATCATCCAAAGATCAATAACAATATGACGTTGATGGTGAGACAACTTGCGCCTAATGAAAAGGGATTACCCCTTGAGATTTATGGGTTTATTAATGACAATGCATGGGTAAATTATGAAGCGATTCAAGCGGATATATTTGATCATATACTTGCCATTATCCCTGAATTTGATCTTAGAATGTTCCAAAGTCCAACAGGAAATGATTTAAAAGCTATGGTGAAATAAGTCTTTATTTCATCCAAAAGAAGTCTCAAAATATGTGAAAATTTTTATATAAATACAGCTGGAAAATGAAGCCTTGGAGAGAATTTAAAGTCATACTGAATATAAAGCTGGATATGGGAATCAATATTTAGTCTTGACTAAATATAAATGATACTGTTATAATTGTGTTAACAAAGTGCTCGAATGTGAATATTTTGTTAATGAATAGTAAAATAATTGAATATATTTGACGGTTTAAAAAGAGTGATTATATCAAGCTTTATAGAAGGTCAACACAAAATTAAATTTTTTGTGCTGGCCTTTTTTTGTTGTCAAAAATGAAGGCGGCGATTTTTAAGACAATAAAATAAAGAAAGGATTGAGAGGAGTAGGTGTATGAATAAATTTCCATGTGTGATTATGCGGGGCGGTACGAGTAAGGCAGTTTGTTTTAAAAAAGAAGATATGCCTAATGATGAAACGGACTGGTCCGATTTTTTATTGGATGTCATGGGCAGTCCAGATCTAAAGCAGATTGATGGCCTCGGTGGTGCTAATTCTTTAACAAGTAAGGTAGCTATACTATCACGTTCTGAAGAACCCGGCATTGATATCGATTATACATTTGCACAGGTGAGTTTAAATCAGAGCGTGGTGGATATGAATGGCAACTGCGGTAACATTTCTTCAGCGGTAGCGCCATTTGCTATAGAACAAGGTCTTATAGAAGTTGATCCAAAATTAAAACAGAAAACTGTCGTGATTAAGAATACAAATACGAATAAGATTATTGAAGCTGAAGTTATGGTGGAAAATGGTGCTTATGTGCCTCGAGGCACACTGGAAATTCCAGGTGTTCCAGGGAGTGGTTCAAAAATAGGTCTTATTTTTCACGGTTCTGAGGGGGCTGTTACAGGAAAGTTGCTTCCAACGGATAAGCCAAGAGATCTGATCGAAACATCAAGAGGCAAGATTGAAATTTCAATTGTAGATGCGGCGAATCCACTAGTCTTCATAAAGGCTGAAGACGTAGGGTTAAAAGGGACGGAACTTCCTAGTGAATTTGACGAAGCGACACTGGGTTATATTGAGGAAATTAGGTCCATTGCGGCAGAACTTTGTGGTTTTTCTGATAAGAGTGAAGCAACTGCTAAATCGCCAGCAGTTCCTAAGGCAACTCTGGTTTCAGCAGCTCAAAATTATAAAGATATAAAAGGCATTCACTATGAGTCAAATGAGATGGATGTAATGATTAGAATGATGTCAATGCAGAAACCGCATCAAGCCCTTGCGATTACAGGCGCTGTGTGTATTTCTGTAGCTTCTAAAATTGAAGATACTATTGTAAATAGGATAATGGTGAACGATCAACTTGAGACTCGAATAGCACATCCAGGTGGTATTATGGAAACTCAGATCCAAATGTATGGGGAACAAATTAAATCAGTGCAAGTGTCACGAACTTCCAGAAGAATCATGGAAGGATATGTGTTCACTCATAAAAATTATTAATTGGAGGGAAAGATGAAAAAGATTTTAGCATTAGTATTTATTTTTGTAATGGTATTTACAATGGTCGGATGTGCTCCTAAAGCAGAGGCATCAGCACCAGCACCATCGAATGAATCAACGCAAGCTTCTGCACCAGAAGCAAAAAAAGTCGATTTTCCAAAAAGACCTATTGAAATGGTAATTCCATTTGGAACTGGTGGCGCAAGTGATATCTTTGCAAGAGGATATGCGCAAATCGTTGAAAAGTATCTTGGTAAACCTTTGACTGCAGTAAACAAAGGTGGTGCAGGTACAATTGAAGGTTTAACTTATGCATATGGCGCACCAGCGGATGGTTATACAGTTTTAGAAATTACGCCATCTTTACTCATTGTTGAAGCACAAGGCAAGAGCAGTATTAAATTTAGAGATGAGTTTGAACCTATTATGCGTGTTCAATCGGACGTGGTTTCAATTGGTGTTTCTGTAAACAGTCAATTCCAAAATATTGATGAACTTATTGAATATGCAAAAGCGAATCCTAAAAAACTTAAAATTGGTGGTTTATCACCAGGTGGATTAGATGATTATATTGCAAATGGTTTTGCACTTGCAGCAGGCATTGAATGGACTTATGTGCCTTATAAATCTGGATCAGAACTTAAAGCAGCTGTTTTAGGTGGAGAATTAGATGTCTATCAAGATAAATTGATTTCGTTTCTCCCATTAGTAGAATCGGGTGATGTCAGACCTTTAGTTGTTTTAAATGATAAAAAACTAGATTCAGTTGAAGCTTTAAAAGATGTACCTGCATCTGTTGAAAAAGGGATTAACTTTACTCAAGGTTCATGGAGAGGCTTTGTTATTAAAAAAGGCGCTCCAGAAGAAGTAAAAAAAATCATCATTGCAGCATTTGAAGAAGCTTATAAGGATTCAGCATACAAAGAAATGGAAGCTAGAGAAATGACCAATGTTCGTGAGGGCTACCTAAATGCCGAAGATTTCGGAAAAGCATGGGATACAGAGTTTGATTCATATGTAGATATCTTTAAGATTATGGGCATTATTCAATAAGAGGTGACAGGTTAAATTCTGGAGGATTTCATGTAAATCCTCCAGATCATTTGAAAGGTGGTCAGGGTAAATGGAAATTGTTTTCAATTCAGTTGTGGCATTATTTATATTAGTTTATATGTTCTTTGCAATGCAATTGGGGCAGTCAAACACTGAAGGTGACATATTTGGAGCAGGTGGATTTCCTTTAGTAATAGCAGTTTTAGGCATTATTGTTTTGATGATTATAACAAAAGATGTCCTTAAAAATAAGAAGAAGATAAATATTCCAATGTTTAATTTAAAAACAGTTAGTGGTAAGGCAGTAACCTTGAATGTACTGGCAGTAAGCTTATACATTGTGTTGTTAAATTTCGTTGGATTTATGATAGCAACGCCTATATTTTTAGTTACAAGTGCCAAAAGTATGGGATATAAAGAGCATAGGGCGTTGGCCATATATACAATTTTAGTCAGTGTTGTTTTGATATTTGTTTTTGGAAAAATATTTTATATACCTTTGCCAAGAGGTATCGGTGTATTTCGTGAATTAAGTTATTTCATATATTAGGAGGGATTAAAAATGGATATTATCATTCAATCATTATCACAGATCTTAATGCCTTTCAATCTAATGTTAATAACTTTAGGCACATTATTTGGAATGGTATGTGGTGCGTTACCGGGTCTAAGTTCTTCAATGGCAATTATATTGTGCTTGCCATTTACTTATTCTATGGATCCCGTTTCAGGTGTATTGCTACTGGTTGCTGTGTATGTAGGTGGGGCAACTGGAGGTTCAATTTCAGCGATATTACTCAAAACACCAGGAACACCAGAAGCAGTTGCAACTACTTTTGATGGCTATCCCATGGCACAGAGAGGTGATGCAGGACTTGCATTAGGACTCGCAGTGTCGGCATCTTCATTTGGAACAATTTTCTCTGCAATCTGTATGGTAATCAGTGCGCCTTTGCTAGCCGTGTTGGCTTTAAAGTTTCAAAGTGCTGAGTACTTTGCATTAGGCCTTGTTGGATTAAGTTGTATCACCAGTATAGGCTCAAAAAATCAGATGAAAGCGATCCTTTCTGTAATTTTAGGATTGATGTTTGCAACGATTGGTATTGACTCTATAAATGGTATTGAAAGATTTGCGTTTAAGCAGCCTTTCTTACTAAATGGTATCAATTATATATCGGTAATGATCGGCGCTTTTGCAATTGCAGAAGTTTATAGAAATGTTGAAGAGCTGTCAAAGAGAGATACAAGTACGGTTACAAATTCTAAGGTATCTTTGGTGATTATGAAATTTTCTGAAATGTTAAAAATGTGGAAGACTTTTGTTAAATCAGCAATTATCGGTACGGTTATCGGTATTATTCCAGCAGCTGGAGGATCAATCTCATCATTGATTTCATATGGAGAAGCCGTACGATCTAGTGATACCCCTGAAGAATTTGGTAAAGGTAAACCTGAAGGGATCATCGCGCCAGAATCAGCTAATAATGCTGCTGTTGGGGGCAGTATGGTGCCGACGATGGTGCTTGGTATACCAGGGAGCCCTGTGGCAGCAGTTATAATGGCCGCTTTTATGATTTTGGGACTTAGACCGGGTCCATTACTCATTAGAGATCAACCCATCTTATTAAATGCAATTTTTATTGGTATGTTGATTGCTGCATTACTGCTATTTGTCGGTGGCAGATTTGTCACACGTGAATTCGCTAGAATTTTAAAACTACCGTACCCACTTTTAGGGACTTTAATTGCAACATTAGGTGTTGTTGGTGCATATTCTCTTAAAAATAGCTTTTATGATGTTGCCATTATGTTTATCTTTGGGTTCATAGGTTATTATTTTGATAAGTTTAAATATTCAAGTTCAGCTTTTATTTTAGGATTAATCCTGGGTGAACTTGTAGAAAATTCTTTGAGAAAGCAAATCATTATTGGAAATGGGAGTTGGAGTGGCTTCGTAGAAAGACCGCTGTCTTTAGTTATTTTGATGATCGCTGCCGTGACATTTCTTTCACCTCTTATTTCAAAATATAAAAAAAATAGAAACGCAAAGACTGAAAATAGTGCACTTTAATTTAATCGTTATTCATAAAGAGGTAGTTTAATAAACTACCTCTTTATGAGTTTCTATAGTGCAACTGTGATAGGTAAAATCTATAACTTAAAGGGAGGAAGTGATACTTTCAAGTTGAAATTGAGTTGAAAAAAATATTTAGTCTTAAAATTGTATTTAGAATGAACTGTGTAAGCGATATAATAGAATTAAGATGGTCCAATAAAATGACTTCATTAAATAAGGATGGTAGGCAATGAAAAATATGAAAAACAATCCTTTAATAAATAATGGTAATTTCGTCAAAAAAGCCGTATTTATCATTTCTTTAAGTATTCTTTTATCTGCTGTTTTAGCGCTTATTATTTATTCGAATTATAATCGTTTTAAAGATGAACTCATCAAAAATGAACAAGACAGACTCCTTAATATTGCAGATACAATTGCGAGATCTATTGAAAGTTATATTTCTAATCAACAAAGTATCCTTATGATTCTTGAACGTGACCTTGATTTGCGTGCATTTCTAGAAGAACCCTCTGATCAAAACGCATTAGCTGTAGGCGATAAAATGCAGATGTTTCTCTCCACTCAAAAAAATGGCTTTGAAGGGATTCAACTTTATCGAACGCCCTCAGAACGCATAGGTACATACTTAGAACCATATAAAATGAATCCAAATGATCATATAGGAGATGTTAAAGAGGCGTTTAGAATAAATTTACAAACCGTTAGTAAAGTTTATTTCGATGAGGAAAATAATCCATATTTTTATCTAAATCAACCGATTTGGAATGAGGAAAAGGTTATTGGCAATATAAGAGCCAGAATTTCAATTAATAAAATTTACCAAAATTTTATTAAACCCATTAAATTCGAAAAAAAAGGATATGCTTCTGTTAAAACGAGCAGTAGTGTCTTTATTATGCATCCAAAGGCAGATCAGCTTGGACAAGATGTCCTTAAGATTAGAAAAGAGAGATATCCCAATTATGATTGGTCTGATCTTGAAAATATGTTTTATAAACAAATGAATGGTGAACGCGGTACTGGCGTCTACAAGTCGGTTTGGGTTACTGATGAAAAACCTGAATTAACGCTAAAATTCAATGGCTATTCACCTGCATTTTTTGGAAACGACTTTTGGATTGTTACGGTATCAAGTGATTACTATGAAGCGACAAAATACATTCGGACAAATCTATATACAACGATCACTGTCATGTCAATTATCGCTTTATCCTGTAGCTTATCAGCGCTTTACATTATTTTTATGATGATGAAACAGAAGAAATTGAATGAGGTAGGCGTTCTTCTAGCTCGAGTTCAGGATCTTAATATTGAACTCGAAAATGATATTAAGCAAAGAATTATACTTGAAAATAATTTGAGAGAAAGTCGAAGAAAATTTATCAAATTATTTAATACAGGAACGCAATTGACATTTGTTGTGAATGCATCTTCTATTGAAGAGGGCGGTCTAGAAATTTTAGAAGTCAACGATTATGCCTGTGAGCGTTTGGGATATACTCGTGACAAATTGTTTCAAATGAAATTAACGGATATTTTAGAGAATATGACAGATCAATTAATCGGTGGATTTGAAGCAGTCAAAACAGAGAAAAACGAAAATGAAAATAGGCAAATATGTATTGAAACCAATTGTATTACATCTCAAAATGATGTTTTTCCAGTTGAATTCTATGTACATGAATTTAAAATGGAAGAAAGTATGTTTCTCATGTTTGTGGTCAGGGATATTACAGAGAAGAAACAAAAGGATGAGATCATCGAGAGAAACAGAGGCATTATGATCTATAAGTCTAGATTAGCTGCCATGGGAGAAATGATCGCTAGTATTGCACATCAATGGCGACAACCTTTATCGAGGTTAAACTTGATAATAGGCAATATTGAAGATGCCTATAACTATGATGAGCTTGAAGAAGTGTATTTTAAAGAACAAATCAGTAAGACGCAAACAATTGTTCAGGAGATGTCGGCAATTATTGATGAATTCTTATATTTCTTTAATCCCAATAGTGAAAAAGACCATTTTTTCCTTGTAGAAACAGTTAAAACTTCTATAGATATGCTCAAAGATAGGCTGAGTATATATGAGATAGAAACGGTTATAGAAGCAGATCATGATATTGAGATTTTAGGTTATCATAGTCAATTTTCTCAAGTCCTATTGAACTTGTTAAACAATTCAATTGATGCCCTTAAACTTTGTCAAGGACATCGCAAAATAAAAGCACAGATAATCGTAAATGAAGGCGATTTGATTATAGAAATTTTAGATAATGGTGGCGGTATAGCAGATGAGAACATGGTTCATTTATTTACCCCCTATTTTTCAACAAAGAATAAAGGAGAAGGAACTGGCATTGGACTATACATTTCAAAATTAATTATTGAACGCAACTTTGGGGGAACACTGTCGCTGATGAATTATGAGAACGGATTAAAAGCAATAATATCATTGGATAGAGAGGGGATAGTATAATGCAAAAGGCGCATTTGAAATTTTTAAAAGTGTTGTTTGTTGAAGATGATGAAATGCAGAGACAAGAACTATCAGATTATCTAAAAAGGCGTGTTGGCAAAATATATTTTGCTAAAAATGGTGAAGAAGGTCTTGAAAAATACAAGCAATGCGCACCCAATATTGTTATTTGTGATATAAGAATGCCCAAAATGGATGGTTTAAAAATGGTTAGTATTTTGAGAACTTGGTCATCAACGATTCCCATTATTATGCTAACGGCACTATCTGACAAGGAATCTATTTTGGCAGCGGTAGATTTAGGGATTACTAATTATCTCATTAAACCAGTGGATCTCAATAAATTAGAAAAGCATTTAGATCAGGCTGCAAAAGAAATTATCAAAAGAGAAGATTCAATGCAAAATAATTTAAGTGGAGAAGGTTTAGATCAGTTAAAGCGCAATTTGATAAAGTATATAAAGGCAGAAATGGGGAAAGGCCCAAATGAGGTCAATATCAAGCATAATAATCATCAAATGCTGATTACCGTTTTCGGTGCAATGACGCTCATGGAAAGAAATTTGATGAAAAACGAAAGAAACATCAACATGGTTAATTATTTAAGAAATCAATTATACTCTGACAACCAAATGTGTTTTTGTAAGATGGTCGAAGAGACTTTGAATATTGCAGTTAAATGGGTGAGTTGTTCAACCGATTGTCTCCTAGATGAAACTTTGCTGACTTTGGAGACACAATAGTATTATAGAGCCAATAATATGAAGAGACCGAAAGGTCTCTTTTGATTTAAGACAACAAGATTTGAGCCGAAAGCTGTGATGAGGGGTGTTCAACCTTAAACAGCGTCAGTGAAAATTGGTTTGAGGCATCGAAAGATGGCTCAAATGTTGTTTTTAGAGATGTATTTTCTAAGAATTATCAGATAATTACTTTAAGTGGAAAAAAAACATTGACAACGAAAGGAAACGAAAGTAAAATAAAAGAAAACGAAACTAAAAAAACCTTTATAAGAAAACAAACGAAGAAATAAGCAATTGATTTGATTATATATGACTAATATAATAGTAAATGGGTAATTGAAGAATAGATAAAGAAAGCAAAACGAAAAAGAAAAACAAAAAAAGAAAATAAAAGAAAAATTATGGGGAGACATATATGTTTGCTGAGGAAAGAAAAAGAGAAATACTTAGAATACTAAATGAAAAGGGTAAAGTGAGAAATTATAATCTTTCTCAAATCTTTTCGGTTTCTGAACCAACGATTCGAAAAGATATTAGTGAATTGGATGAACAAAAGCTTTTGATCAGAACTCATGGTGGTGCACTTGCAATTAATAGCAGTCAGGATGAACCAACATTTGTCGAAAAAAAAGATAAATATCATAAAGAAAAAGATTTGATTGGCCAGCTTGCGGCTTCATTAATTAAAGATCATGATATTGTCATTTTGGATTCAGGGACAACTACAGTTGAAATTGCAAGACATATTACTGCTAAAAATATTACGATTATCACGAACTCTCTTAATGTGGCACAAAGTCTTGAAAATAAAAACGACATTGAACTTATCGTAACGGGTGGTATGATGCGCTGGAATACCATGGCCATGGTAGGACCGATGACAGAAAAAGCTTTAACTGGAATTCATGCAGACATTGCATTTGTGGGTACTAATGGTATTTCTGAAAAGGGATTTTCAACTCCAAATCTAATTGAATCTGAAACTAAATCTATGATGCTTGGAAAAGCGACGAAAAAATTCATAGTCTCAGATAGTAGTAAGGTTGGAAAAACGAATTTATCTATATTTGCAACTCTATTAGATGTCGATGGCATTATAACGGATGAAGGACTAGATGAGAAATTTATAGAGTACTGTGAATCAATGGATGTTGATGTATTAATGAGAGGTGGTGATAACAATGATATTAACGGTGACGTTAAACCCCGCGATTGATCGTACAATTGAAATTGAGAATTTAGAAGTGGATAAAGTGAATCGAACGCTTGTTGTAAGAAAAGATATTGGTGGAAAGGGTATAAATGTTTCTAAAACCATCTTAGCAATGGGTGGAGACTCTTTAGCGACGATTATTATTGGCGGTCCAAATGGAGAGTTTATTTTAAAAGAAGCCAATCAATTAGGGTTAAAAACAAAAGTGATTCGGAATAATGGGAACACAAGAGAAAATATAAAAATTGTAGATACTCTAAATAAAACGTATACAGATATTAACGAACCAGGGCCTGAAGCAGAATCCTCTATAGAAAAAGAAATGTTAGATTTTATAGAAAATACGATGGGAAAAGAAGATCTTTTAGTACTTTCAGGGTCATCCTTAAAAGGTTTAAGTGATGATATTTTCAACAAGATGGTAAAAAAAGCAAACCAAATAGGGACTTATACAATTTTAGATGTTGATGGCGAAAAGCTTAAAAAAGTGATTGAAAGCAAGCCAAGTCTAATCAAACCTAATATCCACGAGTTAGAAGACTTATTTGGAACCCAAATCACAACAACAGAAGCTGTAATATCTTATTCAAAGAAGCTGATTGAAAAAGGAATCCAGATTGTGGTGGTGTCTATGGGTGAAAAAGGTATTCTTTGGATAGATAAAGAAAGTGTTTATTTTGGAGAGGCATTAAAGGTAGATGTTAAGTCTACAGTAGGCGCTGGTGATGCAATTGTGGCAGGTATTGCGAAATGTCTTAGCGAGAAAAAGAGCATTGAAGAAACCATGAAAATTGCAATAGCAGCAGCGTCGTGTGTGATCTCAACAGAAGGTAGTAAAACAGGTGATATGGAAAAACTGGGTCATTATATTTCAAAAGTCAGCGTCAAAAAACTTATGTAATGAAAAATAGGAGGCATTATGATTAAAGATCTTTTATCAGAGGAATTATATATTGAGAGTTTGAAAGCAAGTAATAAAAAAGAGGCAATTTTAGAAATGATCGATAAGCTTGAACAATCGGGAAAGCTTGTAGATAGAGCGTTGTATACTGAAGCTGTTTTCAATCGTGAATCAGAATTCAGTACTGGAATTGGAATGGGCATCGCTATTCCTCATGGAAAGAGTTCAGGAGTAAAAATGCCTTCTCTTGTCTTCGCGCGCAGCAAGGAAGGGGTAGACTTTGATTCTATGGACGAGAAGCCATCATTTTTATTTTTCTTAGTAGCAGTGCCAGAGGAAAGTGGAGATGAACACTTAAAAATTCTAAGTACTATTTCTAGAAAACTAATGCACGAAGATGTCAGAAATAATTTGATGCAGGCTTCAGATTATGCGACTGTTATTGAAATCTTAAGCCAATAAACTGGGGAGGTTAGTAGTATGAAATATGTGGCGGTTACGGCGTGTCCTACGGGCATAGCACATACGTACATGGCAGCAGAAGCACTTCAAATTGCTGCAAAAGAGATAAATGTAGATATGAAAGTTGAAACAAGGGGCTCTGTGGGTGCAGAAAACGAGTTGACAGCAGAAGATATTAAACAAGCCGATGCAGTGATTGTTGCTGCGGATACAAATGTACCAATGGATAGATTTGACGGGAAGAAAGTACTCATGGTATCTGTAAAAGATGCTATTAAGGATGCAAAGGGCTTGATAGATAGAGCTAATAATGCTGGTATACAAAAAGGGGATTTATCAGATCAAGTTTCTGCCATTAAAGCATCTAAAAAATCTGAACGAAAAGGGATTTATAAGCATTTAATGACAGGTGTTTCTTTTATGATTCCATTTGTTGTGGCAGGTGGTATTTTAATCGCAATTTCATTTGCCTTTGGGATTCAAGCTTTTAAAGAAGAAGGGACTATTGCTGCAGCACTTATGACAATAGGTAGTGGTAATGCGTTTGCTTTAATGGTACCTATTTTAGCGGGTTATATTGCATTCTCAATCGCGGATCGTCCTGGTCTTGTTCCTGGTATGGTCGGTGGTATGCTTGCATCATCAATTGGAGCTGGTTTCCTTGGTGGTATCATAGCAGGTTTCTTAGCAGGTTATGTTGTTGTTGGCCTTAAAAGCATCATAAAATTACCAAAAACATTATCAGGTCTTATGCCAGTATTAGTTTTACCAGTATTGAGTACACTTATCGTTGGACTTGCGATGATTTACATCATCGGAACCCCAGTTACAGCGATCAATGATGGTTTGAACAATTGGTTGAAAGGTATGAGTGGTGCAAATTCAGTTATTTTAGGCCTAATTTTAGGCGGTATGATGGCACTGGATATGGGTGGACCAGTTAATAAAGCCGCATATGCATTTGCGGCGGGTTCTTTAGTAGCTGGTCAGGCGTCACCAGTAATGGCAGCAGTAATGGCTGCTGGGATGACACCACCACTTGGAATTGCTCTAGCGACGACACTTGCTAAAAATAAGTTTACAGCAGATGAGCATGAAGCTGGAAAAGCCGCATATGCACTTGGAGCTTCTTTTATCACAGAAGGTGCAATTCCTTTTGCTGCAGCAGATCCTGCAAGAGTGATCCCATCAATTATGTTAGGTTCAGCAGTAACAGGTGCACTTTCAATGCTATTTGGATGTGGCTTAGCAGTGCCACATGGCGGTGTGTTTGTACTCTTTATTCCAAATGCAGTTGTTAATTTACCAATGTATCTCATTTCGATTCTCGTTGGCATGGTCATCACAGCTTTTACTTTGATGGCACTTAAAAAAGCAATGTAGCATTATAATTAGGATACGACTTGATCATAAACGTGAATAGGTCTATACTATAAAAAGATTACAACAAGAAAGTATAGAAGGAGTTAAATAACGTGGAAAAAAAATTAGTTCTTAAAGCAGAAGCAGGATTTCATGCAAGACCAGCCTCTGTGTTTGCTAAAAAAGCAATGGAATTTGATGGTGATGTTGCCATTGTATTTGGTGACAAAGAAGTCAATGCGAAATCAGTCATGGGGATTTTAACACTAGGTGCTGTTTGTGGTTCTGAGATCACAATCAAGTTATCAGGAGCTGATGAAGCCTCAATGATGGATCAGTTGGTTGAAATCGTAGAAACAATGCAATAAAGTTAAAGTAGCAGAGTCTGTAGGAATGGACTCTGCTTTTTTGATACTTTTATAGATGCAAATCGTCATACATATTTGCACTTCATTTTATGGTGTTTAAGCTGATCCCATTATCTTTAGAAATTGACGAAAATCATTTTCTTTTTCTTGTAAAACGCCGAAGAAGATTTGATCCGTCTTCTCAACGATTGGCAAGGCAACTTTCACCATTTCATGTCCTTTTTCTAGTAGAACAACGGCATTTGCACGACTGTCATTTGGATTGACTGTTCTTTTTAAATAGCCCTTTTTTTCGAGTCCTTTGATGATCTGGGAGGTGGACATAACATCCATATCCGCCATTTTAGCAATACTGGCTTGAGTGACATAATCATCAGATTGACTTAGATAATTCAACGCAGTAAGTAGAACAAACTGTGGATGTGTAATGCCTAATTTCCGAAGTTCTTTTTTTATTAGGGTATGCCATTTGTTATAGACACGTATGAAGAGAAGACCTGTAGAGCCTTCAGCGTCATCTTTGAAATGAGAATGAAATTTCATTTATTTTTCAACCTCTCTTTTTATAATCATAGTGGACTTGGGTACATCTGAAAATATGTCTAGTAAAAAAGAGAGATCTTTTTCCGAAATATTTTCTTTCTCTAAGCTTACAGAGTGTTGAATATAAGTTTTGCCTTCTTCTGTTATAATATCATGTTTAAAAAAGAGACTTCCCATACCAGGGACATCAGTTCGATCCCAGAAAGAAACATTTGGGTCTATATTGACTAATGTAAAAGTCATTTCTGGCATTTCTTTAAGTTTCATCTTACCTGTAGTGCCCGATTTGATCTCGCCGTTAAAAGTCAAATTTTCCAGGTCTTCTTCCCAGATGTAGCGTTTTGAAGCTTCTGCATAATAAGGCCAGACGCTTTCAGCTTTTGCATTTACTTCTACCTTAAATTTTAATTCCATTTTAGACACTCCTTTTCAGTTTTATCATTAGTTTTTAGCCAAGTGGTTCACTTACACAATGTAAGCGAAATATTGTAAGTACACATATAATAAGTATAATTATAATGTAAAATCACAATTTGTCAATACTTTATACTAAAATAGAGTTGAAGAAAAACAATTTTGACATTTGATATATCATAGATAAATTGTCAAAGTGTTATGAAGCTGATATGATAATGTAGGCAGGTGTGTTCAATTTTAAGACATGGACAGATTTAATGCTTTTCAAAACATAAAATAAAGGACTTGAAATACAATGAGAAAATTAGTAATGGGTATACTTGCACATGTAGATGCAGGGAAGACAACTTTATCAGAAAGCATGCTCTTTTTAAGTGGAAAAATACGTCAAATGGGACGTGTTGACAATAAAGATGCTTATTTAGATACTTATGAACTCGAAAAGGCGAGGGGTATCACCATCTTTTCCAAGCAAGCTATTTTAAATATAGAAGATACAGAATTCACTTTGATGGATACTCCTGGGCATGTTGATTTTTCTGCTGAGATGGAACGGACGTTACAAGTGCTCGACTATGCTATTTTAGTGATCAGCGGTGCTGATGGTGTACAAGGACATACGAGAACCTTGTGGCGTTTACTGGAAATCTACAAAATACCGACGTTTATATTTGTCAATAAAATGGACCAAAAAGGAACCGATAAAGAATGGCTAATGGCGGATATTAAAAAGACTTTGAGTGATGGCTGTATCGATTTTGCCAACTCAAGCAAAAGCGTTTTTTTTGAAGAACTTGCTCTATGTAACGAAGCTGTAATGGAAGATTATCTTGAAAAAAATGTTGTGAGTATGGCACATATACGTGAAATGATTTGTAACCGAGATGTATTTCCTGTTTTTTTTGGTTCTGCATTAAAGCTTCAAGGTGTGGCAGTATTTATGGAAGCTTTAAATGAGTACATTAAAACACCCACTTATCCGAATGAATTTGGCGCTAAAATATTTAAAATATCAAGAGATGAACAAGGTAATCGTCTGACTCATATGAAGCTCACTGGAGGCATACTTAGAGTAAGAGATGCGATACAAGGTGCACAGTGGACCGAAAAAATCAATCAAATCCGCATTTACTCGGGGCAGAAGTATGATGCTGTGAATGAAATTAGAGCAGGTGTGGTTTGTGCTGTAACAGGGCTTAATCAAAGCAAGTCTGGAGAAGGGCTCGGAAATGAAGATTCTTCAAATGAACCCATATTAGAACCTGTTTTATCTTATAAAATTGTGCTTCCTGAGGGCATGGATGAACGCATGATGCTTCCTAGATTGAAACAGCTGGAAGAAGAGGAGCCTGAACTCCACTTTATGTGGGATGAAGAACTCAAGGAAATCAAGGTTCAGATCATGGGAGAAGTTCAACTTGAAATCTTACAGTCACTTATTATGGACCGATTTGATGTGGACGTCAGTTTTGGTGACGGTCGTATTGTCTATAAAGAAAAAATCATAAACACAGTGGAAGGTGTTGGTCATTTTGAACCCTTGAGACACTATGCAGAAGTACATCTTTTAATGGCACCTGGGAAAAGAGGCAGCGGTATTCAAGTGGCTTCAAGGTGTAGTGAAGAAATTTTAGATAAAAACTGGCAAAGGCTCGTTTTGTCACATCTTAAAGAGAAGGAACATCGTGGAGTCCTAACGGGTTCTATGATTACAGATATGAAGATAACACTAGTTGCTGGGCGTGCGCATAATAAACACACAGAAGGTGGCGATTTTAGAGAAGCAACTTATCGTGCGGTTAGACAAGGTTTAATGGAAGCAGAGTCTGTTTTGCTTGAACCTTATTATGCCTTTCAATTGGAACTCCCAGAAGGTTTAGTGGGGAGAGCCATGACCGATGTTGAAAATATGCATGGGACTTGTGAGATATCGCATACAGATGGAGAGACCGCCACCATCACAGGGCGGGCACCTGTTGCTACCATGAGAAACTATCAAAAAGAAGTTATTGCTTATTCCAAGGGGCAGGGGTTACTCTTTTTAAATTTAGAAGGTTATGATACTTGCCATAACGCAGCTGAAATCATAGAACGGATGGCATACGAACCAGAAAGAGATATTCAGAATCCCATGGGTTCTGTATTTTGTACACATGGCTCTGGATTTTCTGTGCCTTGGGATGAAGTCAAGGCTCATATGCATGTTGAAGGGTATTTAAAACCACCTAAACCAGATCTTGAAGTAACCGCAAAAGAAGCACCTGTTCAAAGTGAAACAGAATGGTTGAGTTTAGATGAGATTAATCAGATTATCAACAGTACCTATAATGCCAATCAAGGCAGAAAATCCACTTGGAAAAAACCTAAGAAAAGGGCTGAAACTTTTTATGAATCTAAGGGACGTCCTACGATTAGAAAACCCAAAGAAACCACAGAAGAATATTTGCTCGTGGATGGTTATAATATCATATTTGCTTGGCCGGATTTAAAAGCACTTGCAGAGAATAATATGGATGCTGCTAGAATGAAATTAGTGGATATTTTAAGCAATTATCAGGGCATACGCAAGTGCCATATCATCGCTGTATTTGATGCTTATCGCATTGAAGGTAGGCGTGAGTCCATAGAAGCATATCACAATATTCATGTGGTCTTCACAGGTGAAGCACAAACAGCGGACCACTATATTGAAAAATTTGCACATACCAATCAAAATAAATACCATATCACTGTTGCCACGTCCGACGGACTTCAACAAGTAATTATTCGTGGTGCTGGATGTGCTTTGTTATCTGCTAGAGAACTCATGGCTGAAATAAAACTGCAAAATGAAAGATTGAAGGCAGACTATCTCAATCAAAGTGATGCTGATCGCACGTCTTTAGAAGAAACACTCTCTTTAGACGAAAAAGAGAAGATGAAGAGATTAACTCGAGAGGATTAAATGAAAAGCCATTCAATACGCCTATCTCTAAGTCCAATGGGTTATGATAAAAACGCTGATCTCAAGTGTGATTTGAGATCAGCGTTTTTATGTCTGCATACTGCGTTTCATCAATTCTTAATCTAGCGAAACCCTCTATTGAATTAATATCCAAGAAGTAGCCGCCTTTTGCAAGCTTTATGAATTGGTATTTTTTTATGTTTTCATATGCAATAAGTGTCGTTCTATTCACAATAAGTGTTTTGGAAGTGAATAGACAAGCAGATGTGCCTAAGCGGTATAAAGAAAAAACAATCGGTGACATAAGCATCAGATGTATTATACCTAAAATACCTGCATTTATTGGATTGGATAATAATTTGTAATAAAGGAATAAAAGCACGAATAAGAGGAAGAGGCTGTATATAAAGAGTATAGCCAAATATGCCCATAGACTGCTATTTGCAACACCTGTAAAGAGATTCGCACGATGATAAATGAAATCATTGCCCACAACTTCTTCAATTTTCTTGGAATGGATTTGGCTTGATTTAAATATTTTTTTCAGAATATAGGTAATGAAAATATCGAATAAAGCGATCCAAATCATTATAGTGAATCGGTCGTGCCATGTCTCTCCATGAAATATCACTACACATGAGAATAAACAAATGTTAAGTAAGGCAAATACAAAGGCGATTTTTCTATGAATATGAACTGAGGCTGAATAGTCATTGTAAATCATTTAAACACGCTCCTTTAAAATAGCGACAACTTGCTGGTATTGATTCGCATTGACATCAATGCTTTTTTTTATGGTTATTGGACTTGTTTTGCTATTTTTAGACGTTAATTTTGGGATGTGCTCTATAATGAGTTTATAGTGTTCTTCATTTGATGACATATAATCTCTTGACCATGAAATTCGATCGATTGCGGTCCAAGAGATAAATTTGCTTTTCATAACGATGCCTTCGTCTAAAATTAAGTATTTGGGAATCCTGTACTTTTCACTGTGGACGAACAGCCAAATTGAAAATGTGATTGTGGCAATGAAACCAATCATGAGGAAGATATTGCTGCCTTCGTAAACAAAAATAACCATAAAAACTAAGAGGATAGGGAGAAAGAAAATTGAAATAAAAAAATACTCCCAGGGGAATCGTTTCTTATAGGACCATAATACCAAAAGGGGTTCTTTTGATATCTTAAGCTTATGCACTGGAATACCTTTCATCCCTGAGAGTGCTTGTGTCTGAAAATTGGAAAAAAGGATTAGTGGTATATAAACAAAATTAAAGAATAAAGACCATAAATCACCAAAGGGCTGAGTTTCACCCACTTGTGGATCGGTAAAAGTACCTGAGAACATCACGACAGATCCCAGTGTGGCAATAATAAGAAGGGATGCGACTGCTTTTAAGCCAACGCGTAAAAATTTTCTGCGCTTCATACCTTCATAATCCGTAAAACTGTAACCAATTTCAGAGGGATCTCCCATTTGTAGTAATGCTTTTCGAACAGAAGCTTCTTTGAAGTGTCCAGCTGCCATATAATCTTCTGTGAGGCTATACAAGTGATCCAGAAGTTCGTCTTTTATGACTTTTCCTTCATCCTCTGTATATACCTGATCCAGTACCTTTTGTATAAAAGCAATCACGCTCTTGTGATTTGCAATATCGGTCATATGAAGTGGTTCTTCTTGTGGTTTCGTTTGTATTGAGTCTTTTGTCATGACTTATCTCCCAGTTATTCCATTAATAATTTCATAGCAATCGTAAAATCCTGCCATTCGCTTTGCCTTTCCTCGAGGTTTTTTCTGCCCTTATCTGTGATTTTATAGTATTTTCGTTTTCGACCGTCAATGCTATCCCAGTATGATTCAATATGTTCTTTCTTTTCTAAGGCATGTAGAATCGGATATAAAGTACCTTCTTTTAACGAAAAAATACCATTAGACATGATTTCGAAATGTTTAATCATACCATAGCCATACATGGGCTGGCGATCCAGTGCTTTGAGAATCATCATATCTGTGGTGCCTTTAAGTAACTCTTTGTTCATGGAATACTCCTTTCTAAATGATACATAGAATAACAATGCATCGGACTACTAGGTATCATTATAGCAAATTAAACCGTGATGGACAAGGTTATTCATATTCATCTAGATATGGTAAAATATAGTGTGATATGTTAGTCTATATGAAAGCATAATAGAAAATAAGGATATGATTCTTTAAAAGATTTAAAAGCAAATTAATTTACTTTTCTTTTATTTAAGGCATTTACGGTTTAGTAAAACTATTATATTTAGAGATTCCAAGTTTTGCAGATCGTAAACTTTTTCCTGACTTCATTGTTTTAAGGGGTTCATTTGTTTGTTTTTGAGTCAGTGGCTTACGTTTATTCATTTCGTTTTGGAAGGATGCGAAAACTTATGAAAGATAAAAAAGAAATAATTTTTGTTGTATTCATACTTGTGATGATTGTTGCGATAGCTGCTTATAATGATATGAACTCTTATCAAATTTATGTGGGAAAATATATTTGTGTTTCTGAAGGCATGGAAGATTCTTGGGTCCAAGTTGAATATAATGGTGATGTTAAATATTTTAGAGGTACGAAATTGAGTCATATTCCATTTGATCCTTATGGTGATAACCAGGTTAAAGGTAATAAATTTATATTACATACAGTAGATGGTGATGTTATTTTTAAGATTCGGAGAGGTTATAGCTTAGAATTGATTGAAGATCCGTTATTTCAAAATTATGAAGGGAAGATATACATCTTTCATACTCGAAAATAGGAATTGATTTATACATTTGATACAAAATGTATAATTTTTAGACACATGTATATATTTGTCGGTTGTGGAAGAATTCTTGAAATGTTAGATTTAAATCATAGAAGTGGTCGCAAAAGCGATTGAGTCTAAAAATTTATCATTACAAGGAGGAACTTATGTATTATAGCAGCGGGAATTATGAATCTTTTGCACGTCCATTAAAACCTGAGGGTGTGGATAATAAATCGGCTTATTTAGTGGGTGCTGGACTTGCTTCTCTATCGGCAGCGTGTTTTTTAGTACGTGATGGTCAAATGAAAGGTGAAAATGTTCATATTTTAGAGAAAACAGATTTATCCGGCGGCGCATGTGATGGCTATGAGTTTAATAATCTTGGCTATGTTATGCGTGGTGGTAGAGAAATGGACAACCATTTTGAATGCATGTGGGACTTGATGAAATCAATTCCTTCCATTGAAACTGAGGGTGTCACAGTTCTAGATGAATATTACTGGCTCAATAAAAGTGATCCTAACTATTCTTTAATGCGTGCAACGATGAATCAAGGTGAAGATGCACATACAGATGGTAAATTTAATTTGTCGGATAAAGGTTCTATGCAAATTATGAAACTTTTTTTCACACCAGATGAAGCGCTAGAAGATAAACGCATAGATGAATTTTTTGATGCTGATGTATTGGACTCAAACTTTTGGATGTATTGGCGCACAATGTTTGCATTTCAAAATTGGCACAGTGCTCTAGAAATGAAACTTTATATTAAACGCTTTATCCATCACATCGGGGGTCTTCCTGATTTTAAAGCACTTCGTTTTACAAAGTACAATCAATATGAATCATTGATCTTGCCAATGGTTAAATATTTAGAAGGACATCATGTTAAATTCCATTACAACACACATGTTGTCAATGTTGAATTTGAAATAGGCAAAGATAAAAAGGTCGCAAAAAAATTACATTATATCCAAGAGGGTAAAACAGTTGAACAAGATTTAACTGAGAATGATCTCGTCTTTATTACAAACGGCGGTTGTGTTGAAAATGCAACATTAGGAGATCAAAATACACCTGTTAACTATACCCCTGAATTAAAAGAAGGTGGCGGCTGGGATATGTGGCGTAAAATAGCTGCCCAAGATAAAGCCTTTGGAAATCCAGATAAATTTTGTAGCGCACCAGAGCAAACAAACTGGATGTCTGCAACTGTAACAACTTTTGATGATCGCATTCCACCTTATATCGAAAAAATCTGTCAAAGAGACCCATTTGCTGGCAAAGTGGTAACAGGCGGTATCGTCACTGCAAAAGATTCCAATTGGCTTTTAAGCTGGACCTTCAACAGACAGCCACAGTTTAGAAATCAACCTAAAGATCAATTAGTAGGTTGGATTTATGGCTTATTTAGTGATAAACCGGGCAACTATGTTAAGAAAACAATGCTTGAGTGTACAGGGAAAGAAATCTGTATGGAATGGCTCTATCATATGGGCGTTCCAGTGGATCAAATTGATGATATGGCAGAAAACAGTGCAAACTGTATTCCATGCATGATGCCATATATTACAGCATTCTTTATGCCACGTAGCAAAGGGGATAGACCTGATGTTGTGCCAGAAGGCAGTGTTAACTTTGCATTCTTAGGTCAATTTGCTGAAACTAAACGTGATACGATCTTTACAACTGAATATTCAGTTAGAACTGCAATGGAGTCCGTATATACGTTGCTTGACATAGATAGAGGTGTTCCAGAAGTATGGGGCAGTGTTTATGATGTGAGAGATCTCTTAGATGCAACTGTCAAAATAAATGATGGTAAAAAAATAACGGATTTAAATATGACACCTGAACAAAGAATGATGTTAGCAGGTGTCGTTGGTAAAATTCAAAATACAGATATTATGAAATTGCTTTTAGAGTATCAAGTGATCTAAGTCATAATGATAGAACTCAAAAACAATCAGTCGTCAGAGTGATCGACTACTGATTGTTTTTTTTATTAGGAATAAAAAAAGCCTATTGACAATAGTCCTAAATCGTACTAAACTACATTAGTACGATTTAGGACTAAAAAGAAGAGGTGCATATGAATTCAAAGATTAGAGCACAGATAAATGAACTCAATTCGACGATCAGTAAAATTAATGAACTCTATTCCAAGTGGGCGAAACAAAAGGGATTGAATTATAATACGTTAATGGTCCTATATGCTTTAGACAGCGGGGAGCACAGTCAAAAGCAAATTTGTGACAAATGGTTGATTCCAAAGCAAACTGTAAATACCATTCTGTTGAACTTTAAGAGGAAAGGTTACGTCGTTTTTAAGCTATCAAATAGTGATAAACGAGAGAAAATCATTCGATTTACAGAACGTGGAAAGCAGTACGCTGATTCTATTTTAGCAGCATTATACTTGATTGAAGAAAATACCATGATAAAAATGGGGGAAGAACTCAGCGGACAATTGATTGAATCCAATCGAAAATACTGTGAGTGCTTTAAAAAAGAGGTTGGCGATGTCTAATGCACTGGCAAAAAAATTCACGCCTTTTTCTCTGACTTTATTCGCATTGCCCAACATAATCATGATGCTGTTCATGTCACTCTATACAATTGTGGATGGCATATTTATATCCAGATATGTGGGGACTGTTGCCCTATCGGCACTTAATATGGTATTCCCAGTGATGAGCATAGAAATGGGCATTGGGATCATGTTGTCTACTGGATCAAGTGCCATCATAGCCAAAAAAATGGGACTTGGAAAGCCAAAAGAAGCTAAGGTATTGTTTTCTTTTATTGTGCTTCTCAGTGGCTGTATTGGCATAGTTGTTGCCATTTTAGGCAATGTTTTTATTGATAAAATTGTCATAGGTCTTGGCGCAAGTCAGACTCAGTTTGAATTTAGCAAAATATATGGACAAATTTTGTTTTCATTTGCACCATTTTTATTTTTACAAATGGCCTTTCAAACCTTTTTTATAACAGCTGGGAAGCCCACATTGGGATTGATAGTAACCGTTGTTGCGGGCTTAGCCAACATTGTGATAGACTATATTTTAATTGGCGTACTCAAGTTTGGGATTGCTGGTGCAGCCATTGGCACGGGCATAGGTTATGTAATTCCAGCAATAGTGGGCTTGCTTTACTTTTCGTTAAATCGAAAGGGCAGTCTACACTTTGTCCATCCAGAGTTTGATGGCAGGTTGCTTTTAAGCTCGTGTACAAACGGTTCTTCGGAAATGATCGGCAATCTTGCGAATGCTATAACAACTTATTTGTTTAATTATAGTTTTATGAGATTCTATGGAGAAGATGGTGTGGCGGCTATTACCATAGTGCTGTATTTCCAATTCGTGTTTTCGGCGATCTATTTTGGATATGCAATGGGCGTATCCCCTGTGATCAGCTATAAGTATGGTTGCAATGATATACGACAGTTAAAAACCATTATCAAGAATAGTATGTGGTTTTATGTGGTGGTTTCGGGTGCTGTTTTTATACTCTCCAGATGGATTATCAAACCTGCAATGGGGATATTCACAGTACCGGGATCACCAGTGTTTGATATTGCTCTTGTGGGGTTTTCATTATTTTCCGTGAGTTTTCTGCTCATGGGTATCAATATTTTTGCCTCTGCAATGTTCACAGCATTTTCTAACGGGCGAGTCTCTGCTATTATTTCCTTTTCAAGGACATTGATCTTCATAGTGGCGGCAATCCTTTTACTTCCCCTTATAATCGGTGAAAGTGGTTTATGGCTTGCAATTCCTGTGGCAGAAGGATTGGGGCTGATTATGTCGCTAGTTTACATGGTATTTTATCGGAAACAATACCAGTATTAAGTGTGGGTATTATAGACAAATGCTTTAAAGGGCATTGACAAATGTATATTTTAAGGTGTATTATTAAGAACAATAAATTATATTAAACCGTTGAATGAGATGAGTAAACACTGTATTTTGATTTTAAAGAGAGCTATCGAAGGTGAGATGATGGCATATCAAGAGGTGTTGAATGGACTCATGAGGGCAACCCGAAAGCATTGTGAGTAGGCGTTGACGGAAATCCTAACCGTTATGATGGAAGCATATGTTAGTATGTGAAACGATTTAGTTTAGGTGGCTAAGCAGATGATAAACCTCTGTCCTTTATAGGATGGAGGTTTTTTTGATGTCCTTCATAATCGTGGCACAATATCAATTATCACATTAGGAGGTTTCAAAATGAAACGCATTTTAACAGGGGATCGAACAACAGGGAAGTTACACATTGGGCATTACGTAGGGAGTTTACAGAATCGAGTGGCACTGCAAGACTCGTATGATACTTTTATTATCCTAGCAGATGTTCAGGCATTGACCACACATTTTGAAAATCCAGAGCTCATAAAAGAGAGCATCTATGATGTTGCTATAGATAACTTATCGGTAGGACTTGACCCAAATAAGATAACATTATTTCAACAGTCCAAAGTAAAAGCAATAGCAGAACTCACCATATTTTATTCGATGTTGGTCTCTGTAAATGCATTGAGGCATAATCCCACGATCAAAACAGAGGCTAAACAATATGGATTTGATGATCTCAGTTATGGCTTCTTAGGGTATCCAGTAAGCCAAGCAGCAGATATGACTTTTTGTAATGCAGATTTGGTGCCTGTGGGTGAAGATCAAGTGCCTCATATTGAACAAGCGAGAAAAATCATAAGACGCTTTAATACGTTATACGGAAAGGGCGACTCTATAATTACAGAACCTCGAGAGTTTATCAGTACCACACCGCGATTGATTGGGTTAGATGGTAATTCTAAAATGGGTAAGAGCCTTGGAAATGCCATCTATTTGTCAGACACAAGAGATGAAGTCAATCAGAAGATAAAGTTGGCAGTAACCGACAAAAATAGAATTAGCATAAAAGACAAAGGCAATCCTGATATCTGTACAGTGAGTAAATACCATCAAGTTTTTAATCCTAACGCACATGAAAACATTTGTGAAATGTGTAAAAGTGCAAGCATTGGCTGTGTGGCTTGTAAAAAACAATTGTCACAAGCCATTAATGAATTGCTAGAACCCTTTAGAGAGAAACGTGCCTATTATGAATCCCATAGAAACGAAGTACGTGCTATAATTGAATCAGGTAGTGAGAAGGCAAACCAAGTTGGCAATGCAACTGTGGAACGCGTTAAAAGTGCAATGCAGATTCAATTGATCTAAAGTATTGCTACTAGGTGTAAAGGCATTATCACAAATAACTTGAAAAGAGGTAGGTTTAGTGAATCCGAATCCGCAAATAAATAAATCGCCGTATGAGGCATTTCCCCATGTGGAAACTGAAGAAGTCATCGTTCGAAAAATTATCCCCGAAGATCTTGATCGTCTATATGAAATTTATAGCAATGAAAACTTGTTTAGGCATTCTCCTATGATGCTTAAAAAGAAGAGGGAGACAGTCGCAAATATGATTGGTCATTTTGAGCGAGATTTTAATAAACATAAAATGATCATGCTTGGAATTGCTTTAAAAAAAGCACCTGATGATTTGGTAGGCACTTTTGAACTCTTTGATTACAATCAAAAGGTGAACATGATCACTGTGGGTTATAGATTAAATGAGCAATTTTGGGGGCAGGGCATTGTGACAAAAGTGGTGGAAGCCATGACCGATTACCTTTTTAATGATGTTGGCATCAATAGGATACAAGCTTTTGTTATGCCTGAAAACAGTAAGTCGCAAAGTGTACTCATCAGAAACGGCTTCACCATGGAAGGGACCATTAGACAAGGGTACATTTGGAAAGGACATGGTGTTGTAGACCTCATTTTGTTTTCCCGATTGAGAGCCGAAAAGTTCAATTGAAGGCAAACTATCTCGATGAAAGTCGATTCTTTCGATTAAAAGCCGATTAAGAGGTTGATAGCTCAAAGAAACTGATGCCATGCTCTAGGATATTGGTCAATATCTCAGCTACTGTTTCTACGGATTCTTTATGTCCCGTTTCGAGCCATAGTTGTATAGCACCAATAGCACCCGATACCGCAAACGCGGAAAAAGTTTCATAGGAAAAGGAATTCGAATGACTGTAAAGTTGACTAAAGGTGTCAAAACAATCTTTTTCAATTGTCTTTTTGAGTTTATTAAAGAATGCTCTATCATCAGTTTTGGTTAGAAGTAAAAGACAAAGGTCAGCATTATCTTCGATGTATTTAAGCAACTGCAATACAAAAGGATAGATTTGTGTCCGCAGTTCATCTACATTATTGATTTCTAATATACTCGTGAGCTCACACATCATTTCATCTTCAATTTGGTGAAGGAGGTCATTTAAATCCTTGCAGTGTAAGTAAAAGGTACCTCTATTGATGTCGACTAACTCCACCAATTCTTTTATAGTGATTTTATGAATGCTTTTTTCCATTAAAAGGGTTATGAGCCCCTGCTTTAATAATTGTTTTGTTTTACGCACCCGTCGGTCGACAGGGTGCTTTTTAATTTCGTTCACAAAAAATTCACCTCCTATATACATGTTAATAGACGCATTACTACATTCTGTTGATTAATAAACAAATAGCGATTAATTTGAATATTGAAAGATTATCTTCTTTAAGTATAATTTACTTATGTTCATAAATCAACACGTGTTCATTAAAAATAATTATTGTTATTTGAGTATCTAGGAGGAGACAAAAATGAATTTTAAAGGGAAAAAGAGAGGATTGACAATCGGTATACTTGTGCTTGTGATGGCTTTTTTATTATCGAGCTGTAGCACTGATGAAGTGGTGAAGACAGAATATAGAAATGTGAAGACACTTCTAATTGAAAATGATGATATAGGGGCATTAGAAGGGCTTTCTGGAAATATAACGCCTATGGAAACGGTGAAAATAAGTTTTAAAATTGATGGCGTAATAGATCGCATTTTTGTCAAAGAAGGCCAATCGATCAAGAAAGGCGAATTAATTGCTAAATTGAAGGATAGTGATTATGAACTGGCACTTAATGCGGCGAAGGCTCAGTACGATGCGGCAAAGATGAAAATATCAAAGGATATCCCCAATATACTAGAACAGGCAAAAGCGCAACTTGAACTCACACAGATGACCTATAAACGCATGCAAGAGCTTTATGAACACGATGCAGTGGCGAAAGCGCAGTTTGATGAAATTTCGGCAAAACTTACTGTGGATAAGAGTACTTATAAACAAGCTCAAGATGCTTATGAGATTGCTACAGCTCAACTTGGACAAGCAAAAGCGGCCTATGATATGGCCCTTAAAAATTTAGAAGCGACTTCTATATACAGTCCAATGGATGGCATCTTATTAAAAAAGCTTAGTGCTGAAGGAGAAGTACAAGGTGCTGGTTATCCAGTAGTGGCTGTGGGATCAGTTGAGTACATGTGGGCAGAGTTCGGTGTGACTGATGAGCAGATCAATGCATTTAAGATCGGTGAAGAAATGCAAGTATATGTTTATGGTGCTGACATTAAAGTAAAAGGCATCGTCAATGAAATCGGCGCTCTTGCAGATCAAAACACGAGATTGTTTACTGTGAAATTGAAACTTGAGAATAAAGAGGGCCTAATAAAATCTGGGATGATTGCAAAGTCAGAGTTAAATGGTAAGAAATCTGAAAAGATCTACATTCCTTTTCTAAGTGTCGTTCATTTATCATCAGGTGAGATTGTGTACTTGTATGATGAAATATCTCATAAGGTAAGAGCTTGTCCAGTGACAACTGGTGCACTTATTGATGATCGTATAGAAATCTTAGAAGGCCTTACTGCAGGTGATCTGCTCGTTACGGAAGGTCAGTACCAAATTAGTGATGGTGAAGAGGTGATAATCAATGATTAAATGGTGTATTGAGCATAAAGTAATCGTTGTTCTATTTTCAATTTTGTTGATTGCAGGTGGTGCTCTTTCATATATGGGTTTAGAAAGGCAAGAGAATCCGACTATGATTTCACCAATTGCACTTGTGCAGTGTATTTATCCTGGGGCAAGTCCCGAAGATGTTGAAAAAGAAGTAATCAAGAAAATAGAAAGTAAAATTGGTACCATAGAAGGGATTAAAACCATCGAAAGTTTCTCGCTGGATAGTGTCGGCATTGTAAAAGTCACACTGAAAGATATGAGTGATGCTGAAATACTAAGACAGTGGGAAAAATTAAGAGATAAAGTGGATGAAGTGAAGACAGATTTACCTGAAGTGGCTCTAGCCCCTACGATTGATACCGAACTATCCAACAGTTATGGACTTGTTATAGGGCTCAGTTCTAAAGATTATACCAATCAGGACTTGAAGCGTGTTGCTAAAGATCTGGAACAAAAAATTAAGGTTTTAGACGGTGTTGCTGAAGTCAAAATCGTTGGTGAAATAGAACCCTCGATAGAAATTCAGATTGACATGGCCAAACTTAAACAATACAACATTGCGCCCAATATGATTTTATCAGCGATTCAATCTAGAAATGTCAATATTCCTGGGGGCAATTTAAACCTTGAAAAAAGTAAAATACCCGTTCAAATTACTGGAGAGTACAAAGATATTGAATCTTTAAGAAAAACAATTGTGGGCGTGTCAAATGATACAGGTATTCCCATAAGTATTGGAGATTTATCGACGGTTATCAGTACTGAAAAAGAGCCAGATAGTTATTCTCTAGTGGGTCAGGATAAAGCTATAATCTTGGGGGTGCGATATAGCAATGGCCAGAATGTCCTAAAGGCTGCAAAAAAAGTAGATGAGACCATTAAAACGTTTGAAGCAAATGATTTATATAAAAATATGAAATTGACGATCTTAAACGATCAACCCAAATCAGTCAATAAAGCTATCAACCTATTTGTAAGCAATTTATTATCTGCTGTTGTCTTTGTAATTATAGTTGTTTGGCTGTTCATGGGGATGAGGAGTGCAATTATCGTGTCGGTGCCTATAGTGATTGTAACAGATGTTGTCTTGATCTATATGAAATTGACTGGGATTCCACTTCATCAGATTTCCATAGCAGCGCTAATTATATCTTTGAGTTTACTGGTGGCAAATGGAATTGTAGCAAATGATAATATGTATCTTTATCTTCAACAAGGCAAGGAACGCAAAGATGCAATGACCAATGGCGTTAAAGATGTGAGTATTCCCATTTTGACCTCTACACTCACGACAATTGCTTCGTTCTTACCACTTGCAATGATGCAAGGAATTGCCGGTAAGTTTGCCAGTGCATTGCCAATTTTGGTTTCAGTAGCGCTTGTTGCATCCTTTTTAACAGCTCTAACAATTGTGCCAGTATTAGGGGATAAAATACTTGAAGTGAAATCTAGAAAAGAGGGCATACTCGCTCGTTTAGTTCATACATTAAAAATAGATCAATTAGGACATAAACTCATGAGATTCTATGATTCTGTACTGAGTAAGGCACTGCTTAGACCCAAAACAACGATTGTGATATTTGTAGTGCTTCTGGGGATGAGTATGACACTGGTGCCCTCATTGGGTGTACAAGTATTGCCGCCGATTCAAAGAGATCAATATGTAATGAGTGTGAGTTTACCAAGTGGTGTCAACCTAGATTATACTCGAGAAGTCTCCAAAAGAATTGGTCAGTTGATTGAATCAGATCCAAGTACTGAAAGTGTTGCATCACAGGTAGGAGATGGTTTTATTCAGTATTATGATACCTTTGGTGCAGCAAGACAGGGGACCAACATCGCTGAGTTTATAATCAATGGAAAACGTGATCACGCAGAGGCTCTTGCTCAGAATGTTAGAGAGACATTCCCAGAAATTACAGTGACCTTAAAATTCTTAGGATTCAGCATGCCTCAAGATCAGCCCGTTCAAGTCAGAATAAGTGGTTCGGATATTAAAGTACTTAAAGAAGTCGCGGAATCCATTGAAAAGATCGTAAAGCCTCTTGATGGTGTGTTAAGAACAGAAATTAATTACGGACATGACTCTTATAAATTGAAAGTAAATGTAGATGAAACAAAAGCCAATCTATCAGGCATTTCAAATTATGATGTGGCAACCACTGTTCGGATGGCTGTAAACGGCCTTGAAATTACAAAACTCAAGCAAGCCGATGTGGATCAAGATTCAATTCCAGTTAATATTCGAGTCGGAAAGACGGGGCTTAAAACGATTTCAGACTTGGATCAAATATTTTTAACTTCAAAATTAACAGGTGGAAATGTACCCCTTGGACAAATTGCTAAAATCACAACAGAGGCTAGTTTAAATCAAATCGTGAGACGCAATGAGATTAGGACCATTACGGTTGGGCTCTATCTTAAACCTGAAGTTAGTTCGGCTGTAGTTCTTCATGAAACTAAAAATGCACTTAATCAGTATAAATTGCCAAAAGATTATCAGTTGAGTTATGGTGGTGATAATGAATTTGAAGAAGAAACTTTTGGTTCAATGGTGGTTCCAGCTATAATGGCAGTAGGATTAATCTATTTACTACTTGCATTGCAATTTGGCAGTTTGATTGAGCCGCTAATTATTATGGGAACTATTCCACTCTCTTTTATTGGCATATTTAGTGGTCTAAAGATTATGAATTACCCGATTGGATTTATGGCAGTATTAGGTGCGATCAGTCTAATGGGGGTCGTGGTCAATAACGGGATTGTACTCCTAGATTATATTAAACTACTTCAGAAGAATGGTTATACGCTTGATAATGCCGTTAAAAAAGGTGCGGAAACAAGACTTCGTCCAATTATGATTGGTATGGTGACCACTGTTATCTCACTACTACCGTTGATGTTTTCAGGGGGCCCTCTGTGGCAACCACTTGCCGCAGCTTTAAATTTTGGCATGATCGTTTCAACTGTTTTAACACTTATTGTAATTCCATGTAGCTATATTTGGATCGAAAGAACACGTGAAAAATATAAGATGAAGTTTGAAAAATAATAAAATAGAAAATAATAAGGAGATTATGGATTTAACCTCTACACTTAAAATTCGTCTGAATCAGACGAGTCTGTGCTGAGATAGATGAAAAAATCATTTCATGCTGTGATAAAATTAACAAGCAAGTTACGAAGTTAAAGTATTATAGAGAAATGAGGGGTGTGAAATGATGAAGACGAATTTTAAAAAAATGCTCAGTATTTTACTTTGCCTAACTTTGGTGTTGAGTGTATCGGCTTGTCAAAAGAGCGAAACAGCATCTAAATATAAGGCGGGAACTTACACGGCAACATCTAATGGTAAAAACGGACCAATTGAAGTTGAAGTTGTTTTTTCAGCAGATAAAATTGAATCTGTAAAGGTAAATGGTCAGAATGAAACTGAAGGCATCTCAGAAGGTGCACTTGAGATCATTCCAGAAAAAATTGTATCTGGACAGACTTTGGCTATTGATGCAGTCAGCGGGGCATCACTTTCAAGTGAAGCCATCTTAAAAGCAGTTGAAGACTGTGTTGTACAAGCGGGTGGTGATGTAGACGCATTAAAAGTGAAATCCGAAGTGGCTGTTGCCGTACCTACTGAAGAAGTAAATTATGATATCGTAGTGGTCGGTGCAGGCGCAGCTGGAACCGCAGCAGCACTTGCTGCAAGTGAACATTCTCAAAGTGTTCTTCTTCTAGAAAAGACTGCTAAGCCAATGGGAGCGGGAACACTTGCAGGTGGACTATTTGCCGCTGAAAGTGATCTTCAAAAAGCAGCTGGGGAGACCGTGAGTAAAGAATGGCTCTATGATGAATATGTTAAATCATCTTCAGGCTATATGAATTCACTTTTGGTAAGAACAATTATAGATGAATCCAGTGAAACGGTGAACTGGTTAATTAAAAATGGTTGTAAATTGAATTTGGTAGACGCTGGAACTGGCGGCAGTTATGCGCATATTGGCATGCCAACAACTCTACATGGCTATGCTGAAGGCGGTTCTGTGGCAATATCTGAACTTATAAAGTCTTTTAAAGGCAATGGTGGCACGGTTATGTTTTCAACACCAGCGACAGACTTGATCAAAGATTCAGAGGGTAAAGTTATTGGTGTAATGGCTAAGAAAGAAGATGGTACGGAGTTGAAAATCAACGCTAAAGCAGTTGTTCTTGCCACAGGTGGATTTGGCGGCAATGAAGAGATGCTTAGAAAATACCTTGGCTCTAATTTTGCCTTTGGTGAGATTCTATCTAACAAGGGTGATGGTATCAAAATGGCATGGGGTGCTGGCGCTGATGAACTCGGGGTTGGTTCTACACAATATTTCTGGCAAACATTCACTCCAGAAACATTTGAGAAACTCATTGGTACATTGGGAGATGATTGGTTTGCTTTAACGGCATTTACTTTTTATCCACATCTAAGAGTGAATGCTCTTGGGCAACGTTTTTCAGATGAAACAACAGCATCAGATTTTGCAATTCATGGTGCACAAATTAGTATGCAACCTCAACATACAGAGTATCTTATTTTAGATACAAGCGTTTTAAATCAAATAGCAACAGAAGGCTATGCGTCGGTTGAAGATCACTATGGCATTTGGAAAGACAACAGACAATTCTATATGGAATTTAATGAACCTACCGATACAGATACTCTAATCGCTCAAGAGACGACACCTACAGATTATAGACCGGTATTAGATGCTGCAGTTGGCACTGGCGCTGTCTACAAAGGTGAAACTTTAGAAGAATTAGCAAAAAATATGGGCGTTGATTACAAAACATTTAATAGCTCTGTAAATCAATATAATCATGCCATTGAGAGCGGGGAAGATGATTTATTCTTTTCAGATGTAACTCACTTAGTTCCTGTGAAAACAGGCCCATATTATGCGATTAAGTTTACATCACGTAATCTAACAACATTAGGTGGTGTGAAAATCAATGAAAAAATTCAAGCAGTAGATGAAAACTATATGCCGATTCCGGGATTATATGTTGCCGGTGCAGATGCAGGCGGGATGTATGGTTTATCGTATGTGGATTTTGAAGGGGGTACACTTGGATTTGCGTACACTTCTGGTAGATTAGCGGGTTTAAATGCAGCAGAATCTATTAACAACAAGTAAAAAAATAGAGACTAGAGATAAAGATTAGAGATAGAGATTAGAGATAATAAAAGATATATATATAGAAAAGATATATATAGAAAAAAAGAGAGAAAAATAGAGGAAATTGATAAATTGACACCTCCTTCAACTGGGCACAGTAAGGAGGTTTTTTTTATTCTGAAGTTATTCCATTTTTATAATTTATTTGACATACTGAAAATGCTATAATAATTATGATTTATGGGAAATCGTTTTAGGAGATGTTTTATATAATATGAGGGAGCATTATGATTACTTTATTGGGTTTAATTGAGATGTTTAACACTTACAGTACTAACAACGTCTATCACGAAGTGGCAACTTGCCTACTAAAACATTACCGTCATCTTGATAAGATGACATCAAATGAAATCGCAGAGTTATGTAATGTTTCACCATCTACTTTGGCAAGATTTTTTAAGAAGATGGATTATCCGCACACAGTTTCCAAATTGCCCGAAATTGTGAATGAAACTAAAATGAACTACATTTTTGAAGGGCATTATGCACCAAATGCGGAGAAAGATAAATACACCAGTTCAGTAGCACATTATTTTAAAAAAATGCATGAGGGATTAGAGATGCTCTCTTCAGGTATTGTTGAAGAAAAGCTAGATCAATTTATACAAGATCTTTTAGCTTGTAAGAAAATCGTCTTCATAGGATGTCCTATGCCGCAGGAAGTATGGCGTTTTCAAGTGGATTTAACTTTGTGCGGTATTGAAAGCAGTGCTTTTTTAGATCCTAATAACCAATACGATGTGCTTTCAAAATTAGAAGAAGGCACAATGGTCTTTTACTTTCATTATTGCAAATCTGCGGTTATTCAGTACCAAAAGGCTTTGCTATCATGTAAAGATAAAATTTTCAGATTGGCCATTGTGTCGAATGGAGATAATTTACCGATTGACAGCGATTATGAGTTTACTTTTAAAGGCACTGAAACGGAGCAGGATTTTATTTTGATGAATATTTTGATGAATATTATTGGCCTGAAATTTAAAGAGTGCATAAAGAATTCGTAAGGCATTCATAACATTGCCTACAAATATAAAGGGTGCTGTTGTTTATCTATTACTTAGATTTGCAACAGCACTTTTTTAGCGCCTTATTTTGTTAAAAATTCATCTGTAATCTGACTGAATAATTTTTTTTCTTCAAGCATAGGAACATGCCCCGAATGTTGCATTTCAACAAAAGTAGCATTTGGTATTAGTGAAGCACACAATTGTCCTTCAGATGGTGGATTAAGGCCATCGTATTTGCCACTTATAACAAGAGTTTCAGCTGTAATTCGGGGAAGATCGGAGCGAAAGTCAAAATTCTCTAAAGCTTTATTGGCGGCCAAGGTTTCTTTGGGCGTTAGGGAGCTATTGAGAACATCTGGATTTTCAACGAAAATGCTCATATTATGTACGATGTATTTAAGGAGAAATTTCATTTGACCTTCTTGATCTAATAACTTTAGCCTATCAGCATGTTCATCCATTAACCGCTGAGTTGAAGAGGTAAGACCATTTGTCTTAGTGACCCCAAGAATTAATTTTTTAATTCTGTGTGGCTGTGCAATGGCAACGCCTTGTGCAATATAACTTCCCATGGAAACACCATAAAGATTTACAGTTTCTAATTTAAGAGCGTCCATAATAGAGATAATATCTTGGACATGATCTCTTAAAGTGTAGTGATCTGGCTTATCAGATTTGCCATGACCTCTACAATCTAAAGCGATTGTCCTAAACTTTTTGGAAAGCCTTGGTATTTCGTGATCCCACTGTGAGATATCACCTGTGAGGCCGTGAATCAGTATTAGTGGTTCTCCTTCTCCACTGATATTTACATTTAATTGAACGCCATTTATTTTCATCATTGACATAAGTCGTTCTCCTCTCCGTTATAATAACGCGCAATAAATTGAATATTATTTTGATAAAAATATTATATTAAATGTATAATTGACTGTCAAATGATCATCTTTCTTGATTCTAAAAATTATATGTAGTAAACTAAAAACAAAACTCAGAATAAAATTAGAGTAAATACTATAATTTGAAACTTTATAGGGATGAGACTAACGAAAAGGGGCGAGACTATTGATGAATATCGTTGATAATATTAAAGCACAATATGATAGTATGACTAGAAAACAAATGGAACTCGCTGATTTTATGCTATCTGATCCCAATATTATGTGTTTTATTACACTAAAAGAACTTTGTACAGCAACTAAAATATCTGAGGTTACAATTCTAAACGCTTGTACTGCATGGGGCTATGATAATTATAATGACCTCAAAAATGCCTTTCGAAAATATATGTCAGAGCATAGCAAGCAACTGATTGAAAGTGAAAATGCGTACTGTGCACCACGTGTTCCAAGATCTGAATTAGGCGACAAGTCGAGATATTTAATGAATATTTTGAATATGGAAGTCAGCGGTATAAATGAATTTGGAAAAACATTTGATCCAGAATACTACTTAGAAGTGGCAAAAGTTATTTTGAAACATAAAGAGATTATCCTCTGCGGAAGAGGTATTTCCTACCAACTGGCAGAGTCTATCTCCATAAGACTGGCAACAGTAGGTGTTTCTTCTATACTTGTCAATACAGAGTTAAATGACAGTGTTCATAGTGTGCTGCCAATGTTATCTAGTAAATCTCTGATCATAGCGATTTCATTTCCAGATTATTATTTTGTGACCAATAAATTCGCAGAATATGCAACAATGAAAAAGGCAACGATTATTGCCATAACCGATAGTGAAGAGGCAGAGATTGCAAAGATAAGCGAGATGACCCTTTTGGCTCCAAGTGCAACACCTCTATATCTAAATACACTTTCATCACCGATGATGCTTGTAAACCTACTCACATCGGCGGTAAGTATAGAATTAAATGCAGGTAAGCGCAAGCGTAAAACTGCAAGTGACGAGTATTCATCGCTTTTTAATAAATAGAATGCCTAATTTTGTAATTGAATTTTGTAATCGAAAACAAATTATTAATTAATAAAAAAATCTTATACCTAGTGTATAGGATTTTTTTTAGAATTTAAGTAAAAAATACCTTCACTGACGCACAAAAATTCTAAAAAAATCTAAAAACTATAGTAAATACATAAAAATGTTGCGAATATTCAAAATTATATTGACAGAATACTAAAGTAAATATTATAATCTTGTAAAATATCAGAATATTGAAAGTTTAAAAAAGGGGAGAAAAATGATGATGAAAAGGACAGTAGCACTTTTACTAATTTTAATTTTAGGTTTAAGTCTACTTGCAGGTTGTGGCGGCGATCAAGTGGCAAGTGACAATGGAAAAGAAAATAGTGAGCAAACTAATAATGTTGAACAAGTACCTGTGGCAGGAGAACCCGATAAAGAGCAATATCTGAATACTTATATTGTAGCGGACCCAACTTCTTTTGATGTTTCACTTAGATCAGACTCATATTCAAGTACTATGATTATCAACACTATGGAAGGGCTTATTAGAACTGAAGAAGTGGATGGAGAATATGTGACATCACCTGGAGATGCTCAGACTTGGGAAAGTTCGGAAGATGGCTTGGTATGGACATTTCACTTAGGCAATAACAAGTGGACAGATGGAGAACCGGTCACTGCTGATCAATATGTTTATTCACTCAAGAGAAGTGCAGATCCAGCAGTAGGCTGTCCTAATGGTTGGTTTCTTACACCTATTTTAAACTATGAAGCTATCAGTAACGGTGAAATGTCAGTGGATGAACTCGGTGTTAAAGCATTAGATGAAAAAACATTACAAATCACATTATCTACAGTGACACCAGCCTTTCTAAAAATGTGTGATGCAACTATTTACTATCCACAACGTCAAGATAAAATTGAAGAATATGGTGAGAAATACGGTTCTGATGTCCAATATATCGTAAGTAATGGCCCTTTCTACTTAGACAGTTGGACACATAACAGTGCTTTAATTCTAAAAAAGAATCCTAACTATTGGGATAAAGATGCCGTAAAACTAGAGACTATTAAATTTGCTGTTATGTCAGAGACTAGTACGATTAACAGCGCTTATGAGAGTGGCGAAATTGATGAAGTTTCAGTGGCCTATCAGGAATGGCTAGATAAATTTAAAGCACGTGATGACAGTAAGTATATAAGAACAGTGAATAATTCTATATTGTTCTCATTTTACAATACAAAAGATGAATTATTCCAAAATGTAAATATCCGTAAGGCATTTACACTTGCGATTGATAGAGAAGATGCCAATATAATGTGTTATAGTGGGCTTAAATTGCCAACCTACGGCTGGGTTGTACCAACGATTTCAGTTGGAGATACAAATTATCGCGAAAAAGCAGGTGACCCAATTCAAGAAATGACAGATGAACTTAAAGCGGATGGTAAGACCCCTAAAGATTTATTGCTTGAAGGTATGAAAGAGCTAGGGCTTGGTGACGATCCAAGTACTTTAAAAGTAACTTTTTCTTTAGGTGGAACCACTGAATGGTTTAGAACACTAGGTGAATATTTGCAACAAACATATAAAGCAGAACTGGGCATAGATGTCGAGATTACTTTTAACGATTGGAGTCTTTTCTATGATAATGTTGAATCCGGTAATTACCAAATCGGCTATATGAGCTGGGGAGCGTATTATGATGATCCTTACGATGTGTTGAGTATTTTTAAAACCGAATACGACCAAGTGAGCACTGGCTGGGGTAACGCAGAATATGATGAGCTTATTGATCGTGCTGGAAGCGAACTTGATGCTGAAAAGAGATTAAAGGATTACATCGCAGCAGAAAAAATCTTAATCAAAGATGATTGTGTTGTTTCACCTATGGAGACATCAGTTACAAATGGGTTTTTTAAGAACTATGTATATGGTTTTGATACTTTAGGGTTTAGCAACGCTGGTTATAAAAATGTGTATACAAGTGGCAGACAATAATCCCCCAAGATAAAAGGTGAACAGCACATCACAGCAATCTCTGCAGTGATGTGCTGTTCTATGAGTAGAGGAGATTTACTATGGGAAAATACATTTTAAAGAGAATTTTATATATGTTCTTAACCCTTCTGATCGTCACAACTTTAACTTTTTTTCTGATGAGGAATATACCCGGAGATCCGTTGGCGAGTATGGCTCAAGCATTACCTGATCAGATTAGAGAAAATTTTCATGTCAAGTACGGATTGGATAAACCGCTATTTGAACAGTATTTACTCTACCTAAAAGGTTTAGCACATTTAGATATGGGCGATAGTGTTGTTTATGCAGGCAGATCAGTAAGTGAAACGATTAAAAATACATCTCCAGTATCTGGATTTATAGGGGGGATAGCACTTTTTATAGGTGTTGCGATTGGAACGCTATTAGGGATTATAGCAGCACTTAACAAAAATAAATGGCCTGATTTTTTAGTGATTTTCATCGCAATTTTAGGGGTAAGTGTACCTGTATTCGTTTTAGCAGCGCTACTTCAAATGATATTTGCAGCGCGTTTAGGTCTTTTGCCATCTTCGGGATGGGGAGGAGCTAAATACTGCATTTTACCGATTACAGTACTTTGCTTGGGGCCAATTGCCAGTTATGCAAGGTATGTAAAATCCTCTATGCTCGATACGCTTGATCAGGATTATGTTATGACAGCTCGTGCAAAAGGAATGTCAGAATCACGTGTGATCAGGAAACATGTACTTAGAAATTCCATGTTACCTGCAGTAACGATATTTGGTGGCAGTATTGTGGGGGTTTTTACAGGTTCATTTGTGATTGAAAAAATGTTTTCAATCCCTGGCATCGGCTTTTATTACATCAATTCTATTAATAGCAATGATTATACCATGATTTTAGGAACGACTATTTTCTATGCAGCATTGTTCGTGATCATGCAACTTATTGTTGATTGTGTTTATGTAATCATTGATCCGAGAATTCGCATTACAGGTGAAAAAATATAGGGGGTGTGGTATGGAAATTCAGTCTCATCAATTTGAAATTATTGGCATAGAAGAAAATGAAACAGATGTTATTTCACGTCCACGTATAGGTTATCTTGCAGATGCTTGGAGACGATTTAAATTGAACAAAGTTGCTGTTGTATCCATGATTATTTTAGCCGTTTTAATCTTTATGGTGTTATTCGGCCAAGCGATCAGTGGCTATAATTTTTCGGATATGGACAAGACTGCGAGAAATTTATCACCAAATGCATCTCATTGGTTTGGTACGGATAAACTTGGCAGAGATACATTTGCACGAGTGTGGCAAGGCGGAAGAATTTCACTTGCTATAGGGGTTATTGGTGCCCTTATTTCCACTGTAATTGGGTGTCTATATGGTGGTATTGCAGCTTATATTGGTGGTGTGGTAGATGATGTGATGATGCGTATTGTTGAAATTCTCATCAGTGTGCCCTATTTGATTGTGGTGATCCTCATGTCAGTAATCTTGCAAAGTAAAAGTGTGGGCACTTTATTACTTGCGATGACCATCACCAGTTGGTGTGGCATGGCACGTTTTATTCATGCACAGATGCTTCAAATTAAAGGCCAAGAATACATTTTGGCTGCACAAGTACTTGGAGAAAGTCGTTGGCGCATAGTGACTAAGCACATGATTCCCAATACTCTAAGTGTGGTGATTGTATCCATTACTTTTGATATTCCTGGTTATATCTTTTCAGAAGCTTTTCTCAGCTTTATTGGTTTGGGCGTACAATCACCAGATACAAGTTGGGGTGCATTGGTATCAGAAGCTCAGTCTACTTTTATTTTTTATCCACATCAATTGTTGTTTCCAGCACTTATGATTGCACTTACAATGCTGTCCTTTACACTTATGGGAGACGGTTTGAGAGATGCACTTGACCCTAAACTTAGAAAGTAGGAGACTGATGGAGAAAATTCTAGAAGTTAAAAATTTAGAAGTATCATTTCACACATATGCAGGTGAAGTCCGTGCGGTGCGAGGTATTGATTTTCATCTTCACAAAGGTGAAACGCTTGCTTTTGTTGGAGAGTCGGGGAGCGGCAAAACAGTAACGGCAAAGTCTATTATGCGCCTTTTAAAAGCCCCCCTCGCTGAGATTAAAGAAAGTTCATCTATACTTTATAAAGGTAGAGATGTACTCAAGATGAATAAAATTGAGCTACAGGGTTACAGAGGGAATGATGTAGGCATGATTTTTCAAGATCCTATGACCTTTTTAAATCCTACAATGACTTGTGGGGATCAAATCATAGAGAGTTTTATATTACATCAAGAGATTGATAAAAAAAAGGCACGTCAAAAAGCACTTGAAATGCTAAAAATCGTTCGAATTCCAGATGCTGAAAAACGTTTAGATGCTTATCCCCATCAACTTTCAGGGGGAATGAGACAACGTGTGATGATCGCAATGGCATTGGCTTGTTCACCCTCTATTTTAGTAGCTGATGAACCCACTACAGCACTTGATGTGACCATTCAAGCACAGATCATGGAACTTTTAAACGATCTTAAAACGCAATTTGACACGGCTATTTTGTTAGTAACACATGATCTTGGGGTAGTTTCTAATTTTGCTGATCGCATACAGATTATGTATGCGGGAAAGGTACTTGAAGAAGGTACGGCTATGGAACTCTTTTACAAGCCTCAGCATCCTTATACATGGGCACTTTTAAAATCAGTCCCTAAATTATCGAAGCAAAATAAGCAGGAACTCTATGCACTGAAGGGGACACCACCTGATTTGATCTTACCTTTAGAGCATTGTCCTTTTGCAGCACGATGTGAATACTGTATGAAAATATGTCGTACAGCAATGCCTGAACGCACTAAAATTTCAGAGACACAATATGTCTCTTGCTGGCTCAAACACGAAAAAGCACCCGCTGTTGAACCGGGTTATAAAAGGGAGGTTTGATCCATGTCAGAGACACTTATAGAAGTAAAAAACTTAAGCAAACACTATAAAATTAGCCGAAAATTAGTGCTCAAAGCTGTGGATGATGTGAGCTTTGAGATCAGACGCGGTGAAACATTTGGGCTGGTGGGTGAATCGGGTTGTGGCAAAACTACTTGTGGTCGTACTTTAATTAACCTCTACAGTCCAACTTCTGGCCAAGTGATTTATGATGGTCAAGATATCAGTCATATGCCTAAAAGCAAGATTTTGGACTTTAAGCGACGGATACAGATGATTTTTCAAGATCCGTATTCTTCACTGAATCCACGTATGACCATCAGCGAACTTATCGCACAAGGACTCAATATTCATTTTAAAATGACTAAAAAAGAACAAGAGGCAAAAGTAAATGCTTTAATGGCAGATGTGGGCTTGACCGAAGCGTTTGGAAATCGATTTGCCCATGAACTGTCTGGAGGTCAAAGACAGAGAGTAGGCATTGCACGTGCACTTGCTGTGGCGCCTGAATTTATTGTATGTGATGAGCCTATTTCAGCTTTGGATGTTTCCATCCAAGCACAGATCATCAATTTGCTTATAAAACTTCAAAGAGAGCGCAAACTGACTTATTTGTTCATTTCACACGACCTTTCTATGGTTAAACATATATCGGATCGTGTGGGTGTTATGTACTTAGGCAACATGGTAGAGATTGCCCCTAGTATGAGCTTATTTGATGAACCGCTTCATCCTTATACTCAAATGTTACTTTCTGCAATACCAGAGGCAGAACCTGATCCATCGAGGCGTAAGCGTGCTGTCAAAATTGAGGGGGAAGTGCCAAGTCCGATTACACCACCTCCAGGCTGTAAGTTTTCGAGTAGATGTGCTTATGCTAAAGATCAATGTAAGTTAGAAGTGCCAACGTTAAGAGAACTGAAGCCAGATCATTTTGTGGCATGCCATTTTCCAAGAAATTATGAGGAGGCGTCTTCGTGTTAAAAAAAAGTGTCATAGAAAATCTCCTTGAAGTATTATCTGCTGGAGGTGTTTTTGCTGAAATATTTGATGAAGAAACACAGTTCAATGAAATTGAAGTCCGAAAAGAAGGGCTTTATAATCATTCAATGGGAAAAGAAAGCGGTGTAGGTCTTCGCATTATAGATGGTCTTCACACCAAATATGCCTTTACAAATGATAAAAGCGAGCAGGCGTTAATGGCACTTGCTCAAAAAATGGTGTATGGTGAAGATCGAGGACATCCGAAGCCACTCAGTGCGCTTAAAAGTTTTGAAATGAATCATGGCAATTTACTTTTGCCCAAAGACTATTCGATGAAATATCGTATGGAACTTGCTAATAGAGGTATCCTTAGTGGGCTATCCTATCATAAAGATATTGTTCAAATGCAAGCAAAAATATTGGATTTTTCACAATATGTCAGTATTGCTAATTCTGAAGGGCTTTATGTCTCAGATGAACGGATCAAAACTCGATTGTTTTTAATGGCAACAGCACAAAATAAAAATGGCAACTATTCAGGCTATTATGGTCCTGGTTCTATGCAAGGATTTGAGTATTACGAATACTTAGATGTAGAATCTTTTGCCACAGAAGCAGCTCGAATCGCCAAAACCATGGTGGATGCATCATACTGCATTGGTGGACAAATGAGTGTCGTTGTGAACAATGGGTTTGGGGGTCTTATGTTCCATGAAGCTTGCGGTCATTCATTAGAAGCGAGTTCAGTGGCTAAAGGCGCATCTGAATTTTCGGGAAAACTTGGGCATAAAGTGGCATCTGAGAAGGTAACTCTTATTGATGATGGCTCAATGCGGAATGAATGGGGCTCTTTACATGTGGATGACGAAGGGACTCCAACTCAGAAGAATGTGCTCATTGAAAAGGGGATTCTAAAAAGCTTTTTAGTAGATAAATTAGGGGGGAAACGCATGGGGATGCCTTCCACTGGATCAGCACGTAGACAAAATTATCGATATGCACCAGTGGCTAGAATGAATAATACTTATATTGCCCCTGGAGAGGATTCACCTCAAGATATTATATCAGATACTGAGAAGGGCATATATGTGAAGTATATTAATGGGGGTTCAGTTGATCCTTCAACTGGAGACTTTAATTTTAATGCTGCAGAATGCTATCTTATTGAAAAAGGTAAACTTACAAAGCCTATAAAAGGGGTTACACTGATTGGAAATGGTATGACTTTACTTCAATCTGTGGATCGTGTTGGAAACGATTTTGATCTCAGACAGGGGTATTGTTATGCAGAGAGTGGTGCTCTTTTTATCAGTGCTGGGCAACCAACAGTGAGAGTCAAAAATATGACAGTAGGAGGCGTGGAATGAGTGCAGAAACTTTCATTTGTCACTTTATGCCAGTGGCAGAAAGTAAAGGTATCAGTCGATTACGTTTCTATGTGGAAAAAACAGAAGAAACGATTGTCACCGTTTTTGAAGGGAATCCAGAAATAATTGAAATTTCGGCACTTGAGCGCATTTTTATAGAGGGTGAGTGGCAAAGTCAAGTGGGAAGTGCATATACTGAAATATTAGATGCTTCAGCATATGACGAAATCATCCAAACGATTTGTCAGTCTGCAGAATGTAGTGGAAAAGCATGGCAATATGGTGATCTTGTGCCTGTTGATCCTTTACCGCTTAAAGTACAAAAACTAAAAGAATCTGCTGTGATCGTAAAAAATCTTTTAAGTGCTGAGCAGCAGGCACTTAAACTTGATCCACGAATTGTCAATGTCAGTGAATGTCGATTTGAAAGAAATCAACGAACTGTTTTATTGACAGATGGCAAAATAAAACTTCAAGATGATTGTGGCATGGCAGAGGTTTTCGTATTAAAGGTGACTGCAAAGGATGGCGAAAAGGTACAAAGTTGTTATCGTCGTTTTTTACTAGGTCGTGACGACACATTTGAGCACTATGTGGAACAAACTGTGGCAACAGCCATTAAAATGCTGAATTCTCAAATGGTTCCCACTACAAATTATGCTGTGATCTTACAAAACAAGGTGGTTTGTGAATTGTTAGGAGCTTATATTCCAGCTTTTTATCTAGAAAATATCAACAGTGGTATGAGTTGTCTATGCGGAAAATTAGAACAGAAAATTGGAAGCGCCTTAGTTTCGCTATTTGAAGATCCACTTATGGCTGGTACAGGTCTTACGAGAAGGTTTGACGATGAGGGGACTCAAACTCAATTAAAGATGTTGGTAGATTCAGGCGTTTTAAAAACTTACTTGAGCAATGAACATTCAAATGAAACTGGCAAGAGCACAGGCAATGGTTTTAAATCGCTTTATAAGCAACCTGTCACAACAGGCATAACAAATTTGGTTTGTAAAAAGGGTGATTGCACCATGGAAGCACTTATTTCTTCATTAAATGATGGTTTGATCATCACAGATATAGCAGGAACCTTTGCAGGTGCTAAGTATGCTTCAGGTGAGTTTGTATTGATTGCAAAGGGGTTTCAAGTAAAAGCAGGACAAGTAGTGAGTGGCGTTCATCAGATCACTATTGCAGGTGATTTGGTGAAAATGCTCCAAGCGGTTAAAGCTGTGGGGGATGATTCTTTTACCTTATACGGCGGGAATAGAACGATTACAGCACCGTCATTATTACTAGATCAACTTAAAATATCGGGGACTTAAATAGAGGGCATTATGGTGAAATGAATCTAAAAAATAGAATAAATCGTATATAAAAACGTGTAATAAAAAAAGAGGGCATGTGAACACCAAGTGTGATGTTTACATGCCCCTTTTTTAATAGAGACTATTCAATGATTTTTCTTTCATAAGCATTGTCAATTGCTGATTGTAGAAATTCATTTCCGATACCTGGCAAGTCTGGTACTGTAAAATAACCATTTTCGGGTTGTAAATTGAATTTGGTCAAGTTTTTAGAGGTATCCATACGATTGGCAACATGATGCTCATGAATTGTAAAGTTTGGAATCGCTGCTTCAAGGTGTAGTGCCACATTAGTAGCAAGTGGACTCCCAGCCACATGGATTTGGACGGCTACATCATAGATATAAGCTAAATCACATATTTTTTTGACTTCAGTGATACCGCCACAGTTTCCAATATCGGGTTGAGCCAGCTGAATCAGATTCTTTTCAAAGAATGGTGCATATTGCCAGCGCGAGAAAATACGTTCTCCATTTGCAATCGGAACAGAGATGTTCTTAGCAATATATTCTGAGGTTTTGATAGAAGGCGTATTGGGTTCTTCGAAAGCCCAAATATTGTATTTTTCTGCTATTTTTCCAAGTTGAACTGCAGACACAGCATCTGGATAAGAATGATTTTCCATGATGATATCTACATCAGGGCCCACAGCTTCTCTAACAGCTTTAATTCGGGCTTCAACCATATTTAGCTTTTTAGGCGAAAGTAGCCCTGTTTGCTCAAGTGAGGACAGGCTTACACCCGCTTCATCTCTATCAAAGAAATCTACTTTTATAGCATCGAAGCCTTCAGCGATGGCAATTTTAGCATTATTAGCATAGTCTTCAAGAGAAACTGCCCAGACTTGTGGCTCATCCATTTTACCCCAACCAAATTGTAATTGGCTGGCATAACAACGTAAAGAATCTCTCATTTTACCCCCGAGTAGGGCATAGCAAGGCACACCAAAATGTTTACCTTTGATATCCCAAAGGGCAACATCAATAGCGGCAATGCCTGAAAATACAACTGGTCCACCATTTTGTCCCCAAAAAGTGCTCTTGTACATCTTTTCCCAGATCACTTCATTTTCAAGTGGGTTCATACCGATGATAAGCTCGGCAAGATCACAGACCATCCCATACGCAGCACTGCCACCAGTGCCATAGGCCATACCTGCTTCACCATCTCCATAGAGTCCTGTATCCGTATAAATTCGACATCCTATAGGACTATTCATTTTATTATTTGCAGTGTTTAGATGGAAGACTTCTACTTTTGTGATTTTCATTTGTAATCATCCTTTCTATACTTATATTTTAAATCTCATAGTTTAAGCCAATTCAACCATGCCTTCTGTATCCACATGTGTCTTACGTGCATTGTGACGTACAATGGCGTATACAAAGCATATCGCTAGGGCAACAATGTTGAAGATCGCTAGAGGTAATGTTAATGACTTGATAGAATTCCAGCCTATAATGCCTTGAACGATAAAAGCTGCTATGATGATACCGTAGTAGACACCATTACCAGTATACATAGTGGCATTTGCCCATTTTACAGGCATTTTTTTAGGAACTTGCCATAAAGAGTAGAAGAGCAAGAAATTATACGCAGAAGTGATTAACATCATGTTGCTGACAATATTTATCACTGAGAAATTGAGAAGTACAGGTACCAAACCAACGATTAACTGAATTGATAATATGATATAAGCGCCACCACGCTTGTTTGTAGCAGCCAGTTTTTCTGGGAACCAACCATCTTTAGCAGCTTTTGTGAATGGGCCAACCATTGCGGCGTAACTTGAATTCATGGTTGTAAGGAGTGCCATGATTGGACCACCAAACATGAAGGCATAGAACAATGCATTTGGTAAAACGGCTTGTGCAACGAGCGTTAAAGGTTTGCCAGCGACAGTTTCCAGTGGCAATACAGCAGAGTCAATCAGTGCAGCACCTGCATAGACGATCATGAGTACAGGAATAACAGCCAACATAGAGAGAGGTAAGTTCTTTGTGGCATTTTTCGTTTGCCCTCCGTAGTTGACATTGTATTTGTAACCTTGACAAGAGTAGACTAAGAGCATAACAGCAGCCCAGAACCCCTTACTACCATTTGAGAGGAAGGCAGAGCTTGTAAAACTAAAGCTGTGAGAAAAATCAGCTTTTGTAGCCCCCACGATGATAAACATGAGTAAGGCTGCAATCAAGATCGCGCTCATGATTTTTTGAACTTTAGCCATATTGGCGAGTCCCATCAAATTGAGTGCGTAAAATAGAATTAGGAAAATTATGCCGATAAGTTTGCCGTTGATTACTGGGAACATAGAGGTTAAATACATTCCTAGAGCTGTTGCAAACAATGACATCCCCAGAGTTTGCAATGAGAATCCAACGATGTACATACCACCTACTTTTTCTCCGCCTAACATGGTGATGATAGAATAATCGCCGCCAGAATACTTTGTTACAGAGGAAAAAATAATAATAGGCAGGTTGGTAATGGCACCGATGACGACTGCGACAAAGTAAGCAAGCCAAGCAGAATGACCCGTTAAGCCTATTGCAGGACCAACCAAAGTGATTACACCAGCACCTATGACCTGACCAATCCCAAGTGCCCATAATTCAGTGAACCCCAAAACACCGACATCATTAAGTGTAGCTTCTTTTTTCATAAAACCCCTCCTAAATTATTAGTGAATTTATAACTTTTATAGAGACCAAAATGTGTTGTCACCAGAGATGGTAACTTTTGGACCCTTGAGTACAAAATCAGATAATTCGTTGCCTAAACCGGGACGATCAGGTACTTTGAAGCGACCATTTTCAGGTTGGTAATCGTATTTACATAGTTTTTTATTGAACTCGCATAAATTGACAATATGATGCTCATGAATGATGAAGTTTGGAATGACGCATTCAATCTGCAATGCTGCAGCAGTGCTGATTGGACTTCCGCAAGCGTGAATTTGAACCGCTACATCATAAGCATAGGCCATATCTGCAATTTTTTTAACTTCAGTAATACCCCCACAGGTGCCTAAGTCTGGTTGGATCACTTGAAGTGAAGCATTTTCAAAATATTTAGTGTATTGCCATCTGGTATAAATACGTTCACCACTTGCAATAGGGAAGTTTAAGCGTTCTGAAATATATTTAGCAGTTGTAGGATCAGGAGTATTAGGTTCTTCATAGTAGAAGATATTATATTTTTCAATAAGTCTGCCAAATTGAACCGCAGATTGTGCATCTAAGAAAGAATGATTTTCAATGATGATATCTACTTTTGGACCAATGGCTTCGCGAACTGCGGCAACTCTTTCTACTATTTTATCAATTGTATTTGGTGCAAGTAGAGTTGTACGTTCAATATCATTGTAGCTGCCTTCTTCGGCAAATTCCTTGAAGGTGAAAAAGTCAACTTTTATACAGTCATAACCTTCTGAAACCGCTTTTTTTGCGTATTTAATATAGTCATCTAAAGTACGTGCTTGTTCCATGGAAGGTTGCCATCCAAATTGAAGCTGACTGGCATAAGTTCTCAGGTTGTCTTGTCTTTTACCACCTAAAAGCTTGTAAACAGGCACATTAAAGAATTTACCTCTAATATCCCATAATGCTAAGTCGATAGCACTCATGCCTGCAGTAAAGACACAACCGCCATTTTGTCCCCAAAAGGTTTCTTTGTACAGCTTGGTCCAAATGACTTCATTGTCAAGTGGGTCCATGCCAATAATCAATTTAGATAAATCTTGAACCATACCGTAAGCACCTGTAGAACCAATACCGTATGCCATAGCGGCTTCGCCATCTCCATAGATACCTTCATCCGTATAAATGCGGCATAAAATCGGTTGCCAAACTGGATTTTCTGGATCATTCACTTGAAAAATGTCAACTTTTGTAATAATCATTGATTCAACCTCCATTTTAATAATTATTAGCGTGATTGTTCACTTGTTCGCTAAGTGAATCATACATCAAACACACCATTGAGTCAATGAAAAATTAAAAATTGATTTTTATTGATAATTATGTAAAAATAGATGGAGTAAAAAGGAAAATAATAATTGATGAAGGTGTTAGTAAAATGGAAAATAGGAAAACCAAAAAAATTACGCATATTTCTGCTGTAGATCAAGTTTGTGCGCATTTAAAAGAGGGAATTTTATCTGGCGAGTGGGCTACAGGTACGAAATTACCCTCGGAGGGTGATCTATCAACGTTATATGGTGTAAATAGGTTAACAGTACGTATGGCACTTCAGACATTGAGCACGATTGGTGTTGTTGAAACACGTGCAGGTGATGGCACTTATGTAAAAGAATTCTCTATTGCGCATATGTTTCAAAATGTGTCTGTTTTTTACTATGAGAATAAGTCTTTTGAAGAGATTTACGCTCTTCGTATACTTATAGAAGTTGAATGTAGTCGATTGGCGATATTAAATGCAACAGAAGCAGAAAAAATGGAATTAAAGCAAATATTAGATCGGTATTTAGAGGCTAAAGCAGCCTGTCAAGAATTGAGTATAGATGAAAACTTAGATGCACTTGTTGATGTAGATTTATTATTTCACTATCAAATTTGTCTAATGAGTCATAATTCAGTATATGCAGATATTTTTGCATTTACGAGGACACTGATTCGCCGGTACCTTTCAGAAATTATTTATAAGAGAAATAATTTGTGGCTCCAAGCGAAATATAATAATGATCCAGACAGTCATATTATGATTTATGAGGCTATTTGCGAGAATGATTTTGAAAAATGTAAAGAAGCTTATTATAAAACAGTATCTATGGATAATATTGAGAATCCGTCTTGATGCAATGAGATAAAATACAGAGAAAGTAGGCATGTGAATACCAATTGAGGTGTTCATGTGCCTTTTTTTTACGAAAGTGTATCGCATGAGATAATATGCGCTTTATAAAAAGGTTGATATAATTTAACAATATAGAATGACAAAACAGGAAAGGACGTGACCTGATGAAAAAAAAGAGGGTTCTGGTTTTTATACCAATGCTCATATTAATTTCATTTTTACTGACCAGTTGCTTTAGTCAATCGGATATGGTTAAAGCAAGAGAAGCCTTTGCAGATAAAGCATCAGGTAATATTATCGTGAGCGTTGTTTGGCCTATATCAGAGCTAAAATCAGATACGGGGTTTGTAAACGGGGCAAATATGGCCATAGAAGAAATTAATTCAAATAAGGGTGTTCAAGGGAGACTTTTAGAAGCTAAAGTGATGGATGAAAAGTTATCTTTTAGAGAAGGCATGCTGTCAGCGCAAGAGATCGCCTCACAAAAGGATGTGGCTGCTATTATAGGGCATTGGGAGCCTTATATCTCCCTTCCAGCGGCTAAAATTTATAATGACTCAGGACTCCTTTTTCTATCACCAGCAGTATCAAGTGATGAATTGACCACTCAAGGCTATGATTATGTATTGCGCAACACCCTCAGCGACCATGAAATGGGGAGTCAAATGGCTGAGTACATTGCAAAGCAAGGTCTTAAGCGTGCAGTTATCTTTTATGAAGATGATGATTATGGCAAGGCAGTCGCCAAAGCTTTTGAAAGCAAGTTTATTGAGTCAGATGGAGAAATAGTAGATCGTGTTACCGATTTCAGCAACGAGCTCGAATTTGAAAAAGCATATGATAAATGGCTGGCGCTTGACTACGATGTTGTGTTTATCGTGGATTCTATGCCACATGCTGGCGTATTCTTAAAACGATTGAGAAAAGTGGATCAAAAGGTGCCTATTTTTGCTGCTGATGGACTGGATTTAAAAGATTTACCTACTCTTTTAGGAGCAGTAGGTGAAGGAATGTTTGTTGCAACCACTTATAACGATCAAGACAGTAGAAGAGCTTCTAAACAATTTAGAGAAGCTTACGAAGAAAGGTTTGGAATCAAACCAGATACATGGGCAGTACAAGGCTATGACTCCATAAAGTTGATTGCATATGCAATCGATCAAGCGCAGGGAACTGATCCTATAAAATTAGCTTCAACACTTCACAACACCAAAAATTGGAATGGTGTTATTGGTACCATAAGTTTTGATAAAAACGGCAATATGACGGGAAAAGATATTTCAATGAAAGTGATTAAGAATGGTCAATACGAGTTTGTAGGATTCAAATAAAGGGGGGACATACAATGTCTAATCAGATTTTTAGAAAAGTAGCATTGGACAGGCTGTCATCTCCGGAGGAGCTTGATCAGCTTATTACAGTAACCAAACCTAGAGGTTGGATTGCTCTACTTGGAATTGGGTGTATTTTGATTACGATATTGATTTGGGGGATTTTAGGAAATATTTCTACTCAAGTAGAGGGCGCAGGTCTGCTGACAACCAGTGGTGGTGTTGTCAGTGTGACACATCCGGTATCTGGTCAGATTACAGATGTGAGTGTAATGTCAGGCGATTATGTTAAACAAGGTGATGTTATTGCAAGGATTGAACAAAGTAGTTTAGTGGATAAAGTTAATCGCTATAGAGATGAAATTAAATTGATCAAAAACTTTGATGTGGATACATTCTACGATGACAAGACGGCACTTTCAGCAAATCTAAATGATTTTTATGATTTAGCAAGAGAGATTAAACAGGTGAATGCCTCTCTGGATGTTAAACAGGCCACACAAGAGGATAATCAAACAAGTAATCAATACGAAATTGAACAGACTAAAATTAGATTAAAACAAGCACAAATTAGCATCGATCAAGTAAATCTTAACCTTAAACAATACACAGCAGATAGAGATGATGCTAAAAAAGCATTAGAGCGTGCAGAAGCACTTTTTAATTCAGGTGCTTTGAGTCAGGCAGATTTAGAAGAGGCTAAATTAGTTTTACAAAATGCTCAGTTGAATATGGATACGGAAACGTTGGCATTGAGAACAGCACAGAGCAAGGTCGCATCTATTGAAAACGACCTTTCACTGCTTGTGCCACTTAAGAAGACAGAATCTGCCCAAATGGCGGAAGCAACTCTTAAATTAAAGCAACTTAAAGCGCAACTCGAAGAGTTGAGGTACACAAAACTCAATGAGATGAATAGAGCACTTGATAAAGCTGTAAAAGACCTTAAAGAGAGTACAGAGGTAGTTTCCATGAGCTATGGTCAAGTTTTAGAAGTGTATGTAAAAAAAGGTGATGTCATTCAAGCAGGCACACCACTTGTAAATGTTGCTAGAGATGATCGAGAAGCGAATACACTTGAAGCGGTTATTTTTGTCAAACCTGAAGTGGGTAAAAAAATTCATCAAGGTATGACAGTCCATGTTTCTCCAACGATTGCAAACGTAGAGGATTATGGTTTTATGCTTGGCGAGGTCGTTTCGGTATCAAAATATCCCGTTTCCACGCAATATTTAGTTCAATCCTTTGGGAACGAGCAACTGGTTCAGACACTCACAGGTGGCATAACACCTATTGAAGTACATGTAAATTTGATTCAAGACGCTTCAACATTCAGCGGTTATAAGTGGTCTACTCGCAACGGACCAGATATGAAGATTGATAGTGGTAATATCTGTAGTGGTACGATCATCGTGGACAATAGAAGACCTATTGAGATGGTGATTCCCTTTGTGAAAAAGAAGTTGAGCATTAACTAGAAAGCGAAAAGAGCAGGAGGGCGTACATTTGAAAATACAATTGAAGCCGGTAAATACACCGACAATACTACAAATGGAAGCTGTAGAATGTGGAGCCGCTTCTCTAGCTATGATTCTAGCTTATTACGGCAAATATGTGCCACTTGAAACACTTAGACTACAGTGTGGAATATCAAGAGATGGCAGTAAGGCGATCAATCTCTTAAAGGCAGGTCGTACGCATGGCTTTGAGTGTAAAGGGTATCGAAAAGAACCCCAGCTTTTAAAAGAGATGTCTTTTCCGATGATTATTCACTGGAATTTTAATCACTTTATTGTTTTGGAGGGCTTTTATAAAGATAAAGTTTATTTAAATGATCCAGCAAGTGGCAAAAGGGTGGTCTCAGAAGCAGAATTTGATCAAGCCTTTACAGGGATTGCACTTACTTTTGAAAAGACTGATGCCTTTGAAAAAGGTGGCGAAAAGCCAGATACATTAAAAGCATTGATACGCAGAGTAAAAGGTTCAGAAGTTGCACTGACATATGTAGTGCTCGTGGGATTTGCACTGGTGATCCCTGGACTGGTCATTCCAGCTTTTTCTAAAATATTTATTGATGAAATTTTACTTGCTGGTAGGTCAGATTGGGTGAATGTCTTATTGATAGCAATGGGGATAACCGTATTAATTCAGGGGTTTTTAATTTGGCTACAAGAGTATTATCTCTTAAGACTTGAAACCAAAATTGCTCTGACGTCATCGAGTAAGTTCTTGTGGCATGTGCTCAGGCTTCCCATGGAATTTTTCTCCCAAAGATACGTAGGGGATATCAGTTCGAGGATGACCAGTAATGACAATGTTGCAAGAATCTTATCTGGGGAGTTCACAAAAGCCGTCCTCAATGTCTTTTTCATCGTATTCTATTTTGTGATGATGTTACGCTATGATGTTTTTTTAACGATGATTGGTGTTCTTGCGGCGGCCTTAAATATGTTTTATTTAAAAACAGTGGCAAAGAAACGTGAAGCACAAAATAGCAAGTTGCTCAAGGATCACGGTAAGATGATTGGAACGGCAATGTCTGGGTTACAAACTATAGAAACCCTAAAGGCAACAGGTTCAGAATCTGATTTCTTTGCAAAGTGGTCAGGTTATCAGACTAAAGCCATAAATGCACAACAGGAGATAGGCGTATCCGGTCAGTATTTATTATCGTTGCCTTCACTCATGACAGGCATAACAACTGTTCTGGTTCTCATGATCGGAGGGATTAGAATCATAGACGGTGCCATGACTGTGGGGACTTTGGTTGCTTTTCAAAGCTTAATGGGTGGGTTTTTAAATCCAGTGACTGCGCTTGTGAACTTGGGGTCGGACATTCAAACCATGGCAGGTGATATGAACAGATTAGATGATGTCATGAAATACCCTGAAGACAAGGTCCTTGAGACGGAGCAAATTGAAATAAAAGACTCAGACCATTGGCAAGAAAGACTAGAGGGAGTTGTCGAAGTTAAAGATTTAACCTTTGGTTACAGTTTATTGGAACCACCACTTATTGAGAACTTCAGTATGCGCCTTAATGCTGGCGAACGCGTTGCTTTAGTAGGTGGGTCAGGTAGTGGCAAATCCACACTTGCTAAACTGATTTCAGGGACTTGGCAGCAGTGGTCTGGAGAGATCTATTTTGATGAAAAATTGAGAACGACAATTCCTAGGATCGTTACCACCAATTCACTATCAGCGGTTGATCAAGATATATGCATGTTTAGTGGCACAGTGAGAGATAATATCACCTTGTGGGATGATTCCATATCAGAAATCGACATCGTTAGGGCTGCTAAGGATGCTTGCATTCATGATGACATTATTTCAAGGCCGGGTGGTTACGATAGTATGATTCAAGAAGCTGGCATCAATTTCAGTGGTGGACAAAGACAGCGGATTGAGATTGCACGTGCACTTGCTAAAAACCCATCCATTATCATCATGGATGAGGCAACTAGTGCACTTGATCCAAATACAGAAAAAATAGTCAGTGAGAATATACGCCTGAGAGGTTGTACTTGCATCATTGTAGCACATCGGTTGAGTACTATAAGAGACTGCGAGGAAATCATTGTACTGGATAACGGCAAGATTCTAGAACGTGGGAACCATGAAGCACTTAGAGATGCTGGAGGTCTTTATGCAAGTCTGATAAAGGCAGGTTAAGCAGAGGGGAGGCTACAGGATGTCAATAAGTAACTTGAAAAAAAGACAAGAAGTGCAACAAAAATACATGGATAAAGCATTGCTTGAGCTTGCCACTGTTTCAGGTATTAAATCAAAACATGAGCGTTTGAAATCCGAAGATCCTTTAGTTGCAGCATGTCTACTTGTTGCTGAAGAAATGAAGATCAACCTAGTAGTGCCTAAAACTGAAAAACTTTTGAAATCTAAGGACCCTCTTTTGGAGATTGTTAGAGCTTCGCAAATAAGACATCGACAGGTTGCTTTAAGAGGAGAATGGTGGAGAACTGATAACGGTCCTCTACTGGCATTTTCAGAAGTGGACAACAGACCGCTTGCTTTAATGCCTATATCACATGACAAATATGAAATGCATGATGTTTCGACGGGACAGAGTGTGCTCATAACCAATAAGGAAGCATTAGAAATTAAGGCAATGGCATATACTTTTTACAGACCATTTCCCTCAAAGGTTTTGAAAATAAAGGATCTCCTTATTTTTAGCACTGAGAGTACATCCAAAAGAGATGTCTTCACAGTGATCTTAATGGGTCTCGTAGGTGGCGTCATCGGCATGATCAATCCAATTGCAACTGGAATTATGATGGATAGGGTTATCCCACAAGCAGATCGATATCAACTCTTTCAAATAGGGGCACTACTTCTGTCATTTGCGGTGGGAAAGGTCTTATTCGATTTGACGAGATCATTCGCCATGATGCGTATTGAAACGCGCATGGACAGTGGTACTCAAGCGGCAATTTGGGATCGATTAATCAGCTTGCCAGCGCCATTTTTTAAGGACTATTCTTCAGGAGAATTGGCAATGCGTGCCATGAGCATTAATCAAATCAGACAGACTTTATCATCCACGACTTTAAATACCATTATATCAGGTATTTTCTCTATATTTAATGGGTTTTTAATGTTTAACTATAGTCCCAAATTAGCTTGGATAGGAATGGGGTTAATTGTCATTGCCGTTGTATTTACTTTGGGTTTAGGCTTTTTTCAAATACGTTACGAGAGACAGTTGATTGAGGTGACAAATAGAATTTCAGGTCTTGTATTACAGATTATTGGTGGTGTGGGTAAATTTAGAGTTTCAGGATCTGAAACAAGAGCTTTTTACAAATGGGCCACTGCTTTCACAGAACAACGTAAAATCTCATTCAAAAAAGAGACTTTAAATAATTTTTCAACGACTTTTAATACGGTGTTTCCAGTGGTGACTTCAATAGTCCTCTTCTTCATGATTGGCACTGACTCTAGTCTTCAAACAATGTCTATTGGTAGCTATATTGCCTTTTATGCTGCATTTTCAATATTTTTAAGTGCAATGCTTCAATTTACGGGAGTGTTTTTAACTCTAAATACCATTAAGCCAATTTTTGAAAGTGCAAAGCCCATATTAGAGACATTGCCAGAATACGATGAGGACAAAGCAGATTGTGGTGAGCTGGATGGTTCTATTGAAATTGGGCAAGTCTTTTTTAAATACAACGAAGAGGGACCTTTAATTCTCAATAATGTTTCTTTAAAAGTAAAACCTGGAGAGTACATCGCCTTAGTTGGACCTTCAGGATGCGGTAAATCGACACTTCTACGTATTTTGTTAGGATTTGAAAAGCCTAAAACAGGTAAAATTTATTACAGTGGGCAAGATCTTGATGGTATTGATATCAGAGGCATGAGAAAACAGCTCGGTGTAGTTCTTCAAAACGGTCAACTGATGTCAGGCGATATCTATACCAACATCGTGGGCTCAAATGCGAATCTTACCATGGAAGATGCTGAAGAAGCTGCTAAAATGTCGGGATTATATGAAGATATTCAAAAAATGCCCATGGGCCTCTATACGGTTGTATCTGAGGGTGGTGGCACCTTGTCTGGTGGACAAAAACAAAGACTCATGATCGCCAGAGCCATCGTCAACAGACCTAAGATTCTCTATTTTGATGAGGCAACCAGCGCACTGGATAATCGAACTCAAAAGATTGTCAGTGAAAGTCTTGATAAACTCAACGCCACAAGAATCGTTATAGCACATCGACTCAGTACCGTTATGAACTGTGATCGCATCATTGTGCTGGATAAGGGCAAAATTATAGAGGAAGGTAGTTATGAAGAACTCATGCGCTTAGAGGGCACATTTGCAGAGCTGGCAAAACGCCAACTTGCATAGATTCGAAAGGAGGCGATTGACAGTAAAAATAGGTTAGCATGTGAGGTAATTCAATGGAAGTGATATTCACTAAACTCAATTTATTAAAAAGGAGAAAGAAAAATGGAAGCAATTAAAAAGTTTAACGAGGCAGTTTTAGGTAACCCAGAAATGATGGCGGAAATTAAAGCAATTGGTAATGACGTAGAAAAAATTGTGGCTTATGCCAATGATAAAGGCTACAAATTTACAGTTAAAGATTTAGAAAAACAAAATGCGGAAAACGCTGAGCTTTCTGAAGAGCAGTTAGATGAAGTTGTAGGTGGCCTATCATGTGTCGTTACAGGCGTTATTGCAGCAGCATTTGTGCTATAGTCTTTAACTCTATGTTGGTAATGAAATTTTGACGCGAAATAACTGAACGCGAGAAGGGGCTGAGTAAAAATGGATGAAATTAAACGTTTTAACAAAGATGCCATTGAGGATAAGGCGTTACTTGAAGCCATTAAGGCTATAGGTAATGATGTAGAAAAAATAGTAGCTCTTGCAAATTCTAAAGGGTACAAATTTACCGTTGAAGATCTCAGTAGTCAAGCACAAAAAAGTGGTGAGTTATCTGAAGAAGAACTGGAAGATGTAGCAGGCGGATTTGTCTGCGTTGCCAGTGGAAAAGGTGACTTTGATCATGTGGTTGGTGCGATTGCAGATGCAATTTTTGTATTGTAAATTCGGTTTTTAAAAATTATAAAGGAGGTGTAAATATGTCTTATAAAGAGATAGATCGTTTTAATCAAGCTATGCGTGAGGACACTGAATTACTTGAGGCATTTAAAGCACTCGGTACAGAGGTTGGCTCAATTATAGAGTTTGCAAATCATAAAGGGTTTGATTTTACACTGGAAGATGTAAAAAAGGCACAAGCTGATAGTGGCGAATTAAGTGAAGATGATTTGGAAAATGTGGCTGGTGGTATCGTGGGCATTGCAATTGCTCAAGCGCTTACGGCAGCCGGTGTTGTATTTTTAATTGGTTAAGTAGACCCGTGTCAAGACGGATACAGATTAATGTGTGTTAAGAGAGTCAATGCACATAACTAAACATTTTACGACTCAGGCATAAATTGGCCTGAGTCTTGTCTTCAAGCGTATAAAGGATAGATATGATTTGAATATAGAGGAGAGAATAGGGGCTATGGATAAACTGTATTTTTGTGGTGCGTTTAGTGACGAAGTAAGTGAAGAAGAGAAGAGATTAATACCTCATATTAAGCGGTTTTTTGAGTGCGTTATTGGTGATCGTGATTTCTATGAAGCTGTACAAAAGGATGCTCTTGTCTGCGGTCCACTTTTGGAATCAAGGGGAATAATCGGCGTTGATCCTGTGCAGATGTTGGCACTTGTGCCTGAAATGCCATTGATGCGGGAAATCACAATAGAGGAATTGCAGGATAAACCTCAAGCTTTACTCTGGAAGCGTTGGCGTCAAGCCACTAATTTGTATCGTGAAACTTGGCGAAAGAAAACAGAGGAAACACCCAATAAAAAATTTAATGCATGGCATAAACGTCAAGTCAATAGATGTTCCAGTCAACTGGGGAGTGCCACAAGTGCGGGTATTGTTCATGCAACTATTGCATTTGAACTCAGCAAAGGCTGCTCTCTACAGTGTCCATTTTGTGGACTAGCCTCTGAAGCACTTGAAAAGGTATTTTTGTATACGGATGAAAATGCAACACTTTGGCAATCCGTATTAAAGGTCGTATCGGATCAACTGGGTAGTACTGCTGGAACAGGGGTCTGTTATTGGGGCACTGAACCTACAGACAATCCCGACTATTTCAAATTTATGTCTGATTTTGGGAAGACCACAGGTATTTATCCGCAAACCACCACAGCAGCTGCAACGCGTAACCTCAATTGGACAAATGAGCTTCTATCTTTTCGAAGTGAGCATCCAACTGCGGCAGATCGCTTCTCAATTCTGTCTAAAGCGAGTTTAGAGCGTGTTCATGAGCTTTTTTCAGCAGAGGATTTAGCGATGACAGAGCTCCTATTACAATATTCTGAGTTTAGAAAACAGTTTTTAGCACCTTCTGGTCGAAATAGAAGAGAAGAAGTGTCTTCATCTGAATTGGTCAAAGATCATACGATTGCTTGTGTTACAGGTTATTTAGTCAATATGTCTGATAAAACAGTTAAGCTTATAAGTCCTTGTCCGCCTTCAGATGACTACCCACTGGGCTATTATACTTTCGCTGAAGGCATTTTTTCAAGTGCAACTGAACTAGAGCATTTCATGACATCTACAATGGAAGAGTTGATGCCACTTCAAGTTAAATCAGATGATCTGTTGCGTTTTCGCCGAGATTTAAACTTTACGGCTTTACCAGATGGTTTTCAACTTCAAACGGCTTATCGGTCACATAAGATGGTGGGGGCACCACACTTGGCTAAATTAGGCCTATTGATATCGGAAGGCAATTTGACCTCGTCAGATGTGGTAGATCAATTGATGGTGGAAAATTCAGATGTACTTGCAATTATGTCTTCAATTCAAAAACTCTATGATCAGGGGCTACTTGAGGATTTAAATTTAAATCGATCCATTTTGAATTTAGAGGTGAATAACAATTGAACGTTATAAGGGAGAATCCTATATTTGATGCACAAACTGAAGTTTGTCTTGTGTGTATGCCCTATTGTAATCCACAAATACCTTCCTTGGCATTAGGCTTACTACAGTCCACTTTGATTGAAGGGGGCATTCAAGCTAAAAGTATTTATGCGAACCTTCTTTTTGGAGAAAAGATTGGCCTTGATGCATATGATCAAAGCCATCATGCAGACCCGCGTGTGATGATTGCAGAATGGTCATTTGCATCGGCTGCATTTCCTGATTTTAAACCTGATGAGAGCAAGTTTATCAGTGAAATATATAGGCTTATTGGGAGACAGATTCAGAAAAGTAAGACAGAACTTAAACAAATGCTTGATTGTGTTCGAAGTGAAGCAGAACAGTTCACAGAGGATTTGGCGGAACAAATCCTCAAAATGTCTCCTAAGATTGTTGCATGTTCTTCAAGTCTATCCCAGAGAGTGCCTTCATTAGCACTGCTCAAAAAGATACACGATCTAAGTCCAGAGGTGATTACTTTAATGGGGGGTGCAGATTGTGAAGGCGTAATGGGGATCGCAACTCACGAACATTTTTCTTGGGTAGATTATGTGATCTCTGGCGAGGGTGAAGACATCATGGTGCCTTTAGTCCGTCAAATTTTTAAGCAGGGGCGGCATATCCCTGTAGAAGATGTTCCTTTAGGTATAATTGCGCCACAGCATAGAAAACAGGGCTATTCTAAAATCAAAGCGGAAAAAGATTTTCGGGCTTTAGCATGTTCTTTTCACGATCAAATAGAACCAACTTATGACGATTATTTTACGACATTCAGAGTTCTACCAGAAGTGAGCAGGCGGATAAGGCCAACTTTACCTATCCAGTCCTCAAGAGGCTGTTGGTATGGCAAATGTAAGTTTTGTGGTTTAAATATTCCTCAAATTGCTTACCGAGTACGTCCAGCTGAAAAAATTATGGCCGAATTAGATCACTTGAGCAATCGTTATGGCGTAAAGCATTTTGAGTTTTTGGATAATGTTTTGGAGATGAAGTATTTTGATGATCTTATTCCAGAACTGATCGATCGAGGGGCACCTTATAAGATGTTTTGCGAAATTCGGACGAGTATGTCGAAAAAGCATTTTAAAATGCTGAGAGAAGCAGGTTTTATTATGTGTCAACCGGGGGTAGAGAGTCTCCACAGTGAAGCTCTAAAGACGATGCGAAAAGGTGTCACGGCTTGGCAAAATATCCAAACGCTTAAATGGACCTGTCAGTATGGCATCCGCAGTTATTGGAGCATCTTATACGATTATCCAGGAGATAAAGATGAATGGTATAAAGAAATGGCAGATTTAGTGCCATCACTAACACATTTATACCCTCCAGCAGGTATGGGCTATGTTCAATATCAACGAAACAGCCATTATTTTGATCATAAAGAGAAGTATGTGCTCAAATTAAAGCCATCTTCTTTAAATGCTTTTATTTATCCTTTAGGGATAAATGATCAGGTAGACCTAGCCAATACTTTTGAGGACGATTTTTATACGGCTAAAAGAGAAGATCTTAGAATGGAGAAGATGTTTCCAAGAGGCGGGCTTAAGCAATTAGGCTTTGCGGTTTGGAAGTGGTTAGAGGGGGCTCGAAGTGAGCATCCCCCTATTTTAACGATGAAAATCGAAGCGGATAAATTGACTATACAGGATACACGTCCTGTGGCTGTGAAGTCTTCTTATCAACTGGAAGGTATCTTCAAAGACATTTATAGAGCTTGTGATGGTGCTACGAAAGAAAGTGAGATTCGAAAGATATGTTTAGAGAACGGCGAATCCGATACTGATATTGATACTGCAATTCAGTTCCTTTTAGATCATAAATTACTCATAAACATTGATAAACGCCTATTGGCACTGGCGATTGAAGTACCAAATGTAGTGTATAGCCCTAAGGATCAAAATCCAATGGGATGGATCTTAAATCAAACAGAGAAACGTTATAATTAGAGCATTAGTGATATTGACTAGGTAGGTTTTGAATAAAGTAAAAGCGCTATAGGATTTATTTTTAAGGATAGCAATGATCATTTGATCACGCTTTCAATTAAATTAAATTCTATAGCGTTCTTTTTTTATTGAGAATCTCTATTTGGAGCTGATGATGGGATTTGAACCCACGATCTGCGCATTACGAGTGCGCTGCTCTACCCCTGAGCCACATCAGCACAATATTATTTCTAATATAACTTTACGACTTTAATACTATATTTGTCAACCAAAAGATTTTATAAGACCCATAAAAACTATAAAAAAATGTGCGATATGTTACCAAAAAGGGTAATATAGTAGTGAAAAGAGGTCATTTTTTTTAACAAAATTCGTTAAAAAAATAACATAACGTGATTGATTAAATGATTGGATAGCAAGGGGGTCAATATGAGTACGGAAAAAACGAAAAAGAATATTGCTAAAGAAATTGCACTATATGTGAGTTTTTTTTCAATTCTAATTTGTGTCTTAATTGGTGGGACATCCATTTATATGAGTCGAAGTTCAATGATTCAAGAATCTGAAGCTTCGCTACGTCAAACAACACTTTTAGGTGCACAGAGGCTTTCTATAGCCATAGAAGACAGATTACTTATATTACAGGAAATAGCGAATAGAGCTCGTACGAGAACGATGGATTTCGATGTTCAAAAAGAATCCTTAAGTGTAGATATTGAAAGATTAGGGTATCTGGACATGGCGATTATCTCACTAGATGGGACGGCACACTATATACTTGATGGCAGTACTGTAGATTTATCAGACCGAGAATACGTGAAAAAAGCGTTAAGTGGTGAAGCGAATATTTCAGATATGGTCATCAGTAAAGTTACAAATTCTGCTGTACTCATGTATGCGGTTCCTATCACAGCGGATGGAAAAATAATAGGCGCATTAATTGCACGAAGAGATGGTAATGCCCTCTTTGAAATTACTGATGCAATGGGTTATGGTAAATCGGGCTATGCATATGTGATCACCGACAAAGGCATCACTATTGCTCATCCAGATAGAGATCTAGTCATGACACAGTTTTCAGCCATTGAAGCTGCAAAAAAAGATGCAAAATTTGCACCAGTTGCTAAGGTTTTCAATGAAATGATTACAAATAAAACTGGAGTGAGTCAATACAAATATGAAGGACAAGAGTTATACAATGCTTATGTGCCTGTAGAAGGTACAAATTGGATTTTGGCAAGTACTGCCTTGCGTTCAGAAGTATTGGCTGGCGTCAATCATCTTATTTTAGTACTTGGTGTTATTGTTGTGATGGTACTCTTTGTTTCAGTGATAATGTCTATCATTTTAGGTAAAACCATTGCAAAGCCTATTCTACATATTACTAAAATTGTTGAAAAACAGGCGAATCTTAATTTCAGTATAATTGATCAAGAACTTATTCAAAAAATCGAGAAAAGAGAAGATGAAATTGCCAATATGGCTTTATCACTTCAAATCATGTCTCGAAATGTGAGAGATTTGATCGTAGATGTTTTAGATACATCAGAGCAAGTTTCGGCGACTTCAGAAGAACTTACTGCCACTTCTGAGCAAACAGCAAGAGCTTCCCAAGAGGTGGCACAGACCGTGAGTGAAATTGCAAAAGGTGCCACGGATCAAGCCGAGAATACGCTTGATGCTTCTAATGCATTGGATCATCTCAGTGGAGAAATAGAAAGTAATCTCTTGAGAAGTAATGAACTTTCAACAGCCTTTGATAAAATAAATGAACTGGTTGGAGGTGGGATCAAAACCATGGCTGAACTCAATCAAAAAACAAAAGCAAATGGGGACGCTGCTGAAGTCGTTTATCAGAGTATTTTAAAAACAAATGAGAGTACAGGTAAAATTGGTGAGGCCAGCAATTTGATTTTAAACATATCGAATCAAACCAATTTGCTCGCATTAAATGCTTCAATTGAAGCAGCAAGAGCAGGAGAAAACGGCAGAGGGTTTGCGGTTGTGGCTGAGGAAATAAGAGAACTGGCAGAACAATCCAGAAATACCACTGTAATCATCAATGAGATTGTAAGTGATTTAGTAGGCAATGCGCAAACTGCAGTGGATAAAATGAAGGAAGCAGGCGATATTGTAAAAGAGCAAGAACAAAGTGTTGATTTAACGGCACAAACGTTTGATTTGATTGCTGTTGCAGTTGAAAAATCAGAAAAAATAATTCATGACATTGACAGTTCTAGTGAAACTATGAAGACAAGCAAAGAGTCTGTTGTGGGCAATATTGATGTTCTTTCTGCACTTGCACAGCAAAATGCAGCCTCTACTGAGGAAGCTGCTGCTTCTATCGAAGAACAATCTGCTGCAGCTCAAGAGATTGCCAGTGCCAGTGAAGAACTTGCCAATATGGCACAATCGCTTCAAGTATTGATTGATAAATTTAGTGTATAGATTTTTTTAAAAAGTATTGACTTGGAGTCCACTCTAAGTGATATGGTTATATGGCAGATTTATGAACATGTTATTTTAGAGATGGAGATGAGAAAATGACGCAAAAGAAATTAGGCTTTGGATTTATGAGACTTCCTGTTTTAGACAAGGATGATCCGACTCGTGTGGATTATGAACAATTAAATCAGATGGTGGATACTTATCTAGAGAGAGGGTTTAACTATTTTGATACAGCTTACATGTACCATAATCATATGAGTGAAGTGGCACTGAGAGAATCATTGGTCAAAAGGCATTCAAGAGAAACTTTTAAAGTTGCAACAAAATTGCCGACGATGTTTCTAAAAGAAGAGGCAGATATGGAACGCATATTCAATGAACAGCTTGAGAAGGTTGGCGTAACGTATTTTGACTATTATCTGTTACACAATTTAGGTGTTTCAAATTACAAAACAGCAGAGCGGTTAGGCGCATTTGATTTTATTCGCAATAAGAAAAAAGCAGGTCAAGTGAAGCAAATTGGCTTTTCCTTTCATGATACAGCAGAACTTTTGGATGAAATACTTACGAAACATGGCGATGTTGATTTCGTACAGCTTCAAATCAATTATTTGGATTGGCATCACGAAAGCATTCAATCAGGTAAATGCTATGAAGTGGCAATGAAGCATCAAAAGAAGGTTATTGTTATGGAACCGATTAAAGGTGGGATGCTTGCCACCGTTCCTGAAAAAGCAGAGGCCTTGTTTAAAAGTTATCATCCTGAGATGTCCGTTGCATCGTGGGCAGTTCGATTTGCTGCAAGTCAAGAGCATGTGATGATGGTTCTAAGCGGTATGTCCACAATGGAGCAGTTGCTTGACAATACACAATATATGGAAAATATGCAACCCTTTGCATCTGAAGAATACGAGATTATAGATCAAGCTGTAAAAATAATAAATGAGGCCATTGCAATTCCATGCACGTCTTGTCAATACTGCGTGGCAGATTGTCCACAAAACATCATGATTCCAAGTTATTTTGCACTCTATAATGATAAGACACAATTTAAGGCAGAAGGCCTTTCGATTCAAGATGTTTATTATAAGAATCTCACGAGCAAGCATGGCAAAGCATCTGACTGTATAAATTGTAAGCTTTGTGAAAAAAGCTGTCCACAACATATAGAAATAACAAAATGGCTTACTCAAGTTGCAGAAGTTTTTGAAGGTTAAATGGTATAATAAACTCTAGATTGAATAAGATCACATTAGGGAGGTGAACATACGTGACTATTTCAGAAGTAAGTAAAATGTTTGATTTAAGCCAAGATACGATAAGATACTATGAACGTATTGGCCTTATATCAAGAATTGCGAGAAAGCCTTCGGGTGTGCGTGATTTTTCTGATGATGATTGCAAGTCTATTCATTTTGTAAAATGCATGAGAAATGCAGGTATGCCAATTGAAGTTCTAATAGAATACGTTTCGTTAGTAGCTCAAGGTGAAAGCACAGAAGCGGCAAGACAAGAGTTACTTACAGAGCAACGTAAAATATTGATTGATAAAGTTGAGGAGATGAAGCAGACCATCGAGCGGTTAGATTATAAAATAGAATTGTATGGGAAGCGTTCTCTTTTAAAAAAATAAAAAGTACAAGGTAAAAGCATCGAGTTTTATGCGATGCTTTTGTTTTATAGCAAATCAAGCTTGCTTTAATGATATAATAAGAGTATCGACAGCACTAATTATGAATATATAAATTGTATAATCATAGGGAAAATGAAAAAAACGTAGTTTATGAGATGTAAAGCAGAAAGAATTACCAGCATAGTAAGAGTGCAGAGATAATGCTGATGGATTAAAACAGATGTTATTAAATGATTATAGAGACTATAAAAAAGATAAAAAGGAGTAGAAAAATGGACAAATTTATATACGATATCCCCACTAAAGTATACTTTGGAGAAGATCAATTAAAACATTTAGGGAAAGAAATAAGCCGATTTGGACAAAGAGTACTTGTGACTTACGGTGGTGGTTCTATTAAGAAGATGGGCTTATACGATCAAGTGATGAGCGAACTCAGAAAAGAAGGTCTAGAAATTTTCGAATTTTCGGGTATCGAACCCAATCCAAAAGTGGCATCTGTAAATTCAGGCGCAAAAATTTGCAAGCAAGAAAATATTGATGTGTTACTGGCAGTGGGTGGTGGTTCTGTGCTTGATTGTACAAAGGCCATTGGTGCAGCTACTTACTATGATGGTGATGCGTGGGATCTTGTGATTAAAAAAGCACCTGTTGAAAAATGTCTTCCTGTTGTGACGATTTTAACGCTCTCAGCAACGGGATCAGAAATGGATACCAATGCAGTTATCAGTAATTCTGAGACAAATGACAAGATCGGTATGAAGCATCCCACCATGCTACCGAAGGTGTCTTTCTTAGATCCGACACTTACTTATACGGTGAATCAATATCAGACTGCTTGCGGTGCAGCAGATATATTGAGTCATATTATGGAAGTTTATTTTAACATGGAACAAGATTTGTATATGTTGGACAGGACAATGGAAGGTATCATGAAAACGGTTATCAAATATGCGCCTATTGCCATGGCAGAACCTGAAAATTATGAAGCACGTGCTAATTTAATGTGGGCATCTTCATGGGCAATCAATGGTTTTTTAAAAGGGGGCAGAACATTAGGGTGGAGTTGTCATCCTTTGGAACATCAACTTTCTGCGTATTATGATATCACTCATGGTCTTGGCCTTGCGATTTTAACACCAAGGTGGCTTGAATACACTTTAGATGAAAGTAACGTGTCTAAGCTCTATGAATTTGGCGTTAATGTTTTTGAGATTGAGAAGAGTCTAGAGCCAATGTTAGTGGCAAAGAAGAGCATTGAAATGTTAAGCAACTTTCTATTTGATACATTGGGGCTTCAAAGGACGCTTACTGAGATCGGAATTGATGAAAAGCACTTCGAAACGATGGCAGAGAAGATATGTGGTCATGGTAGTTTAGAAGGCTATAAACCGTTGAATGTGAAAGATGTTATTCAGATTTATAAAATGTGCTTGTAAGTATTGGCTTTAATAATAAAGGTGTGTTTATTAAGAAATTGACTGATTATTATAGGATAGGTAGGGGTATTACTTTTATTGCACGAACGATAATTTAGAATAGCATTTTGTAGATTAGAAAAGGAGATAAAAATGAATAGATTTGTTTATGATATACCTACTAGAGTATATTTTGGAGAAAATCATTTAAAACGTTTAGGGTCTGAAGTCAGTCAATACGGTAAAAAAGTGCTTTTAACCTATGGCGGTGGATCTATAAAGAAAAGCGGTCTATATGATAAAATTATAGAAGAACTTGAAAAATCAGGACTTGAAATTTTTGAATTATCAGGGATTGATCCGAATCCAAGAGTTGCTTCTGTCAATGAAGGGGCAGATATTTGTAAACGCGAGGATATTGATGTACTACTTGCAGTAGGTGGTGGTTCAGTTATAGACTGTACTAAATTTATAGGTGCAGCAACCTTCTATGAAGGGGATGCATGGGATATTTCTATAGGCAAGGCACCTATTGAGAAATGTCTCCCGATCATAACTGTTTTGACCTTAGCGGCAACTGGTTCTGAAATGGATGCAGGTGGTGTAATCAGTAACCCTGAAACTAAAGAAAAAGTAGGCATGGGTTCTCCTTTGATGCAACCTAAAGTATCGTTTTTAGACCCTACGAATACGTATACAGTGAGCAAATTTCAAACTGCATGTGGTGCGGCAGATATGTTAAATCACATTATGGAAATTTACTTTAATCGCGAAAATGATTTGTTTATGCTGGATCGTGTGATGGAGGGACTTATGAAAACCATCATCAAATATGGGCCGATTGCAATGGCTGAACCCAATAATTATGAAGCACGTGCTAATTTAATGTGGACAGCATCATGGGCCATTAATGGCTTCTTAAGAGGGAGTAAACGTCAAGATTGGACTTGTCATCCAATAGAACATGAACTCTCGGCATTTTATGATATCACTCATGGTCTTGGACTTGCTATCATTGCACCTAGATGGCTGACTTATACTTTAGATGAAAATAACGTATCCAAGTTCTATGAATTTGGAGTCAATGTATTTGATCTTGACAAAAATTTAGAGCCAATGGTCGTGGCAAAACAGAGCATTGAAAAGTTAGAGGATTTTCTGTTTAATACATTACAGCTTCAAAGCACACTTACTGAAATTGGAATTGATGAAACCCATTTTGAGATTATGGCTAAAAAAGCCTGTGGCGATGGTGTCTTAGAAGGGTTTAAACCTCTAAAAGCAGAAGATATTGTGAATATATTTAAAATGTGTCTATAGACTATAAAATATGGAGAGCCCATTATTTGTTATTTTTAAATAGCAAGTAATGGGCTTTTATAATTTGTTGCGTTACCGATACTTTATTAATCTATGATTTTTAAATCGGCGTATTCTTCCTGTAAAATCTGAAGCTAAGCTATGGATATTTGAAAATATCAAGTGTTTGTTGTAAAAAAGATGTATTAAAAAAAAAAAAACAAAAAATAATAGTAAATATGTTTACTATTATTTTTTTTAGTAGTATACTAATGAAGTTCTATAAATTGAATTTAAAAAAAGGAGTATGAAGAGAAATGAGAAAGAAACATATTATATTATCACTTTTATTAGCAATGGTATTAATTGCTTCTACAGGATGTCAACAAGAGGTTGCTGTAGATAAAACTGTTTTTCAAGGTACAATTGAAGCAAACAATGTTGATATTAACTCGAAAATAGCTGGAAGACTGTCGTCAGTTGCTATAGAAGAGGGACAATATATTGAAGCTGATGCAGTTGTTGCAACAATTGATGCAAGAGATTTACAAGCAAAACGTGATGGACTAGTTGCACTTTCAAAAGCGGCAGAAGCAGGGATAGAAGCAGCAAAAGCACAAGCAGAAGCGGCTGAAGGTCAATTAGAGGCAGCGAATGCAACCTTAAATAAAGCTCAAAATGGTGCTAGAGTAGAAGAAATTGCAAAAGCACAAGCAGCATATGATATCATGAAAAAAAGTTATGATCGTGTGAAGACCTTATATGATAATGAAGCTGTACCACAATCGACACTTGATGAAATTGAAACCAAATTAAATGTGGCATCTCAAGACTTGAAAATGGCAAATGAAGGTGCAAGATCAGAAGACATTCAAGCTGCTAGAGGACAAGTTGCTGCTTATCAAGGACAAGTCGCTGCGGCAAAAATGAATATTGCAGCATCTCAAGAAAAATATGCTCAAGCACTTGCAGGCATTGCTGAAGTGGACACTTATATTACAGATGCTTCAATTAAATCACCACTTGCAGGTTATGTAACCTCTTTAAATGCTTCAAATGGTGAGATGGTTTCCACAGGTATGAACATTGCAACTATAACGGATTTAACAGACACTTGGATTACACTAAATGTAGATGAAACAGACCTTTCTAAATTTAAAGAAAATCAAGAAGTGGTCGTAACAACACTTTCTTATAAAGATCAAGAATTCAAAGGCACAATTGTTCAAATCAATAAGAAAGCAGATTTTGCAGTTAAAAAAGCAAGTAATGAAAATGGTGATTTTGATTTAGTTTCTTATGCCATAAAAGTTAAAATAGAGAATCCAGATGAAATGTTTAGACCTGGAATGACAGCGTTTGTTAAGGTAGGGCAATAGAAAGGACTTGAAATGAGACAGATTATTAAGAAATATTTAGCTCCCCTTGTTCTCATAATCCTAATCCCGCAGCTTACCAATTTTGTTACTTGTGAAATGATGAGTGATAAACAACTTCGGGAAATTCCCATGGCAGTTTACCTTGGGGACGATACTTCTGTAACACGAGAAATTGTAAGAAGTTTTGATGAAAACGAAACTTTTGTGGTCAAGTATTATGTTCAATCACCAGATGATATCGAAGCATTAATGACTGAGGGGAAAATATATTTTGGTTTGTCAATACCCGTTGATTTTACCAAAGATATGAAAGGGATTAAAGCACCAACAATTAATACTGTTATTGATGGAAGTCAGTTATCCCTTGCATCATTTACAAAATTAAGATCTTCTGAGATTTTACTTACAATAAAAACGGGTGCTATGATGAAAGTTTATCAAGGTAAGTATAATATCTCTGAAAACGAAGCACTCCATACTGCAATGCCTATTTCAATCTCCACAAGACTTACGGGAAATCCAACTAGAAATTATATCAATTTCTTACTTCCGGGGATGATGGCGGCTCTTGTACAAGTTGGTCTTGTTATGAATGCTGCAGCTGTGTTTTCGGTGCAAGAAAGAAAAGCATTTTCTAAAAATTTATTGAGATATTTAGGCATATATTCAGGACTTGCATTTATTTCAATTATGGGGATTATTGCAGTCCAATCCACTATTTTTAGTGTCCCAATTAAAGGATCTTTATCACAGATCATGTTGTTGACAGCATTTTTCACATTGACAGTTACTTCTGTTGGGTTAATGTTTGCCTCTGCATTTTCGAATAAAGTATTTGCAACTCAAGTGGGTGCAATATGGTTTATTCCGAGTTCAATAGTGGCTGGGTATACGTGGCCAACACTTGCGATGCCTGTGTTCATTCAAAATCTATCTAGAATGATGCCATTTACGTATTATGGAGATGCAGTGAGAGATTTATTAATTAAAGGGACTTCACATGTCTACAATAGAAATTTAGTGAAATTGTTTACAGTGTTCATTATTTCCTTAGGATTGGCTTATTTATTCAATAGCTTAAGAATGAAGTTTTTAATTAAGGAGGGTGAACATGAAGAAGTTTATAATTGAACTTAAAAAGTTCTTTTCCGTTCCTAAAAATCTTGTTTTTATGATATTGGGACCTCTTGCACTCACAATGTTTTTTGGATATGTTTTTTCAAATGATTATGTAAATGGTATCCCGATTGCAGTCTATGACATGGACAGTAGTGCTTTATCAAGAAGCGTGATTGATAATTTTTCAAATGATGATCGATATAATATTATGTATTATACTAATGATTTAGAAAGTATTAAGGCACTTGTTGATACGAAGCAGGTTTATCTAGGATTAGTGATTCCGGAGAATTTTCAAAAAGATATGAAAAGTAAAAAAGGGACGTCTGCAGCGCTACTTGTAGATGGTACCAATATTGCAATTGCAAATAATGCAGTTGCAACGGCATCAGAAATTTTAAATACAATAAATGCAGGCGTTAATATTCAGTTTTTATCAGGAAAAGGAACACCTGAAAGTCTTTCGGAAAATTATGCGAAACTTTTCCAATTTAATACAAGAATACTGTGGGATCAAAAGCTTTCATATCGATATTATATAATGCCAGGGATGGTATTGGTATTAATTCAGCAATTGTTCTTATCTGTATTTGTAATTAATTATATTAAAGATCAAGAAAATGCAATTTTAAAAGCACTTATTCATATTGTTACTGCCATGTTTTCATATATGATCTGTTTATTTTTACTAAGAGGGGTCTTAAATGTAAACGTTATAGGAAACATAGGGATAGCCTCAGCAATAGTGGGAGTGTACCTTGTATGTTTGACGGGAATAGGGATGACAATTGGTGCTGTAACAAAAAACCCATTAAGGGCTACACAATTTTGTATGATGATGTCTTTACCTACATTTTTAACAGCAGGGTATGTTTGGCCAATATTCAAAATGCCCGCAATAATCACTTTTGCTATTAAGTTGTTTTGGCCATTAATTTATATGGTCTCACCTTTGAGAGATTATTTAATTAAAGGCAGTTTTCCAACTGGCTTTGGAAATGGTCTTATTCAACTGCTTATCTTTGGCGTGATTTGGATGGTGATTGGTCGATGGGTTTCTAAAAAAAGCTTGTTGGCAAAGGAGGAATAAGCTTTTGATAAAAATTGATTTAGAGGGTTTACAAAAATATGTAGATGCATATGCGTTTATTGAATTCTCATCAGGGCAAATGATCCTTAATATACTCAAAACGGAAGGTATAATGAGGGTTGTTTACGACAAGTTATTCGAAAAGTACAATATTTCAGAACCAAAGTTTCTAGTTCTTTTACTTTTGAGTAACAAGAAGGATGGAATGGGATTGTCAGAAATTGGAGAACTAATGCTTGTCAGTAAGGCAAATATGACAACTTTGATTGAGCGTATGGAAAAGGAAGGTTTAGTTTCTAAGAAAAGAAGCCATAAAGACAAACGCTCTATTAAGGCAATGCTTACAATCAAAGGAAAATCATTATTTGACGAAGTAAAGTCTTTGCATAAAGAATTTAGCGAAAAAATGATGCAATCTTTGACGAATGATGAAATAGATTCTCTAAATTATTTGTTGAGAAAGCTTCAATTTGGAATCATAAATGATTTTAAATAGGAGGAAAGGCCAAAATTATGAAATTTAGAAAAAGAAAAAAAGCGACAAGTCTAATTTTAATCTTGTCACTGTTATTGTCTATACAGGTCTCTTTTGCGGCTACTGAAGAAAGCCAAGTGGCTGATGAAAATCAGACAATAGAGGCAAACCAAGTTGAAACTGTGAATTTAGTTCAGCTAAGAAATTTGTTCATTGAGGATTCGGCAGATATTAGAAAACTTAATGATTATATCGACCAGATTGATGATGCATTATATGAATTTGAGACAAATAAAAAACTAATTTATTATTATGGTACAATGTTAGTTAATGGCTACCCTGAGGATCGTAAAGGGATCTACTATGACTACTACTACAAGTATTTTGTTGCCATAGAAAATGCAAAAGCCCAGAGAGAATCATTGTTTATAATGAGGGATTTAGCTGAATCTAAGCTCAGTTTTGGTGCAGATCAGCTTCTTTCAGGTAGAGCTTTATTACAAGAAAAAATTGATCTTTACAATAAGATGATTGATCGAACTGAGCTCACTTATAAGGCAACCTTGGATAAAAAAGAACAAGGTCTATTGACTAAATACGATGTAGATTATGCTCGGATTGTGCTTGAAAACACGAAATTGAACAGAGATAAGCTTGTCAATCAACTGGACAGTTTGGATGCGCAAATCATTTCTATGACAGATTTAGATCGTGATAAAACGTACAAGTTTTCAAAACCGATCTTTACAGAAGGTGAATTTATAGAGGCAAATCTACCTCAATATTACGAACAAGCTTTAGAAACAAGTCTTACCATTGCAGATGCTAATCGTCAAATGGAAGCCTTGGAATATGAAGAAGATTTCATAACGACTTACCATAACTATGTTTTAAAGACTGATTTATTGGATTTTTACAAAAGAATGGAAGATGGTAAAAAAGCTCAAAAAGATGCTAAGCGTGATATTTATAAGTTGATTGTAGACCATTTAAATGATTACAATCATTTGGTAGATCAGATTGATGTGATCAATTTGCAAATTAAGTACGATCAAAATATGCTCCATACACTTCAAGTTATGGAAGAGCAAGGTCAAGTTATCGATACGGACCGTTTGGGTTATGAGTTGAAACTATTCCAATCTGAACTTCAAAAGATGAGTTTGGAAAATGATCGTATGTTAATGGGCCAAAAAATTCAAATATTGATTGGCTCAGGAATTAACCTTTAGGAGGAACAAATGAAGAGAGTTAGTGTTATTATTTTAATGTGCCTCATGATATTTCAGGTTGTATCATTTGCAGAGGATACAGAAACTATAAATTATGACAGTGCGGTTGAAATATTACTTGAAAATAATAGTGAGATTGACAATTTAGAAAAACAGATTGAAATTCAGAAAGAAATTATCATTGAAGTCGATAATGAATCAAAAAGACTAGATGACTTTGTTAAGGCAGACGAAGATAAAATCAACGAGAGAGGAACTGCAGTCTATGTGGAGCCTATCATCGCTAGAAACAAACTCAATGACCTAGAAAGAACACTTAATGATAAAGAATATGACCTTAAGCAAGATGTTCTAGATTTTTATGTGGATTTTATAAAAAGAAAAAATCAAATTGAACTCTTTAAAGAGACAGTTAATGTCCAACAAAAATCTTTTGATCAAATGAAGCTTAAAAAAGATTTAGGCGAGCTTACGTCAGACGAGTTGTTGGTTTATCAAATTGACCTTGAAAAAGCAACCAAGGATTTAGAAAAAGCGCAGCGTGATTGGGAGATTAAGATGATGGACTTTAATTATTTAATTAATGATTCACTTGAAGTTTTGTATATTCCTGAATTAACCGGTGTTGAAAAAGTCCTAAATAGCTCTTATTTTGATCTCGAAAGCATTGATATCGATAAGTTAACAGAAAATAATATCAATAATGACGCTTTGCTTGCAAAATACAGTGAAGATATTGAAATGTATGAAAAACAAAAATTTGTGGAAAGACTTGAAGTTTCTAATGTGAGTGCGACTTTAAATTATGATACAAATATAGAAAATAATAAATTTGACAGTTCAAAACGGATTAAAGCCATTAAATATCAAGTGATTTCTGATTATGATGCTCTAAAAAATAAGATGATTGATATAAAATTGGCACAAAATGCGCTTTTGTTGCTCAAAAATAAGCAAGAGACCACACAACTCAAGCTAGACGTTGGTATGGCAACGCCACTTGATATGATCACTGTTGAAAAAGAACTTAAAAGCGGTGAAAATGATGTTATTAATGCGTTAAATGAGTTTTATAAAGCATATCATGATTTTGTAAGATATTATTAATCAAATCTTCTGTAAAAAAGGCCAGCCAATAAAAGCTGGTCTTTTTTAGTTTGATAGGGTCGCATGATAGATTTATAGTAATTGTTCTACGGTATTGAGATTGTTATAATAAGATTAGTAGATAAATGATGTGGAGAGATGATATTTAAATTAGAAAGGAATACTTATGAATATTGAAAAGCTAAGGATGCTTGAGCGTCAATTTTTTATGGCTTATCCAATGGGTTTTGATACGCCTGAAATGCTGGAAATTTCAAAGAAACACAAAGTAAAAAAAATGAGAGATTTTGTAAATACACACTTTGAATCTGAATGCTTTGAAGATATAGAGCTTGTATTTCAAAATTATATCAAATTAATTTCACAGTCCTCGCTGGTTTCTATTTTTGAAAAGGCGAGGTTTAAAGATTTGGCAAAAACCTTTACACCCAGCGAAAAAACAAAATTTATCGGTGGTGTCTATGACTTTCTTTATGGTGATCAAGAGATTGGGTTTACATCACAAATTGAAATACTGACACATTATAAGACTGCCAAGTGGCCTATATTAACAGTTCTTGGTGTCTACATGAAACCAGACTTTGAAGTGCTTGTAAAACCCACGACTGTAAAGGCGATTTTGTCTTATTTTGAAGTAGATTTAAAATATGTCTCTAAACCAACCTATGCCTTTTACAGCCAGTTTAGAGCATTAATTAATGATATAAAAAAGCATTCAAATGGGGCGTTACAAGTAGATAATGCTGCTTTTTGCGGTTTTCTAATGATGAGTATGGATGATAAAAAAGAATAGAAGTATTTTAAAGAGGCGCATAAGCGTCTCTTTCATATAAATGAGATTGCTGATTGAGTTTGATTTAGACGCTAACGTTGCCTTATGCGATTTAAAGTGGACGTTAAATAGAAAAGTATACTGATGCATAAAATCACGAAAAGTGGGAAAACAACCATTTGTGTGTTATCTATAATGATGCCTAAAAGTGGTGGTAATAGGGCAATGCCTAAATAAGCGGATGCCATTTGAAAACCAATTATAGACTGAGCAAGTTCCTTGCCAAAACGTTCTGGAGTCTCATGAATCATTGAAGGAAATACAGGTGCAAATCCAAGACCAATTAGAATAAAAGAAATCATGACGGTGAAATTGTTGAAATTTAAAAACAGTAAAATTGAACCCGCCATGGCAATACATAAACCTGATAAAATAAGCTGTTTATTGTTAAGTTTAAAGGAAATAAAGCCAGAGAGAATTCGACCTAGAGTAATACCTGCATAATAGAGTGCGACCCATTTTGCAGCAACTTCAAGCGTTATTGATCTCATTTGTACTAAGTAACTGCTGCCCCAGAGGCCCATGGCATATTCTGCTGCACAATAGAATGCAAAGATGAGCAAAGCATAGGGTACGCCTTTAACTTTGATGATCCTAATCCCTGAAACATCAAGCTCAGACGTATTATCCACTGAAATGTGATCTTCAAAGGTTGTGGCATTCGCTAAGGCTCGTTTTTTCCAAAGTGGTAAGCTTAAAAAGATAATTGCAGCTAAAAAGAGCTGAATTACAGCTATTGTAAAATAGCCTGTTCGCCAAGAGTGCGTTGTCAATAAAATATTAGACATAATGACTGGTCCAGTGGTTGCACCTATACCCCAAAATGAATGAAGCCAATTCATGTGATGTGCTTTAAAATGAAGCGATACATAATGATTGAGTGCAGTGTCAACTGAACCAGCACCAAATCCAAGTGGCAAGGCCAATGCAATTAACCAAAAATAAGAAGGTGCATAGGCATAACCCAGTAGGGCACCACCTGTTAAAAGACCGCTAATAAAGGTAATACGGCCCTCACCAAAGCGTCGAATAAGGTGACCGCTCAAAAGACTGCTGGTAATCGTGCCAACAGTGACAACTATAGAGATAATACCTACAGCATCTAAGTTAAGTGCCCAATCAGTTCTAATTAATGGCCATGAGATGCCGAGTAATGCATCTGGAAGCCCTAAGCTGATAAAGGCTAAATAGATAATGATGAGTAAAATAATAGTGGTCATGATAACTGCCTTTCTTGTAAAAAACGGTTAAATTTAGCCTAGTTTTGTTCACATAATTTACTATTTGTTAACGCATAAATACTCGCTCTTATGTCGATTGATGGAGAACCTGTGATATAATATAATTATTAATTTTAGGAGGTATTCATATGAAAAAAGTAACTTTATATACAACTAAATTTTGTCCTTATTGCCGAAGAGCAGTTAAACTACTGGATTCTAAAGGCGTTGACTATTTAAATATTAATGTGAACAAAGAAACCGCTTTATTTGAAGAAGTCAAGAAACAAACAGGGTGGAGAACAGTGCCACAGATATTCATAGAGGAACAGTTTATAGGTGGCTGTGATGATATGTATCAATTAGATTCAGAGGGCAAGCTTGACGCTTTGCTTGGATTGTAGTGATTATTATGAAAATTTGGCATTTATTTCATAGCGGTATACTTGTTGAAACAGAATCGATACAACTCTTTTTTGATGTGATAACAGATATTACAGATTTTATCAATCCTCAAAAAAACACATATTTTTTTGTATCACATAGGCATGCGGATCACTTTTCTTTAGAAATTTTAGAACCCTTCATGGGGAAAGCACATTTTATTTTGTCAGATGAACGGGTTATTAGAGAGGCTTTTATGGATTGTGATCAAACGATTTATGTAAAACCGAACGAGACCTATGACGGGTTACCTTTTAAATTTTCAACCTATGATTCAACAGATTTAGGCGTTTCTTTTCTAGTTGAAATAGATCAAAAGATACTGTTTCATTCAGGTGATCTCAACTGGTGGCATTGGGAAAATGCAACAAATGAGATTCAAGCAGAAGAAGCAAGACAATTTAAAGCAATTGTAGATGATATAAAAGAGATCGCCATTGACGTTGCATTTATTCCGGTTGATCCAAGATTAAATGATGCTTATTACTTTGCAGCGGATTATTTTCTCAGTAAGAAGGAATTGCATTATTTGATTCCGATTCACTTCAATGAAGACTATGATGTTGTCGAGCGACTTTATTCAGCATTAAAAAATGAAAGCATCATTAAAATTAGAGCTAAAAATGAGATGGTTCTGTCTTTAGATTAATAACTATGTAAGGTTTAAGATGAGAGGTAACGATAGGTATGCTAAAGACCAAATAGAGTTCGTATATGACTTTGAACTTTATTTGGTCTTTTTATATTAAAGCAAATTAGTGATTACAATCATGATGATCACATGAGATTTGATTGTCTGTAAGATTACCGACAATATAGTCAGCAACCACTTGATCCACTTCACCTACGCATCCTCTTAATACGTTAATATTTTGACCAGCGAGCACATTGACTGCTCCTTGGCCCATGTTGCCAGCGAGCATGAGTTCTACACCTAAATCTTTAAGAGTGAATGCTATGTTAGATTTACAACCACAGCCTTGTGGTGCTTCTAATACTTCTTTAGAGACGATCTCTTTATTTGGACCAAGTTCTATTATTGTATAATATTCACAATGGCCAAAATGACTATCAATCATGCCATTTCTTGTTGGTAATGCAATTTTCATTTTTTGTCCTCCTTAAAATTTGGATATAGATTTATCATCTTGATTATACCTCGTTTATAGCATATGTCAATAATTTGAATGTAAAATCATTAATATTTGATGAGTTTGTTGAATTAATTTATGGACAAGTGTTATAATAATGAGGAGCATAAGGCATTATTATCTGGAGGCATCTATGACATCAAAAGAAAAATTCAATGACAAATTTTATATAATGAATTGTGATATGCCGTCAGAACTTTTCACAGTAAAGGGCATTAAGAAAGAGTATAGGGCGCTGGCCAAAATCTGGCATCCAGATGTTTCAGAGGTTAAAGAAGCTCTTTTTATAATGAGTAAGATTAATGCACTTTATCATGAAGGACAATCTTTAATTAATCAAAATAAGTTTTATGAAAAAGAGCGTATTCTGAATAGAGGTAAGAAGGCAACACCATCTCATGAAGTTCCAAAAGAATCAAAAGAATCAAAAGACAATGTGAATTATAAAGATTTTACTGAAAATATAAGAAGAAGTAAACTTAAAAAAAGTATTGAACTCAAAAGTGTCGAGGGAAAATGTGTTCGTTTTAAGTATTTAAAACGGGTATTGATTGATTTAGGATACATGTATGTTTCCGAGACATATGTCCTCCTTGAAATAACAAAGCTTAAGCGAAAAATATTTATGGATTCTCTTGAGCTCATAAAGAATAAGGGCGAGGGATATTTTAAAATCGAAGTGCCTCATGTAATTGATACATTTGACACGGCAAGTCATGGCTATATTGTTTTAAAAAAAGAAAAAGGAATCGAGCCAATCATTGTCTTAGAAACAGTACTCGGCTATTTAAAACCGCTTGGCAATCGCAAGATTTGTGAAGGTATTTTCTATGATTTGACGGCATTAAAGTATATGGGACTGACGTCTACAGGTATTGACAAAGAGTTGTGGTTTATCAACGTGGATACAGGTAAATTGCATAATTATGGTCTGTTCTTTTATTTACATGAATTTAGTTCTAAGTTGAGTCGAGCCCCCAAAGAAGTCTCAGATGTTTTGAGCCATCTTAAACCGCGAGACAACGAATCACTTGTGATTGATCTCGTAAAAAACGCCATTGTAACTTTAAATAATGACAGTGGTCTAAAAGTGGATGATTTTCATAAATGGATTGCCAATCTTAATAGTGATTCACTTGAAATGTCACTTGCTGAGAGTCAGGTATTTAATCGTGCTATTGAATCTGTCACAACACATGGTTTTAATTTAGAGTCATATTATCAATCCATATCGTACAGTTAACCTTATGAGGCGCACTTCAAAATGATACGAGATACATTTAAGTGTGCTTCTTTTATTTTTTGTAGACATCTTTTGAAACAACATTAAGGATGGAACACAGCAATTGTGCTATAATTATAAAGCAGTTAAATTAAAATATGAAAGTTTGAGGCATCAAGATGAAGCAAAAGAAGAGTTGTCTAAAATGTCCAGTATGTGACAGTGAACTCTATGCAATAGAACAAATGAAACTTTATAAATGCGATCAAAATCATTCTTTTGATATGGCTAAAGAAGGTTATGTTAATCTTCTATTGAGTCATAAGAAAAAAAGTAAAAATCCTGGTGATTCGTATGAAATGGTGACGTCACGGCAATCCTTTTTATCAAAGGGATTCTATGAACCGATATCGGATGAAATTAATAAAACAGTGAAAGCGTATTTTAAACGTGTAGATGAGCATCCTGATACTTTTTTAGATTTAGGCTGTGGGGAAGGCTACTATTTAAAAAGACTTATACAGAGTTTGGATTATGCTAAAACAGAATATTTTGGACTTGATATTTCAAAGAGTGCAGTTAAACTAGCAAGTAGACATCATAAAGAAGCGCATTGGATTGTCGCAAATAGTTTTTTTACACCTTTTATGGATCAATCACTATCAGGCATTTTATCGGTATTTAGTCCCATTGATATGAGTGAATGTAAGAGGATGCTTAAAAAAGATGGCGTGCTTGTCAGAGTATTTCCAGAGACCAATCACTTAATGCAATTAAAAGAAGTTATTTATCCCGAGATAAAAGTTAAAGAGTATGAACAATATCTCAATGATCTAGAAGGTCTTGAGGTTGTAAGTGTTAAAAATGTGGCTTATGATATCACACTTAAGAATGAAGAGTTAGTAGAGTTACTATTGATGACGCCGCATTTTTGGCGTGTAAAAGAAGAAAATAAAAAAGCCTTGCTCGAAATGGATACCATTGTGGTAACTGTCAGTGTCAGCATAGGTGTTTATCAACAGTCGAAGGGACGTTTATAATGGCAGGAAAGAAAACGCGTTACAAAGGCAAAAAAACAAAAGAAACTCTATTCTCAAGATGGAAGAGTGATCCGTATAAAATCATTATAGAAAAGATTATTGAGAAGAGCTTTATCTCCAAAAAAACACCTCAATTCGAAGGTAAGTATGATTTAAGAGCCGTTAATTTGAGAAAAAGAGAACTTGTGAAATGCTCTCTAAAAGGAGCTTGCCTCGATCAAATTTGTGGGTATCAACTTAAACTAGATCATTGTGATTTAAGTGAAGTTGGTAGTGAGATGGGTGATTTTGAAGGTGCAGTATTTACGAATACCAATTTTTCAGATAGTGTTCTCAGTAAATGTTCTTTTAACAATACCATTTTGGATCAAGTCAATTTTGAAAATAGCATGCTTAAAGAATGTCGTTTTGAAAATGCTTCTGTAGTAGAAATTAATATTGAAAATGCAAGTTTAGTGGACTGTGATTTTAGCGGTCTTGTCAATTTAGAGAACGCACGTATTTTAGGAACGCCTAAATCTGTTAGGGGCATTAAAATTGATAAGAGCCTTCTAAATGAAAGTGCTTTCAAATCATTTTTAGAAAACTCAAAAGAAGATTGATCTCATTTCATAATTATGTTAAAATAAAATCACCCCCCCTGTACAGGGGTATTCATAGGAGGTTTTATGACGAATATTATTATTTTTGGAGCTGCCATAGTGGCTTATTTTGTATTTAAAAAATTAACAGAGCCTAAAGTTGATAAAATTAATGGCGAGACACTTAATCAGATGTTGAAAGATAAAACGGTTAAAAGACAATTTGTAGATGTTCGAACTCCAAGTGAGTTTAAAGCAAATAATATTAAAGGTTTTAGAAATATACCGCTTCAATCATTAGCCAGTAGAGCTAAGGAACTGGATAAAGAGAAACCTGTTGTTCTTATGTGTGCTTCTGGGAGTAGAAGTATGCAAGCTGCTAGAATTTTAAAGCGTCTAGGTGTTGAAACTATTGTCAATTTATCTGGGGGACTTTCAGCTTATAGAAGATAGAAGTTACAAGTGGCTTAAAATGAGAAAAAACTTAAAGGCACCTGATTAAAATGAGATCAATCCCATTTTAATCAGGTGCCTTTTTTTAAATTCTGAATGATTTAAAATCTTGAATGACTTTGAAACTTATGCAACTTCAACTGTTTCTGAAACAACTCTCACAAGGTTACAAGAGAGATCTGAAATACGTTCTAAATTGTTGACGATTTCAAGGTAATAGACTCCATTTTCAGTGCTACATTCATTGTTATTAAGTCGAGTAAAGTGATCGTGACGCGCTTCGCGCTCCAGTGTATCGAGTTCTTTTTCAAGTGCTATAACTTCATTGATCATGGTTTGATCAGGTTTATTAAGCACTTTTAATGCAATTTCATAAGTTGTTTTTGTTTTGTTATACATAATCAATAAAGCATTTCTAGACTTTTCAGTAAAAACAATATTTTTCTCATTAACAGAAAGGATGAGTTCCGCAATATTGTCTGCGTGATCTCCAATCCGTTCAATATCGTTGATATTGTTAAATAAACCATCAATATAACGTCTATCCGTATCTAAAATATCTCTATTAGATAATTTTACGAGGAACTCAGTAATGACTGTTTCCAGTTTGTTAATGTCTTTTTCAAGAACGAAAGTCTTTTTGACTTTATCAAGCTGTCCTTCAAAGAAGCCATCCATTGCAAAAGATAAACTGTCTTTGGCGATATTGCCCATGTTAATCGCTTCATTAATAGCACTTTTTATGGCAATAGTAGGTGTTTCTAAAATACGATCATCAATGAAACGTGTGATTTTCTCGTTTGCATGATCTTCAGCTTTATCTGGAACAAGCCAGAGAGCAACTTTAACAAGAAAGAAAGCAAAGGGGAACTGAATGGCAACGTTTGCTAAGTTGAACACAGTATGTGCATTGGCAATTTGCCTTCCAACATCCGCCGGATTCCACGATGTAACGAGTTTTGTAATCGGACCAGAAAGCACAACTACAAATAAAAGTGTACCAATAGCATTAAAAACTAAGTGAATAATGGCTGCTCTCCTGGCATTTTTGCTGGCGCCAATACTGGAGAGTAAGGCAGTGGTACAGGTTCCAATATTATCACCATATAAAATTGGAAGTGCTGCTGCAAGTGGTAGAACACCTTGAGAAGCAAGTGCGATGAGCATCCCAATGGATGCACTTGAACTTTGGACAATAAAAGTCAATGCAAAGCCAACTAGAACACCTAACACGGGATGATGACTTAGTGAAAGGATCATAGTGTTAAAGGCTTCAAGTTCTCTTAATGGTTTTAGAGCATCTTTTAAGAGTTCCATACCTAAAAATAATATGCCGAGACCAATTAAAATTTCTGCAAGTGTTTTTCTGCTGTCCTTTTTAGTTGCCATCCATATAACCATACCAACCCCGATTGAAATGGGGGCGATGTCTTCAATGGACATAGAGACAATTTGACCTGTGATTGTGGTTCCAATGTTGGCACCCATAATCACACCAACAGCTTGCGTTAAATTCATAATACCAGCATTTACAAATCCGACAACCATAACAGTCGTCGCACTTGAACTCTGGATGACACCCGTAACGAGCATACCGACAATGACCCCCATAAAACGGTTTGTTGTCAGTACTTCAATAATTCTTTCCAGTTTTTTACCTGCAGCTTTTTGGAGTCCTGCTCCCATTATCTGCATTCCGTAAAGAAATAGGCCTAATCCACCTATTACGCCAATAGCAATCGACATTGCCCAATGCCTCCTTATGAAAACCTCAAATTTTATTAACTATCATTTGATAAAAAATAATTACTCATCTATTCTAACAGAGACCACACCTGTTTGAGTTAATTCTAAGTAAAGTATATGTTAAATCCATGTAAAATATATGAATAAAATATGAACGATCCCCTTATTGTACCTAATGTAAAACAAGAAAAGGATAAACTTAAGAAATAAAGGCCATTATTTCTTAAGCATTTTTTATTAATTGAAAGGCACCATAGATACCTGCATCGTCACCCAAACTACTTATTTCAAAATCAACGGAGTCCAATAAGCTAGGCATTGCATGCCTCTCAGCTTCTTTAAGCATAAGTGGCATCATTTCTTTCCCAAGGGATTCCATGATCCCGCCACCGAGAATAAATAGATCTGGATGAAACATGTTGACTAAGCTTCCGATCGCTATACCAAGATACTTTGAGGCATACTGAATGACTTCAATGGCTAAAGAATCATTTGACTCATATGCTTTTTGTAGGGTAGAGCTTTTGATTACAGCGCCATCTTTCTCCTTAAAATCTCTAAGTGAAGAGAGTCTACCTTTGGAGAGTTGGGTTTCTATATATCTTTGCATCGCAGTTTTAGAAGCATATGCTTCTAAACACCCCTGAGCACCACAGCCACAGAAGGCACCATCTGCGTTGACAACGATATGTCCGAATTCAGCAGCTGCACCTTGACCGATGTATAATGTACTATCTATGATAATAGCCCCTCCGATGCCAGTCCCTACAAATAGCCCAAGGACATTTTTATTAATGACATCAGAGATGAATTTATATTCACCAAACATGGCAACATTGACATCATTACCAACGGTAACGGGAAGTTTGTATTTTTTTTCAATGAGAGATTTTAATTCAAAATCTCTAAAAGGAATATTAGGGGAGAACTTTACAACGCCTTCTTTTGTGACAATTCCAGGAACGCCTATACCAATACCTAAAATATTAGACTGTTCATCCTCAGGGATTTCTTCATAAAGTGCATCGATGACTTTATAAACCTGCTCTATGACAACTTCAACGCCTTCTTGTGCTTTCGTTTTCTTTTTGCTTTGCGCTATGACTTTATTGTCATCTCCATAAAGTGCACCCAAAATTTTAGTACCACCAATATCTAATCCAAGCCATTTATTCATAATTTACCTTTGTATACTAAAACTGTCTTAGTATACTCTCCTTTCTTCGTTATAATTTTTTTATATAATTGAATCAATAACATTGTGGCATATTTCATAGTAGATTTAAGAGTTGCGTGTATTGGTAAATGTAAAGACAACAAATTTGGGCAAAAGTATCAGAAAAAGATTTCACAACATAAGCACCATAATACTGCTGTTTGTACAGCTTGTAAAAATATGATTAGTCCCCTTTATTAAGTATACCCTGTTTTTAAATTGAACTACATATAAAAGCCTTTCTTCTTTTTTAGAAATCATCTTGACTTTTTAGTAGCTACTTCCATGGGTTTTCTTTAATCTAACATGAAAAGGGCTCTATTGTCTATGTCTTTATATACATTTTTTAAATCCTCATAAGTATAATGATAAGCGTTATGATAAAATATTGTGACAAATATAATGGAACTTTTTGATGTGAATGTCGTCTTAATACTATAGACATAAAAATTTAACTAGAATAAAGGAGTGCTTTTTATGAAAAGAAGTTTATTAATCGGATGTGTTATTATAAGTGTTGGTCTATTAGGATTAACAGGTTGTGCCAAAAAAGTTGAAGATTCACCTTCAGGATCAAATACAGATTCACAAAACTTGCCAGTCTCAGAACCCGCAACTGATTCGGAAACGGATTCAGGAGATCTTGCTTCTGGGACGAGCCCTAAGATGAGTGAAGAGGCTGCAAAAGAGATACAAGAGGCCAAATCCATAGACAGGATCAAATCGATTACTCTAAGAGATATGGAAGGGAATGTAGTAGACAAAACGTTTACTGAAGAGGAAATTCAAGCGATCAAGACAGCTTTTAATGAAAGCTTTATCATGGATACAGCCCATATCGAAATGATCACTGGCCTTACAATGACTATAGAACTTGAAGATGGCAGAAATGTGTTTATTTCGAGCTATGGTGAAGAAAAGTACATCGTTGCCACAATTGGAGATGGCCCTTCTTATCATTTAGGATGTGAGCTCATTGGCAAGATGTTGTTAGAGGATAATGTGCAATAAGAAGTTGTGCAGTACGCTGATGTAAAATAAGCTGATGTGCAATGAGAATTAACAGTAGAAAAAAGTTGATGCATAATTAAAAGGTAACAGTAGAATAAGAATTAACGTACTTAATAAGCGCTATACAGATAACGAAAGGAGTTGTCTGGATAGCGCTTATTAAAATGATTAGTTTTCGTCCAGTATAGAGGCAGAAATGTTAAATCAATCAACAAATTAGAGTGAGGTACTTATGTTAGATATTCACAGTCTTCTAAAACATTTGAGCCAGCTTTTTTACTCATTATAAACGTGCTCCATATTGAGTAAAAGCAAAGATGATAAGTGGTATGTAAAACCGAATATAAATTGAAAAGCAAGATTGACAGTGGCAGTATAATAAGATACAATTCTAAATGATAATTATTATCGATTATTTTAGAAGGTAAAAAATTTTGATAGATAATAAAGCATAAAATAGATAATAGAACATAAACTTAACAGTGTTTAGTGAAAAATGCTGAAGTTAATGCAGTAAAATGAGGTTCTCCATGTTTGAAGAAATAAAATATAAACATTACCATGATATTATTGAATGCCTTGTTAGTGCACTTGAAATGAGAGATTTGTATACTAAAGGGCATTCTGATCGTGTTGCCCAAATAGCAAGTGATATTGCTTATAAAATGGGGATTACAGGTTCAAGATTAGACAAGATTCATATAGCAGGGCATTTGCATGATATTGGTAAGATCGGTATACCAGATACTATTTTAAATAAGGTTGGTAAATTGACTTTTTCAGAGTATGAACAAATGAAGAAGCATAGTGAACTCGGCTATGAAATTTTAATAAAGTCTGAGGCGTTAGCTGATATCGCTCTGATTGTCAAACATCATCATGAGGCTTACGATGGTAGTGGCTATCCAGATGGCTTAAAAGGCGAAGAAATTCCATTTGAGTCTCGAATCTTGGCAATTAGCGATACAATAGATGCAATGACTTCTCAACGTTTGTATCGTCAAAAGGTTTCATTAAAAGCCTGCAGAGAAGAAATAGAACGCTGTAGCGGTGGACAATTTGATCCTGTGATTGTGGAAGCAATTTCAAGCTTATGGTCTACATGGCAATTGAAAGAAGTAGCGCAGAAGGCGTGATGGGCTGTTGAAAAGAGGCTATAAGGTGTACTGGATAGTATTGTTTAAAGCATAATTGAGACAAAGAAGTAGAAATATTAAGATGGTTAAAGGTTATGAGACGCTATTTGAAGGCGTCTTTTTTGATGTGAATATGAAAAAGAAAAAAGCAGTAAAAGTGCCGCTGTATTTGTATTGATAAAACTTCAAAGGGGCAGAGGACCTATTTAATAGTAAACACCTCGAGTTGAGTGTAAATTTCGAGGTGTTTTTTGTATGTAACCGCTTATTTGTTTTGAGTATTTTCTTCATTAAGGATATGAATTTTGTAGGTAATATATCGGATGAGTTTAATGAGAATAGTCCAGATAAAAGCATCAAAGAAAAAAGTAATCACATTGAAATTAAAACTAGGAAAAGATTCATATTTGTAGACTTGAACATAGCTGATTGGGAAGCCGAATTCAGCACAGGCATTTGGGATTAAATTCTTATAAAAAACTGAAAAGAGAGCTAAAAGTGTACCGAATATCAAATCTATTTTTCGAAATCGCTTTGCGAATTTGATTATTGAGTAAAATGCAAAAGCAAGAATAAGTAGAATGATTGTGTTTGAGAAAAGTAAGTCCATAAGTCACCGCCTTTTTATAGTTAGTGAAAAGATTAACTTGCTATCTGTGTATCTAGATGTTAATAAAGTGTCTTGTTTTTGTCAATTGGTATGGCCTCTTTGGAACGAAAAGTGGCTTAAATAGATTATGCATCTTACTGTACGTCGCTTATTTAAAGAAATTTGAGAAGACTGATAAAAAGAATCAGTTTCCATTATATGGAGTTTGATGTATAATAAAATACATATAATGGAAATAGAGGTTTGATAAGATATCATTTAGATATCCTTGTGTTGGTGTGAATTTAAAATGAATAAATAAATTTCTACAAGAATAGTATTTTATGTAAGAATAGGCTTTAGTTTAGAATCTATAGTTGTTATAATGAAAGAGGTTGGGGATGAGAGTTTGGGTTGAAAAAGGCGTAGTGAAAGTTAAATTCATATACACTCCTGAAATTGTTGAGCAGTTGAAAGAAATTGGGTTGGGGAAGTGGAATCCAGAGTTATATTTATGGATATTTCCGACAAGCAAATATGAACAGTTAGTTAAGCTGAAAGAGAAGCTCGAAAAAGAGACTGGTCATAAAGGGAATGGTCACTATTTGGGCAAGTATATGAATTCGAGCAACGATGTGCCTGTGAATAAAATGGATGCCTCAAAGGAAAAAGTTGAAGATTTAAAAGTGAAAGCCTTAAAGGAAGCAAAAGCACTTGAAAAAGTGAGACGTTATTTGGTTCAAAAGGGATATAGCCCAAAGACCATAAAAACTTATATCAACCATATTAAACGGTATGCATTATATTCGACGGATCTTTTCTCTATAGATACTGCTAATGGTTATATCGTAGAGCTACTTGAAGAGAAAAAATGTAGTCATGCTTATTGTAATCAGGCTATTAATGCGATTAAACTGTATATTAAGATCAATGCAAATGTGAGGGAAGATCAATTTTTAAAATTGTTGTGTCCTAAAAAAGAACGCAAATTACCGAAGGTGATGAGTCAACAGGAAGTAAAGCGTTTATTTGATGTGACGACTAATATTAAGCATAAAACAGCTTTAATGTTGGCATATTCTTGTGGACTTAGGATTAGTGAAGTTATTAGTATGACTTTGAATGATATTGATAGTGACCGGATGCTTGTGGTTATTAGGCAAGGAAAGGGACGAAAAGATCGTATTAGTACACTTTCGGCTAAAATGAATGAGCAGTTGATCGATTATTATAGGGTTTATAGACCGAAACATTTCGTTTTTGAGAACACCAATAGAGATAAAGGTTTATCTGAGAGGACCTTACAGAAGGTGTTTCATGCATCTGCTGAGAAGGCAGATATTTATAAACATGTGACTTTTCACAGCTTAAGACATTCGTTTGCAACCCATCTTTTGGATTCAGGTGTGGATATCCGATATATACAGGAACTTTTGGGACATTCTAGCACTAAGACCACTGAGATTTATACGCATGTTTCCACGGCATCGTTGCAAAAGATTGTAAATCCTTTAGACCGATTGGAGTAACTTTACCGAAATGTTTTTACGGGAACCCCACCTTGATTGTAGTTATTTTTGCATTTGGGGGGCGGGAATAGGGGAGTTAGAAGAAAGTTTTCAATATACTAATAGATATTATCGGAAGTATTGTAGGTTGTACAAATTGAATTTGATTTAGAAATTCTTTCAGTTTTATATTTAAAAAAATGAATCGAAAAAAAGTTGAATGAGGTAGGGCATAAAATTGGACTATATATCGAGTTTAAGAAAATACATTGGGACTCAGCCGATCATAATGTGTGGAGCTAATGTCATAATAATTAATGAAGAAAATGAAATTTTACTTCATCATAGAACTGACAGAGATTGGTGGGGGCTTCCAGGTGGAGCGATGGAATTAGGCGAAAGTATGGAAGAAACAGCACGTAGAGAAGTATTAGAAGAAATAAATATTGAGTGTCTTGAACTAGAACTTTTCAATGTATATTCAGGCGAACAGCTATATTATAAATATCCAGATGGAAATGAAGTATATAATGTGACAGTGACCTATCTATGTAAATCCTATGAAGGCGAAATAAAAGTAGAGAAATCAGAGGGACGGGATGCTAAATTTTATAAGATTGATGACATTCCAAAGAATATAAGTGCACCTGTATTACCAATAATAAGTGAGTACATAAAAAAGAGCCAAAATGGAATATTGAAAACCAACTTCTAACGCGTTGATTTCCTACATTCCTTCCGATGTCACAGCCCTTGCGAGGCAAGCACTGCGCCACTTTTTCCGCTAAGGCGTTAAAAGGAAGGAACATCGGAAATCACGGGAACGTTAGCTGAAAAAGCAGTCAAGAAATTAGGAGAAAATTATGGGGAAGTATTCATCGGTTAAACGTAGAACTTACGAAATAATTGAAAAAGCACAAAATGGTGATAAAGCGAGTAAATACTTTGATTCTGTAATTTTACTTCTAATTATTTTGAACACAAGTTCAATAGTTCTAGAATCATTTAACTCAATTTATTCCTTGTACTATTATCAATTTCGTACTTTTGAAACAATCTCAGTAGTTATATTTACAATTGAATATGCTTTAAGAATTTGGACAGCAGATTTACGATATCCTTCTCCAAAAACTAAAGTTGGGGCAACATTCAAATATATGTTTTCAACGATGGCAATTATCGACCTATTTGCAATATTACCATTCTATTTACCAATGTTAATAAAAGTAGACTTAAGATTTTTAAGAATGTTTAGAATTTCTAGGCTACTAAGAATTTTAAAAATCAATAGATATACAAGAGCATTGGGCTTAATAACTGGGGTAGTAAAAGAAAAGAAAGATGAGCTATTAGCTACTATATTTGTTATGGGTTTTATGATAATGATTTCATCAACAATGATGTATTACTTTGAATCAGAGGTTCAACCAGATTCATTTCCAAATATTGTTGCGTCATTTTGGTGGTCAATCGCAACTCTGACTACGGTAGGATATGGTGATATTTATCCAATAACAGCAATGGGAAAATTATTTGCAAGTATAATCGCAATATTAGGTATTGGGCTAGTAGCATTACCTACGGGAATTATTAGCTCTGGGTTTATAGAATTGATTACTAAAAAAGACATTGAAAAGACAACTATTATTTGTCCACATTGTGGAGAATCAATTGAGCATGATCTGTAAAACGACTGCTTCAACAGCTAACACGTCGATTACCGGAAATTCATCTGATGACACAGCCCTTGCGAGGCAAGAGCTGCGCCACTTTTCCCCTAAGGGTGAAAAGGATGAACTTCGGTAATCGCGGGAACGTTATACGCAATTACTATCAAGTAGAGGAGTCAAAATGGACATAAAATTTAAAATCGCAACTGAAAGTGATTACGAACTAATTTCAAAATATGAGACACATATCGACAAGACGATGCTAATCTAGAAATTGAAATCTGGAAAAATACTAATAGCATATAATAATGATGATTTTATTGGATGGTTAAGATACGGTATGTTTTGGGATGAACATCCTTTTATGAACATGCTATTTATAATGGAAAATTATAGAGGCAAGGGATATGGAAAAGGTCTTGTAAACTATTGGGAAGAATTGATGATTAGTGATAAGTATAATTTACTGATGACAAGTACTATGGCGAATGAAGATGCACAACACTTTTACAGAAAGATTGGCTATAGGGAAATTGGTGGATTTGTATTACCTAACGAGCCAATGGAATTAATAATGACGAAAAGTCTTTAGGAGCTCAATATATAAACGAATTGATAATAACTGCGTATAACACGACTATTTCCTAAATCACCTATCGTCACAATCGTTGCAAAGTGAGCAACGATTGCGCCAATTCTCACTGTGCGCTTGTCATCATTTTTGCAAAAGTGATTTATTTTTTTTAGGGCAAGAATGTCGCCAAGCGCACAGCGAGAACGGTGACTTCGGAAATAGCGGGAACGTTATGCAAAATAATAATAGAGGAGTAGGAAAATGAAATTGATTGTAAAAAAAAGAGGAATCAAAATTAAAGATAATACATATAAAAATTTTGATATTGACAAATATGTTAATAGTTATGATGTGAATAATTTTATTACATACGATGATAAATATACAGATGCGAAATGGGATAACATGATTGAGGTGTTTTGGAAAGATCCAAAAATTAAGAAAATAGAATTATATAATAAGTTCAATTTCTTTAATAAAAAATGTGGAATTATAAATCTTATTAAAAGTAATTACAATGAGCAATATATTAATTTCCTTAATGATGTATGGAAAAATAAATTACCTTATAAAGAAATTAGAGAGAAATATAGACTTCATCAGCAAGATTATCAAGTTTTAGTTGATCAGATTAAAGTTAAAGAAGAAGAGTATTATTGTAGTGTTTGCGGAAGCAATAAGTATTTAGTTATAAGAAAAAGGAAAAATGGTGAAAATTACTTTGATTGTTATGCTTTCGAACATCTTTTAGTCTATAACAATGTTCGATTAAAAGTCTGTGTAATTGACAGGGAACACGCAATTTCAGTAAGTAAATTTAATTATCTTGAAGGATATTTAAATAATTTAAGATATGTAAGAGAAGTGATAAAAGAAAAAAGCTGTCCTGAATGTGGAAACAAGATTAATTATGATGTTTTGAATGAACGAAATTATCATTTAGAATGTGATAAATGTAGCTGGGAGTTATGGTACTAAATAGAAATGGAATACAATTATTATTACTTCGCATAACACGCCAATTACTCGAAATTCATCTGATGTCATAGAATATGCAGATGAATTTTTTTATGAGTAGTGTGGAAGGAGATAACAAATAAGTGTCGAATTACATATAGAGTAGACGCATATTCCACGCCACTTTTCCCCTAAGGGTGAAAAGGATGAACATCGGTAATTGCGGGAACGTTATACGCCATTGAAGAAAAGCCAGCTAAGGCTGGCTAATTAAAAGAAATATGAAGCTCTTTACCTAAAGCATGTGCAATTTTGGACAAAAATTCTACACTAGGATTATAAGAACCATTTTCAAGTCTAGATATAGCAGACTGTTTTGTGCCTATTAATTCAGCAAGATCATGTTGAGATAAACCTTGTTCTAACCGAAGTCGGATCAATTCTTTCTTTATATCATAAATAGGAGACAATGTATCATATTCATTTTTGATTTCTTCATCTTGAAATAGAAGTTGTTTGACTTCATCATGTTTCATTATGATCACTCCTTTCAATATAATCGGACATATAAGTTAAAGCTTTCGTAAGTTCTTTATCTGGTGTCTTTTGAGTTTTCTTTTGAAAAGCATTTAAAAGAACAATAGTTTGACTTTGCAGAGTAAAATAAAATACTCTATAATTGTTAGTTGATTGCTTGACTCTCAATTCCCACAGAGCTTTAGTACCAGCAATTTTTTTGATATGTGGCATTCCAAGAGATAATCCAAATTCTTCAAGAAGTTCAATTTCTCTAAGTATTTTAGCGACATCCTTTTTAGGAATTGTTTTAAAAAAATCAATAATAGGACATTTTTCATTTTTAGTATAGTATTCAATAGAAAACAATATTTTAACCTCCTACTTAATTCAATTATATAACATATACGTTATATAAGCAAGCCGTAAAACTATCTTCAACAGCGCATAACACGCCAATTACTCGAAATTCATCTGATGTCACAGAATATGCAGATGGATTTTTTTATGAGTAGTGTGGAAGGAGATAACAAATAAGTGTCGAATTACATATAGAGTAGACGCATATTCTACGCCACTTTTCCCCTAAGGGTGAAAAGGATGAACATCGGTAATTGCGGGAACGTTATAGGAAAGAGCAAATGATTGAGCGAATTTTTGTAAACTAGGAGATGAAAATGAAAAAAGTCTTAATTCAAGTCAATAAGGATAGATTTATCGAATATAACACGAATCCCTTTATGGAAAAACCAGCCTTCGAAATTACAGATTTTATCATTCCTGATACACTTGACAAAGAAGATAAATGTCAAGAACTCATCAAATTTTACAAAGATAATCTAATCCATCCTGAAAACTGTTCAACGCATGGTGCTTGTTTTGATATTTATCTTTCTAGTCCTGATAAAAGAATAAGAGAGATTTCAAGAGAGAGAATTATTCATTCATGTAAAATTGCTGAAGAATTAAAACTTGATAGAATTGTATTTCATACCAACTATTTACCGTCAATTATGTTCAGTCCGTATATTGAAAACTGGATTATTGAAAATAAAATGTTTTGGACTGAAATTATAAATAAATTTGATTTGAAGATATTAATTGAGAACTCATTTGATCAAGCCCCTGAATTAATTTTAAGATTGATGAAAGAAGTTGATTCAGAAAAAATTGGTATTTGTTTAGATGTTGGTCACTGTAATCTTTCTAACACTGAAATGAAAAGTTGGTTTGAACAATTGAAAGACTATATTTTTCAGTTGCATCTTAACGACAATAATGGAAAGATTGATAAACATTTGGCAGTAGGGGCTGGAACCATAAATTGGAAAGATGTGAGTGAATTGATAAAGTTAAATGGATTAGAACCAAATGTTGTATTCGAAATGTATCAACTTTCAGATGTTCTAAGTTCAATTAAATTTCTAGAAAAATATGAGTATTATCCATATTGAGAAGGAACTCAGATTATATGGATTTTAATTTGCTCCATCCTATAACACGTCGATTACCGGAAATTCATTTGATGTCATAGCTCTTGCGTGGCAAGGACTACGCCACTTTTCCCCTAAGGGTGAAAAGGATGAACCTCGGTAATCGCGGGAACGTTAGTGCGAAATGCGGAGTTTTTGTTTACGCTATCAGAATAAATTTTGAGTAAAGACACCATCGAGAAGTTGGCTTGGTTCAACATATGTTGACGTTATCTAGATGCAAGCATGAATCAAGTCTTAGTGGTTATTTGATTGGATATGATATAAAATTGATATGAACTTGTTATGAATCGAAAGAGCTAAGAAAGCCAATTATGCATGACTATTCTCAGTAATGTTGATTTAATGGTTTCATATAAGCCGGAAGCTGAGTCGCATTTGGTAGTAGGTGTTCAGTGCATGCTTTTATGGTTAAGTGAAATTAGGATTTTGATAGATACATAGATTTGTTATAGATTGGATTTAAGGCTTTCTTAGATCAGAAGTTATGAGTCTAGGTGTGTATTTTTCAAACAGTGTAAAAGAGAAAGCACATCGCCTAACAGAGGATTCTCGAAATGCCCCTATTGGCAGAGTTCGTGCGATCCTGAGGCAAGAACTTTGCCAATTCTCAGCTAATCGCTTGTCACCGTTCTTGTGAACTTGGATCAAGAACGTCGCCAAGCGAACGCAGAGACCGAGACACTTCGAGAATCCCCGGGACGTTAACCGACATTCCACAAAAAATTAAAATGGAGTAATTAAAATGTATACAGATTTTAAATTTGAAAATAATAATCTTATGGAAAATATTGAATCATATTATGAAAATTTTAATATGAAGTCAGTCTATGAACATACACTTGATGTTATATATCAAATAAGTATGATGAAAAATTTGGAAGATGAAATTCGTGAGAAATGTATTATAGCAGCATTACTTCATGATTTAGGCAGAGTGGTAAAAAGAAGTGATATTGTCATGTTTTGTACTGACAATGGAAAAATAGTATCCCAAAATGAATTAAATTACTTAGGTATCTTACATCAATTTGCATCAAGAATCATAGCAACCCAAGTTTTTAAAATTGAGGATACTGATATTTTGAATGCAGTTGAATGTCATACAACCTTAAAAATGAATCCGAGTATTATAGATAAGATTTTATTTTTATCAGATAAGTTAAGTTGGAAAGAAAAAGAATATATAGATCTAATATTGAAAATGAAAGAAAAATTAGATAATTCAATAGATGAGGCAATTTTTTATTATTTAGAAACGTTACATAAACAAAAAGGCGAATTGGCATGTTATCACGAATGGACAGAAGATGCGTATAATTGTTTTAGAGAAAAGATTATGGAACGCTCGTTTAACACGTCAGTTACCTAAATCACTCTGATGTCACATCCCTTGCGAGGCAAGGATTTTGCCACTTCTGCCCTAAGGGTCAAAAGGAGTGACTTCGGTAACTGCGGGAACGTTATGGGAAATTTTGAGAAGGAGCAAAATATGGATATCATACAAGTTTTTTTAACTAGTCAAGAAGTATTTGAATTAGTACCTTCTAAACAGCAACTGGTTGAATTTATAGAAGGTATTAACACTTACCCGTTGTCTGTTCTATTATCAAAATTATCATACTATGGTGTCGGAACGCATGTTTTTGATAAATTTTTTGTAGAGTGTCTAAAAGACTTGTATCCAAATTATAATTATGCTATGAAAGCTGAAAAAAAGTTATCTACTGAAAGAATACTATATACACCGCAAAGTATAGAAATATTGTGGAAGTGGATATTATTGTATTCAAGAAATCACGATTGTGAGAAAGAAATTGATCAAATTGAGTGCTTATATCAATGTTTCCATCTAATGTTAGGGATTAATGGCCAATTAAATATAAATTTCTCTGATGATTTAATCGTCGATGAGTTGAATAGAAATTTATATTTCAATTCAAGCGTTGATAATATAAGTCAAATTGCACGATCATATTTTATGTTTCTTGATGATAATGTACAACTTTCTTTATCTGATTGCAAAGAGTATGTGGAGATTGATAAAATTTACAAGCAATACTATAATTATTCTATACAAGAGTATTTTGCAGTAATGTTATCATTGCATTTCAAGTTTAATTCAGCAGATAAAAGTTTAAATGGTATTTGGTTGTTGGATTACAAGGAATACTATAAAAGCACTTCTATGAATGAAATTGCAGTAAAGATTATTGAAGATTTATGCGTGGAGGAAAAAATAGACATGTGGCTAAAAGAATCTATTGATAGATACTGGGATGTTGAATATTTTTTTAATCGACCACTGATAAGAACAAAACAAGATAAAATATTTCCTGTATCTAGATTTAGAATGCATGATCAATTGCATAATGCTCTATTTTTCAAGATAAGAGAAAGTTTTTGTGAAAAAGGTTCTGACTTTAATACATATATGGGTAGGGCTTTTGAATATTATTTAACTTGGGTTGTAAAGGAAACAAAAAAATTATCTATTAGCAGTAAATATGAAATCATTGAAGAATTTTATTTTAAAAAAAAGCAATATAGAAGTCCTGATTTAATGATTAAACTTGGAAATAATATACTTGTTTTTGAAGCAAAATTAAGAAGAATTGCCTACAAAGGATTAAATGGAGTTGAAAATAGTTTTTTAAAGGAATCTCAAGAAAAAATTGTTTATAAAACGATAGAACAAGCAATAAAATCTATTGAAAAAATTGTAGAATTTAATGGAAATGATAAAATTACTCAAGAATTGCAATACTATTTCATTACAATTACGCCAGATATTGTTCCAAGACTTGGTGAATTTCAAAGTAAATTAAGTGAAATTTTATCTCAGAGTAAATTGAAAATTAATTACGTTGGCTTGGCAGAAATAGAAGAGTATGAGGTTCTTATTGAGTATATGTTTAGAAAAAATTCAAAATCAATTTTTAGATTTTTAGACAGAATATCAAAGAAATGTTCTTATACATCAATTAAAAATGAGATGTTAGAAGCGTCAATGCGACCCAAAAATCCTAAAGTTCTTAAAGATTATACTACTATGGTATTAAAGAAAATTGAGGGGGACTTAAAACCCTTCTAAAAACTTCCCATAACACGTCATTTTCCTACATTCCTTCCGATGTCACAGCCCTTGCGGAGCAAGTGCAGTGCCACTTTTTCCGCTAAGGCGTTAAAAGGAAGGAACGTCGGAAACTGCGGGAACGTTATCTGCAATTCGATTCAAGGAGTGTAAAATATGAAAATGAATTTTACTATGCACAATGAAAAGAATATTGATCTCAGCATAAACAGGCTTTTAAAATCGCTCAATTCGGATCAACTGACTAATCTTGAACATGGATTAAGACATCCTTTAGGAATATTTAATGTATCAAAAATGAGATTTTTAAATTCTTTGAATACATTTTTAGATGAATATGAAAATGGGAAAAACATTAAAAAACTAAACGAGATGCATCTAGAAATTATGGAGTCTTTTAATGCTTTTATTGACGATAGCTATCATATTTTAAAGTGTTTTTTTCATTCTCATGAATTAAACTTGAATCGCAAATTTGCATATGAGCAATTGAAAAATGTTATTCCCGAAATTTTAAATAATTATTATGGTAACATAAAGCCCTTAGGAGAAATTTATTCTTTAATAAATAATTCTGTAAAACATAATCATGCTAGATATAATTCAATATCTATAAAAAGTATCTATGGAAAAAACCTTGGCTACTTTATCGAAAGTATTGATCAAGACGGTGTTATAGTACCTAATATGAAAATTCATCCAAAATTCAAAGGAAAACATACTGGAATATCATACAATTATGATATTAAACGTGTTTTTATATACTGGCTTAAAATATGTGACTACTTGGAAGCTGAAATAAGAAAAGTTTTAGTCATGAAATCTATTGCGATTAATGAAGAGGTTCCTTATGATGAGTCAGATTTAGATATGTATTCAAGTTTATTTAAACTTATAAAAAAAATATCAAAATTAAAAGAATATTATTTTATTGATGAATATGACAAAGGTGTTTCTAAATTTGAATTTAAGGAAAAACAAATTGAAATAGTGTTTCCAGCTCCCCTTGAGTATAAAAGAAACCTATTTTTCCCACAAAATTATGAAGTTCAGGTACACTTTAGCGGAGATGGAGTGAGCAAATCATGGGTTATCCCATATTTTGAATCGAACAACAGATAACACGACAATTTCCTACATTCCTTCCGATGTCACAAGTCTTGCGTGGCAAGTCTTGCGCCACTTTTTCCGCTAAGGCGTTAAAAGGAAGGAACATCGGAAACTGCGGGAACGTTAGACGCAATAGGATTAAAAAAGAAGGATGAAAAGGAATGGAAATTAGAAATACCTGTGTTACAGGAGCGATAATATTGAATGAAAAAAATGAAATATTACTTCAACGGAGAGGTGATGACAATAATTGGTGTATTCCCGGCGGTGGTATGGAAATTGGAGAGACCGTGGAAGAGGCAATTATTAGAGAGGTTTATGAAGAAACGGGACTAAAAATCAGCAATATAGAATTGTTTAATGTATATTCAGGAAAAAATCAATATCATAAGTATCCAGATGGAAATGAATATTATTTTGTAAATGTAGTTTTCAAAATAAATAAGATAGATGGAGAGGTGAAAATTGATGACAATGAAACTAAGGAATTGAAATACTTTGAGTTACATAAATTGCCGAATAACATTTCACTTACAAACATCCCGATTTTGAAAGATTTAAAAGCGAAATGGGAAAATCTTAAACAAAATCCTACAACGTCTAACACGACTATTTCCTAAATCACCTATCGTCACAATCGTTGCAAAGTGAAGCAACGATTGCGCCAATTCTCACTGTGCGCTTGTCATCATTCTTGCAAAAGAGACTTATTTTTTTTAGAGCAAGAATGTCGCCAATCGCCCAGCGAGAACGGTGACTTCGGAAATAGCGGGAACGTTAGCTGAAAAGCCTAAATAAACGGCAAATAGATGCATATTAAGAAAGGAAATAACATGGAAAATACTAAATATACAAAATCACTTCAAGATGAGATAGATTGGAAAATTATTGATCAATTGCATAATGCTACACTAAATTTTTCAAATAAGAGCCTAGAGGTTAAAAAACTATTTGTAGCTTCGATTAGTATTGTTATTCCTTCTATTCTAAAAATAACAAAAGAATCATTAGATTTATCAATTTTTGTTACTCTATATTGTCTAATTGTTATATTTTGGTTATTAGATAGTTATACAAATTATTATCAAGTAAAATTAAGAGGAAAAATGGATAAAAAATTTGAGGAAATACTTAAAAGAAATAATGGCAAAAAAATTGAGTGTTCTGTTGAATATGATGAATTTACAATTGAGAAAGATCGTGTTGATAGTATAAAAATAGTTGATATATTATTTAGTAAATCTCATTTAATTTATTTACTGTTTTTAATATCAAATACTCTAGGAATTATATTGTTTTTTGGGGGGGTTATAGCATAATGAGAATATTTGTAAGCTATACAACATGGAGTAAAGAAATTAACAAAGAAAGCTTACTAAAAGTAGAAAAGATATTGGATGAATATGGTGAAGTTTACATTGAATTATTGGATAGTAATAGTGATAAATCACAGAAAAAAGTTTTAACAGAATTAGAAAATAGCGACATACTATTATTGATTAAAACAGATGAAAGTTATAAGTCGAAGTGGGTAAAATTAGAGCTTGAGTATGCATTAGCCAATAATATACCAATTGTAGTATATGAATATAATTCAATATTAAATGAAAAAGTAGATTTAAAAATTGAACAGGATTTAAAATTTAGGCTCATCAGCTAACACGTCACTTACCGGAAATCGTTCTGATGACACAGCCCTGGCGAGGCAAGGACTCCGCCACTTTTGCCCTAAGGGTCAAAAGGAACGACTTCGGTAAGTGCGGAAACGTTATGAGAAATAACCAAAAAAAAATTAATGTCAATAGTCAAAAATTGAATTGAAATTCTGACTATTGATAAACATAGAAGTTTATCAGAAAATGGTTGTAGGAGGAGAATATGAAAAAAACAATTGCCCTTACAATACTTGACTATTTAGAAAATAATACAAATGAAGTTTTATCAAAGGAAAAAATTGAGTTTATTACCGGTTATAATTATGCAACCTGTAATCAAATCTACAATAGGTACTTCGGGTTATCTATAATTGCTGATCACAAAAGAGTAATGCTGAAAGATCACCTCTATTACTTATATAATGATGATTTTAATAATACATTACAGAAATCGTATTGGTCTGATAGGACTAGTTTTGGAAAGTCATTTAAAAAAATCTTTGGAATTACACCAGCAAATTATGCTAGAAAAAGAGACTACAAGCTTGAAAGTGCAAGTATTGATATTGATAGACCTTGGGTTGAACAGACAAAATTACACATTAATCAATTAATTAAATTGATGGAAAAACATGGGTATAGTTTTGATGTTTTATCTAGTAAATGTAAGATATCTGCGAATTTACTTTACTATTATGCAACAAATTTCAATTTAATAATTCCATATAAATATGCAAAGCAAATTTCACATATTTTAGAAATTCAGCATAAAGATTTGTATATATCATATGAAGTTGAAGATTATTACAGAGCAAAGAAAATATTTAATAGGGAAATGTTTTTAAATCAATTAAAAATGGAAATATTAGAGAAGATATTAAATGATAATAAAATAATTATAAATAATATCTATCTTTGTGCATTTGATAGTGAAAATTATATTCCAGAACTTTTTTTAAAGGGAATTTCTTTTATGAAAAATAATTATGATATTACTATTTGTTTGAAAATCTATTCAAATGATGATGACTTCTATGGGTTATTTGAGCTTCAAAAGAAAAAATACTATCTTAATGTACATGAATGTAATTCTAACATTTTATTTAATACAGATAAGGATGAGACCATAAGGGAATTATGTGAGAGATTGTTAAAAGTTTTTTATGAATTTTCATTTGTTTTTGGATTAAATGAAATTATTATTGAGCACAGTTCATACTTACATGAGAAAGATTATCTGCAAGTATTTGAGAATGTAAGCGTAAATTCCAAAGCACCTACTAAACCATATAAAAATTAACTATAATAAAAAGGCCGTCTCCAGGTTAATGGAAATGGTCTGATCAATTAGACATCCTTATCTGTTTTACGCCTAATTTCATCAGGTAAAGTACTTGACCATGGCAAACAAGCGTCCAGAGCATCTATATCGTTAAGATCAATGTTAGGAAGCATCTCAAAAACATAATTGAGGTAATAGTAAGGTTTAAGCCCATTGACTTTTGCTGTCTCAATAATACTAAAAGCAATTCCACTTGCTGTTGCTCCTTTTGGAGATTTTGCAAACAAGAAGTTTTTTCTGCCTAAAACAAAGGGCTTGATTGCACGTTCAGCTAAGTTATTATCGCAGTTCAGACGACCATCTTCTAAAAAGGCAGTGAGTTTATCCCATTGCTTAAGTGAATATTTGATGGCTTCACCCAGTTTACTTTTGGGCAAAGTCCGCTGACTTTCTGATTTTAGCCACACATGAAGTGAGGCCATGATAGGTTTTACTTTTTCGCTTCGCTGTTTGAAACGCTCATCAGCTGAGAGTCCCTTAAATTCAGATTCAAATTTATAAATCCTAGAAAAGAATTGGATACCCTCTTTGGTTTTAGTCATTGCGATCTCAGCATCATTTGGCAATGCCTTTAAAGCATCTGTAAAATATCTTCTAGCATGAGCAAGGCATCCAAGCTGTTTGACATGAGGTACTTTATTATAACCAGCATATCCATCTGTCTGAAGATACCCACTAAAGCCATTTAAAAATGTAATTGGATGCTTTTGTGATCTAGACTTTTGATAGTCATAAAGATAGATTCTGTGTTGACTGCGTTCACCTGTTGCATAGAGCCACATGTAATTGTTCTTGTTATCTTTCTCATCTAAACATTTTAAAACCGTTTCATCTGCATGAACAATATCTTCTTTGATGAGATAGGTCTGCATACGAAGAAATAGTGGCTCAAGCCATAACTCAGAGCCCTTAATGACCCAAGAAGCCATGTTTTGTCTTGAAATGTCTATACCAAAATCTACAAAGGATTGCTCTTGTCTATAAAGCGGCATCATTTTGTTATATTTCATATCTACTATAGTGGCAAGTAGCGAGGGACTGAGCATTGATCCAGGTAGAACAGGCTTTGGCATCTTAGCATTAATAATAGTCCCTTCAGTACCATTTGTATCACAATGTCTACAGGCATATACTTGTCTTTTGTGATGAACGACTTTAACGGTAGCTGGAATGACTTTAAGTTCCTTACGAATGATTACTTTCATTTCATGAAGTTCATTTTGACATTTTGGACAAGTTTTCTCTTCGTCAGAAAGTTCATAATAGATTTCTTCAGTCTCTAAATCATTATAGGATTTTCGACTCTTAGTGGCCGATTTCTTTCTCTTATAAGTAATCTCTTCAATATCGGGTTCTTCACATTCTTTTAACGACTCCTTTTCTACTTCGTTGAAAAGGCTTATTTGACCATTTGATATTGTGTCACTTGATGATCCAAATTTCTTTGATTGAGAGAGTTTGAATTGTTCTTCGTAAAACTTTACTTTAGCTTCAAGTTCCTCAATCTTTTGTTCTTTTTGAACAAGTTGATTTTCTAAGTTTTGTACGAGATCTTCAGTTTTATTTTCCGCTATAAGCGTTGATTTTTCAGTATTTTTCATAAAACTATTATACCATTTTTGTAAAGTCAAAAAAAGCCCTAAATTGATGAATTCTTCATCTTTTTTAAGACTTTTTTAAATAATTTGACGTTCTTCAACGGATTTGTGAGCAGAACGTTCTTTAATCGTGAGACCATCAAGTAGCCACCGAAATGAACGTTCGTCTACAGCAACATGTGTACCTCTGATTTCATCTGGCCATCTGAATTTATCTTTTTCAAGCCGTTTATAGTGAAGCCAAAAGCCACTTGTATCCCATTCAAGAATCTTAATTTTATCTCTTTTTCTATTGCAGAAGACGTAAAGATTTCTTGAAAAAGGATCTAGTTTAAAACTTTCACTTACGATAAGGGACAGGCCATCGATTGATTTTCTAAGGTCTGTGATGCCAAGTGCCAGATAAACCTTATCAATTCTGCCTGTACTAAACATGCTCTAAGAGTACCTTAATGACATCTGATAGAAAAACCTGATCAACTTGATTTTTAAGGATCATTTTGATTTTTCCAATCTGAATATCAATTTCTCCTGTATGAGCTCTTTCTGATTTTTTATTTAAATGATCATGTGATGATGTGATCAGTGTCCATTTAGGATCATCTGTATTTTGATTATGTTCAGCATTGTGACTCGCTTTATTCTTCCAGTAGCGAAAGTTGTGGATGTTTACATTGTTTTGTTCACACCACTTTGCTTGTGAAAGTTTACTTGCCTTTTGTTCTTGTAGGGCATTTTTCCAATAGCTTGGATTTGATTTTCTGGACATAGTAATTCACCTCTTTTTATTCTTGAGATGAGTTTATCATGAATGAGGCTTGGGGTTAAGGTGCCTTAAGATTTACGCTTACTTTTAAAGGGAATTTCTTTTATGAAAAATAATTATGATATTACTATTTGTTTGAAAATCTATTCAAATGATGATGACTTCTATGGGTTATTTGAGCTTCAAAAGAAAAAATACTATCTTAATGTACATGAATGTAATTCTAACATTTTATTTAATACAGATAAGGATGAGACCATAAGGGAATTATGTGAGAGATTGTTAAAAGTTTTTTATGAATTTTCATTTGTTTTTGGATTAAATGAAATTATTATTGAGCACAGTTCATACTTACATGAGAAAGATTATCTGCAAGTATTTGAGAATGGACAGTTTAGTCTATATGATTTGTCTATTAATAGAGTTAAATATTTAAGAGAATTAACAAAAGGAGATGTTCATAAAGTAATTAAAATCGAATCTAATTTGCTGAAGGTGCAAAATGAGTAAAAATCGAAATTCTGATCAAACTATTCAAAAAATACTTGTAATATACCTTTCCTATATACTTTATATTAGATTAAGGACAGTCAACAGAGAAAATATTTTTGATATAATCTTGTTATTAATAATTGCTTTGTATGTTTTAAGTAATAGATATAATTGTATTCAAATTTCAAAATACATTCATTTTAAAAAATAAGATGTAATTTTGGTTAAATCTCATAACACGCCGGTTACCTAAATCACTCTGATGTCACCGTCCTTGCGGAGCAAGGCCAGTGCCACTTTTTCCGCTAAGGCGTTAAAAGAGAGTGACTTCGGTAACCGCGGGAACGTTAGGCGAAATGCGGAGTTTTTGTTTACGCTATCGAAATAGATTTTGAGCAAAAACATCATCTAAAAGTTGGCTTGGTTCAACATATGTTGACGTTATCTAGGTGCAAGCATGAATCAAGCCTTAGTGGTTATTTGATTGGCTATGATATAAAATGGATATGACTTTGTTATGAATTGAAAACACTAAGAAAGCCAATTATGCATGACTATTCTCAGTAATGTTGATTTAGTGATTTCATATAATCCGGAAGCTGAGTCGCATTTGGTAGTAGGTGTTCAGTGCATGCTTTTATGGTTAAGTGAAATTAGGATTTTGATAGATACATAGATTTGTTATAGGCTAGATTTAAGGCTTTCTTAGATCAGAAATTATGAGTCTAGATGTGTATTTTTCAAACAATGTTAGAAGAGAAAGCACATCGCCTAACAGAGGATTCTCGAAATGCCCCTATTGGCAGAGTTCGTGCGAACCTGAGGCAAGAACTCTGCCAATTCTCAGCTAATCGCTTGTCACCGTTCTTGTGAACTTGGATCAAGAACGTCGCCAAGCGAACGCCGAGACCGAGACACTTCGAGAATCCCCGGGACGTTATCTGAAATTCTAATCTATGAAAATAATTTCAACTCAATTAAATCAATAATTATGAACAAATTGGTGAAAGCAAGTAACGGAAATACTTGAGAAGGAATACCATATCAACTAAGGTGATTTTTTAAAGTGTATATTAGTTTATATAGAAATCAGAAATTTGACAATTACAAATAAAACTACTTTTGAAGGAGTGGATTGTGAAAAAAATACTTTTAATATTAATGATGGTGCTTTTATGTTGTAGCTGTAGCCAAAGTAATATTGAAAAAGAGACGGAAACAGATATAACTGATAAAAAAGTAGAAGAAAAAGAAAAATTTTTATCTGCAATACAAATCTCAGATATGTTCATTAATGCATATCAAAATATGAATATTGAAAAAATGGAATCATTTCTTAGTGAAGATTATTATATTGAGGATGAAAAAATTTTGAATAACAATAATGATTTTGAAATACCTATAGTTGGATATCAACGAGCAATTGATGATATTGTATTAAATGGATATTCATTAAATATGGATGATGGAACTATGTGGATTCAATATCATATACGAAGTTATGAAACCAATCAGACTTTTTTATTAGGAATAACACTAGAATATAAATCTTATGATTGGATTATTATCAATTTGGAAGTTAATTGATATTTTCATATTGATTATGGTAACTAACACATTAAAATTATAATCAGTACAATAAAGTAAATAGTATAAAGTTTATTAATTTTGATAGTGATAAAAGAGAGTCTTGAAAACTTAAAGAGTGAGTGATTAGAACATCAGATAACACGTCACTTACCGGAAATCGTTCTGATGACACAGCCCTTGCGAGGCAAGGCCAGCGCCACTTTTGCCCTAAGGGTCAAAAGGAACGACTTCGGTAAGTGCGGGAACGTTATCAGAAATACTTCTCATATGCATATTATCGTGTTTAAAATATTTTGAAATCAAGTCAAAATAGCTGAATTACTACTTTTGTATATCAAATAAACTACTTGGAGGAAGAGAATGGACAATTTTATTAATAATGAATATTCTACGTTAGCATCTGATTTGATAAAAGATGCATTTTACTTAGATGATAGGTCTAAAAGAGGTGCGATTGCAACAATAAGAACATATACTGAAATTATCATTAGAAGAATATTGAATTTACAAAAAACACAAAAAATGACAATTGGAGACCATAAAATCAAAACCGAGTTAAGGAATATATCAAATAATAATAAAATGTTTATGGATGCTCTAGAAAAAATACAACAAGTAGGAAATATAGCAACACATAGTCAAATTGATAAAATTATTGGTGAAGAGGAATTTAATAAAGTAGTTGATAGCCTAATGGACGTATATGCATATTTATTTGTAAACTTTTTTGATGAATTCGAGTTTGGTTCTAATTTAGAAATCGTTTCAGCTTTTTCAATTCTTCCACCGATTATAAGATATAAAGCGTTAAATAATTTGTATGAGAAATATCCTGATAATTTGATGATTATTGATAAACTAAGTTTATCTATTTTAAAAGCTTTTAATTCTGAGATTGCTCTTAATTGGGTAGAAGAAAAAAAAGATATTTTAGAAATAAAGCCGACTATGAGTAAAAAAGTTGGATGGGAGATTGTCCTTAAACATGGCTATGATTATTTTAAAGTGATAGAGCAAAATTCACCAAAGAATATGTATATATTATGTAAAGAACGACTAATTAACGTAAGTCAAACCATTAGTAATAGAGGTTTGCTTTATGATAGTTTTGAGACTGCAATTAGTTTATATAAAGAGCGTGGAACAGTGCAAGGAGTTAGTGAAGACGTTTTAAAGTTTAACTCATTGATGGAATTTATATATTTGGGAAGAAGAGAAGAATATAATGAAAAAATGAAAGATATTAATTATTATAATACTGCTGAATTTAGGTGGTAAAAGAAATAATGAGTAAGTAATGGCATTGACTAGACCGAAGTACATCTGATAACACGTTGATTACCAAAATCGCATTGATGTCACCGTCCTTGCGTTGCAAGGACAGCGCCACTTTTCCCCTAAGGGTGAAAAGATACGACTTCGGTAATCACGGGAACGTTATGGGAAATTTTTATTTAGGGGGTGTAAAGATGAAATTAGTCTTGGATACAAATATTGTATATCATATAACGAATATATCAAAAAATAATGAAATAGACGATGAAAATCTCATGAAACTAATACAGTTAAATGAGTGTATTTTTCCATCAGCAGTAGTTTATGAGTCATTTATAAGATATTATCATGATAAAGAAAAATTAGGTGAAATTATTTCAGCTATTTTTGAAATTGGAAATAGTAGATTTTTGAATGTCAAAGGAATGGATTTTGAAGAGTCACCTATTATCTATGACCCTGACAAGCAAATAGCAAAGATGAAGTTTTCTTATGATGAACTTATTACAAAAAGAATTGAGGGTGAAATAACCTATACGATGCTTTACTACTACTCAATACTTTCTTTTTTCATATTTACTATCCTTATAAAAGAAAAAAAGAATAGTCCTCAAAGAATTTATTTGGATCATATTGCGGCTCATCACCTTGAAGTTGAACTTAGTAATGATAAAACCAACATATTTAAAGAAAAATTGGAGATTGCATATAGAGGAAAAAATACTGAGAAAGATTATCTGGATATTTTAGAAAAAATGATAACAGAATCCTGTATTGAATTTATTGAGAAATTACTTTCTTTTGAGTTAATGAGTAAAAGTGGGGATACTTCAAAGGAAGAGATGAATAATGAAAAAAATGAAAGTAAACTATACAAGCGATTTAGCAGTGAAAATTTTAAATTATATGAATACTTATCAAAAAAACCACAAATTAGCAAGAAAGATTATCAGATATTCTGTAAAGAATATTTAGATAAAAGTTCACTAAACGATTCTACTAAATTCAGTCCAACCGCATATCAATATATTAAATATAAACTAGAAAAGGCTTTTCTCAGTGGCTCCAAAATTAGAAAAAATGATATAAACGATATGTTAATATTATCAAGTCATGATATTTTTGACTGCAATGTGGTAACATGTGATAAGAAAATGATTGAGTTCATAAAAAATAATTTAGTTCAGAACTCAGAATTCACTAAATTGTATTATAAAAAATAAAAACTACCCATAACACGTCGATTACCGGAAATTCATCTGATGTCATAGCCCTTGCGAGGCAAGGACTACGCCACTTTTCCCCTAAGGGTGAAAAGGATGAACTTCGGTAATCGCGGGAACGTTATAGGAAAGAGCAAATGATTGAGCGAATTTTTGTAAACTAGGAGATGAAAATGAAAAAAGTCTTAATTCAAGTCAATAAGGATAGATTTATCGAATATAACACGAATCCCTTTATGGAAAAACCAGCCTTCGAAATTACAGATTTTATCATTCCTGATACACTTGACAATGAAGATAAATGTCAAGAACTCATCAAATTTTACAAAGATAATCTAATCCATCCTGAAAACTGTTCAATGCATGGTGCTTGTTTTGATATTTATCTTTCTAGTCCTGATAAAAGAATAAGAGAGATTTCAAGAGAGAGAATTATTCATTCATGTAAAATTGCTGAAGAATTAAAACTTGATAGAATTGTATTTCATACCAACTATTTACCGTCAATTATGTTCAGTCCGTATATTGAAAATAAAATGTTTTGGACTGAAATTATAAATAAATTTGATTTGAAGATATTAATTGAGAACTCATTTGATCAAGCCCCTGAATTAATTTTAAGATTGATGAAAGAAGTTGATTCAGAAAAAATTGGTATTTGTTTAGATGTCGGTCACTGTAATCTTTCTAACACTGAAATGAAAAGTTGGTTTGAACAATTGAAAGACTATATTTTTCAGTTGCATCTTAACGACAATAATGGAAAGTTTGATAAACATTTGGCAGTAGGGGCTGGAACCATAAATTGGAAATATGTGAGTGAATTGATAAAGTTAAATGGATTAGAACCAAATGTTGTATTCGAAATGTATCAACTTTCAGATGTTCTAAGTTCAATTAAATTTCTAGAAAAATATGAGTATTATCCATATTGAGAAGGAACTCAGATTATATGGATTTTAATTTGCTCCATCCTATAACACGTCGATTACCGGAAATTCATCTGATGTCATAGCTCTTGCGTGGCAAGGACTACGCCACTTTTCCCCTAAGGGTGAAAAGGATGAACCTCGGTAATCGCGGGAACGTTAGAAGAAATGCTTTTTAGGAGGAATATTTTGGATAGCAAAAAAAATGAAATAAAAGAAAATTTAGACGAAATCTTACAAACGAATAATGTTCCAACAGCAGTAAGGTTCATATTGTCAGCATTAGGGAGCGTTCCAATTGCAGGAGGTGCTATAGCAGGAATTGGAAGTACATGGTCGGAGAACGATCAAAAAAGAATAAATGGCATTTTTCAAGCATGGATGAAAATACAAGAAGAAGATTTAGAGAACATAGGAAAAACACTTTCAGAAGTTATGGTAAGAATAGATTTGAATGAAGATAAGACTATTGAGAGACTCCAAAGCAAAGAATACTTATCAATAATAAAAAAGTGTTTTCGTGATTGGACTGCATCAGACAGTGAATATAAGAGAAAATTGTTAAGAAATTTACTCTGCAACGCTGCCGAATCAACAATTTCAACCGATGATATAGTGAAATTGTTTATTGAATGGATTGGAAAATATACTGAGATTCACTTAAAAGTAATCGGAATTTTATATAAAAATGATGGTTTTTCTAGAGGGGAAATTTGGGATGAACTTTATGGGGTTCAAGTAAGAGAGGATTCATCTGAAGCAGATTTATTTAAGTTAGTAATACATGAATTGAGTGTAGGACATGTTATAAGACAATTTAGACCTACAGATTATAATGGAAACTACATCAAGCAACAAAGTCGTAAAAAAGTTGCAAATACTAGGTACTTACAATCTGCTTTTGAATATGATAAACCGTATGTATTGACTTCATTAGGTAAAGAATTTGTACATTACACTATGAATGAATTAGTTCCAAAAATTGAAATGAAAAATGTGTAGCAAGCACTTCTTCTAACACGCCGGTTACCTAAATCACTCTGATGTCACAGACCTTGCGAGGCAAGCTCTGCGCCACTTTTTCCGCTAAGGCGTTAAAAGAGAGTGACTTCGGTAACCGCGGGAACGTTATCTGAAAAAAAGCTAAGGAGCAAAACATATGTACAGTGATATATTTTATGTAATATCAATAATGGGGATTTATCTGGCATTGATTAGATATCTTCGAATGATATTGCCGAAATCAATTGCAATTAAAAATGGAACAATGACAAGTGATATTGGGATTATATATGGTGGAATGATTATCATCCCACTATTTATTTCGACAACTTATGTCCTTGCGATGAACTTTGAGAATTTTAGTATGAACTCATTTGCATTTAGTCAGATTTACACTTTTGATGCAATAATTTTTATAGCATGGAATAAAATAAGTAAGAAATTAGTTAATCATTGCTATAGTATTCAATTAAAAAAGAGAGTTAAAACAGTTACAAGTATAATCAAATATGTGTCATTGTCATTTCTAATTTTTGCAGTTTTAATCGGTGTTGTTACTCTTTTTAACATTACGATTAATGAACCTTTAAATTTCATTAATGAATTTGTTCCAGACAACAAGCTTCTCGTATTAAGTATAATTTCGTTTACGATTGCCTTAATGACATACATTTTAATGTTTGCCAATGTACTAATTGCAATCTATGGCTCTGACTTTGCTAAAATAGTATTCGAAGAAGTTAATTCTAAAAAAAATTACTATGGGAAAATACTTTATCATGATTCAGATTATGTTTATGTACTAAAATATAATCTGAATAATAATTCTAGCAGTAAAGTATATTGTTTGAATAAAGATCGAGTAATTTCTATTGAATATTCTGAATCGTTAAAAAAAATGATAACGAAAATGTAATTTTATTAATCTTTAAGCTTTTCATCAGATAACACGTCACTTACCGGAAATCGTTCTGATGACATAGTCCTTGCGAGGCAAGGACTACGCCACTTTTGCCCTAAGGGTCAAAAGGAACGACTTCGGTAAGTGCGAGAACGTTATAGGAAATTAGCTCATTAAAGAAGGTGATTAATATTAAAAATAACAATAAAGCTATTAATAGTTACTGTGATTATTACTATGGTGTGCTTCATAACAAAAATCTTGCAGATGAAGAAATAATAAATAAATTAAAAGAGAGATTCGGTAGTGAAATAGATTTTTCAATCATAAGGTGGGGACGTACAAGTACGTTAAAATCCATTTATGTCAACACAAATGAATTATTCGTTTATATTATTCCAATGACATCTATCAATGAGTTGCTTTTAAGAAAGACACTTGGAAAGAGATTACATGAAAATCACAAATGGGTAATTCCACCGTATATAACAATGAAGTCAATATTTGAAATGGAGAAAGCTAACAAGATATCAGACTTGGAATTAATATATGAAAGTATATATAATTGCAATTACTTTGCTACTCAATTAATGAATAAATATTCCAATATTGAAGAGCTGTTTCCATATACTTCATTAATCAAGGAATCTGTAGAATGTTTTCTATTCAATAGATACGCTGCTGCAATAACTTTATTACTTACTATTATTGATGGAATATCAAGAGAATTTTGTAAGAAACATGAATTAAGCTACGATAGTAAAGGTGCAACAAGTGCATTTTATCAATCAATCAATTATAGAAAAAATGAATGGAAAGAAAAAATTTTATTAATGAAAAATAATAAGCCTATTCTTTTACCTAAAGGATATGACAAAGATGAAGTATTGATAACAATTGATGAGGCAATGGATATGTTTGTTTCTTTTGAAAAATATGGATATGAATATTTGTTTAAATCAAATTCAAACATTTCGTTGAATAGACATAATATTCTACATGGAATTAGTAATGACTATTGTATACCAATAAATTTTTATAGACTTTACTCATGTTTGGAAATGATGGTTGTAGTTGTATCAAATAATTTTATGGGTAAAGGTGTAGAAAAATTTGATGAAACGTTAGATTTGATTAATAAATTTAATCAGATTAATCTCGCCGCTAACATCCTATAACACGTCAATTACCGGAAATTCATCCGATGTCACCGCCCTTGCGAGGCAAGGTCAGCGCCACTTTTCCCCTAAGGGTGAAAAGGATGAACCTCGGTAATCGCGGGAACGTTAAGCGAAATGCGGAGTTTTTGTTTACGCTATCAGAATAAATTTTGAGTAAAAACATCATCTAAAAGTTGGCTTGGTTCAACATATGTTGACGTTATCTAGGTGCAAACATGAATCAAGTCTTAGTGGTTATTTGGCTGGACATGGTATAAAATTGATATAAGCTTGTTATGAATTGAAAGCGCTAAGAAAGCCAATTGTGCATGACTATTCTCAGTAATGTTGATTTAGTGATTTCATATAAGTCGGAAGCTGAGTCGCATTTGGTAGTAGGTGTTCAATGCATACTTTTATGGATAAGTGAAATTAGGATTTTGATAGATACATAGATTTGTTATAGACTAGATTTAAGGCTTTCTTAGATCAGAAATTATGAGTCTAAAGGTTTATTTTTCAAACAGTGTTAGAAGAGAAAGCACATCGCCTAACAGAGGATTCTCGAAATGCCCCTATTGGCAGAGTTCGTGCGAACCTGAGGCAAGAATTCCGCCAATTCTCAGCTAATCGCTTGTCACCGTTCTTGTGAACTTGGATCAAGAACGTCGCCAAGCGAACGCAGAGACCGAGACACTTCGAGAATCCCCGGGACGTTAGGCGCAATAATTAATTAACGGGATCTACCAATGAAAGGAAGATTTATGTTTTATAAATATAGAACTTTAAATGATTTTAAATTTTTTGTAGATATTATCTTAAATGGACGATTGTATGCATCAACATACGAGAATTTAAATGATCCGATGGAAGGTGTGTATAACTACTCACGTGGAATACCACAAGATTTCATTGATCGAATTTATAGTAGTAAACAAGAATTAAGAATTTTAAGCTTGTCGATGAATAATAATATACCTTTGATGTGGTCACATTATGCGAATGGGCACAGGGGCGTCGTAATCGGTATTGAAATTGATGAGAATAAATACAAAGTGAAACCAATTAAATATATGTTAGATACATTTAACTTAAAAAATGGATGGTTTCCAGATCCTGTTGAAGATATAGCACGTAATATTTTAAGTGTAAAAAATAAGGTTTGGGAATATGAGGAGGAAGCAAGAGTTTTTATACAAGGAAAGAATCCTTTTATAAATGTTAAAATTCTTCAAGTGATTACAGGGCGAAAAATGAGCGATGAGGATTTTAAAATGATTACTAAACTTATTAATAAAGTAGATGATTCTATAGATGTTATGAAAGCTATAGACATTTTTCCAGAAATGTAAAATGAGGAATGTGTGCTTAACAATTAATTACTACGCCTAACACGCCGATTACCTAAATCACTCTGATGTCACAGCCCTTGCGGGGCAAGGCCAGCGCCACTTTTCCTAAGGGAAAAGGAGTGACTTCGGTAATCGCGGGAACGTTAGACGAAAGCTAATCTAGGAGATAATTTATGAAATATAAATACCGAGGAAATATTACATACAACGAGGAAATCATGTCATCAATATATATATGGAGATATCTTAAATTTGATAAATTTATGGACTTCATTGTAAAAAAATCATTATGGTTTTCTTCAGTAAAACTCTTTAAAGATAAAAAAGAGGGATGTGTTGAAGAAGGAAATTTATTTAGATACATGAATTTTAAAAGGGGTTCAGAGTGTTTAGAAGTATCATATTCAGATGACAAGAAAGAAAATAGTACAATAGTGTCTCATGAAATGGATACTAATGATACCATTATAAAACTAAAGGACAATATAAAAAATGTTTATGTTAATTGTTGGAATGAATCAGAAATTGATTCAGAACTTATGTGGCTTGCATATGGGAAAGATGATAATTCAGTTGCTATAAGAACTACAGTGGATTCTATCATTGAGAGTATCAATGATAGTAACAATTTTACAAATAATGTTTTTTTCTTTATGTTTGATCGTGTAAAGTATTTTGGCCATGATAATATGAAGTTGAGAGTTAATGACAAATTGACTCCATTATTTATTAAGAGGCATCGATTTAAAGAAGAGAAAGAAATTAGAATAGTTGCATATAAACACGAATGTATTGAACTAGATAAATATGAATTTAAACCATTGTATGATGATAATTTAAACAAATTATCTGGGATAAATATTGGAATAGAAAATTTAATATTTGATGTAATTGTTAACCCCTATGCTGATGATTGGTTTAGAGAAATGATTATTGAGCTTGGAAAAATACATGGATTTTCAGTTATATGTTCTAAAAACGATTAGCCATCGTCTAACACGTTGATTTCCTACATTCCTTCAATGTCACATCCCTTGCGAGGCAAGCGCTGCGCCACTTTTTCCGCTAAGGCGTTAAAAGGAAGGAACGTCGGAAATCACGGGAACGTTAGAAGAAATGCATTTTAAGGAGAGTTTCATGGGAAAAAATAATATTGATAGATTAAAAAGTGAAATAATGAACTCAAATAAAATAAAATATGAAAATTTAATAAGCCTGTATAGAAAAGATGAAAAAACGACAATTATAGATTTATATAATATGACAAGGAAATTTATTCCCCAAAAATTATACCAATATAATTCATTCACTAATGATATTAAAACAAATGAGTCTAAACTAGAGGTCCTTGGAAATAGTAAAATTTATATGTCTGATTTCAAAATGATGAATGATCCTTTTGATACAAAAGGATACTTTTATAATGATGAAATCTTAAAAGATTATAAATTTCTTAATGACCCCGAAAAGACACTTTTTAAAGAAATGGCTAGAGAACATTACTTAACTTGTTTTACCGATACTGGAATAAACAATATGCCTATGTGGGCACATTACTCAAATAATCATAATGGGTATTGCAGTGAGTATGATTTATCAGATGTGTGTAATAAAACGTTAAAGAGTTTAGTTATGCCCGTTGAATATATTAAAAAGAGAGTTGATGTTACAAATATTTTTAGAACATTTTTATGTTATTTTGAAAGGCAATATTTTGATGCAAAAAAAAGAGACCAAAAGGAATTTGATGTTCATATTAAAAAATTTGAAGAACTTGCCTTGGTTTTTTCTTTTTACTCAAATTTAAAGCATATTTCATGGAAATATGAAAATGAGTTTAGATGTATGATTGGTAAAAAAAGTAGCGAAGATAACCTATTGTCTGCTAAACCAAGTGCAATTTATATTGGTATTAATTGTTCAGAAGATAATAAAAAAGAGCTTATAAGAATATCAAAAAAAAATAATTTTGAAATTCATCAAATGGTTGAAAAAAAAAATATGATGGATTTTAATTTACAATATGATACTCTGAAGTTATGAATATTATGCACTTCTTCTAACACGTTGATTTCCTACATTCCTTCTGATGTCACAGCCCTTGCGAGGCAAGCGCTGCGCCACTTTTTCCGATAAGGCGTTAAAAGGAAGGAACGTCGGAAATCACGGGAACGTTAGCGCGAAATGCGGAGTTTTTGTTTACGCTATCAGAATAAATTTTGAGTAAAGACACCGTCGAGAAGTTGGCTTGGTTCAACATATGTTGACGTTATCTAGATGTAAGCATGAATCAAGTCTCAGTGGTTATTTGGCTGGACATGGTATAAAATTGATATAAGCTTGTTATGAATTGAAAGTGCTAAGAAAGCCAATTATGCATGACTATTCTCAGAAATATTGATTTAGTGGTTTCATATAAGCCGGAAGCTGAGTCGCATTTGGTAGTAGGTGTTCAGTGCATGCTTTTATGGTTAAGTAAAATTAGGATTTTGATAGATACATAGATTTGTTATAGGCTAGATTTAAGGCTTTCTTAGATCAGGAATTATGAGTCTAGATGTGTATTTTTCAAACAGTGTAAAAGAGAAAGCACATCGCCTAACAGAGGATTCTCGAAATGCCCCTATTGGCAGAGTTCGTGCGAACCTGAGGCAAGAACTCCGCCAATTCTCAGCTAAACGCTTGTCACCGTTCTTGTGAACTTGGATCAAGAACGTCGCCAAGCGAACGCCGAGACCAAGACACTTCGAGAATCCCCGGGACGTTATACGCCATTGAAGAAAAGCCAGCTAAGGCTGGCTAATTAAAAGAAATATGAAGCTCTTTACCTAAAGCATGTGCAATTTTGGACAAAAATTCTACACTAGGATTATAAGAACCATTTTCAAGTCTAGATATAGCAGACTGTTTTGTGCCGATTAATTCAGCAAGATCATGTTGAGATAAACCTTGTTCTAACCGAAGTCGGATCAATTCTTTCTTTATATCATAAATAGGAGACAATGTATCATATTCATTTTTGATTTCTTCATCTTGAAATAGAAGTTGTTTGACTTCATCATGTTTCATTATAATCACTCCTTTCAATATAATCGGACATATAAGTTAAAGCTCTCGTAAGTTCTTTATCTGGTGTCTTCTGAGTTTTCTTTTGAAAAGCATTTAAAAGAACAATAGTTTGACTTTGCAGAGTAAAATAAAATACTCTATAATTGTTAGTTGATTGCTTGACTCTCAATTCCCACAGAGCTTTAGTACCAGCAATCTTTTTGATATGTGGCATTCCAAGAGATAATCCAAATTCTTCAAGAAGTTCAATTTCTCTAAGTATTTTAGCGACATCCTTTTTAGGAATTGTTTTAAAAAAATCAATAATAGGACATTTTTCATTTTTAGTATAGTATTCAATAGAAAACAATATTTTAACCTCCTACTTAATTCAATTATATAACATATACGTTATATAAACAAGTCGTAAAACTATCTTCAACAGCGCATAACACGCCAATTACTCGAAATTCATCTGATGTCACAGAATATGCAGATGGATTTTTTTACGAGTAGTGTGGAAGGAGATAACAAATAAGTGTCGAATTACATATAGAGTAGACGCATATTCCACGCCACTTTTCCCCTAAGGGTGAAAAGGATGAACATCGGTAATTGCGGGAACGTTAGACGCAAGTTTTTTTAGAGAGGAATTTATGATTTCAAAAAATATTATAAACGGACTTGAAGTACATATTTATGATAAACATAATGAAGTCTTATCTTCATGGTTTTCTCATTTTGATAAAATTGGAGAACCATTTTCATTGATCACCTTTGATTATCACACGGATACTAAAGATACAAGCGAAGCAAATTATGCGGTGATCAGTGAAATAAATACTAAAAATATTTCTGGCGTTGAAAAAGGAAAAGAAATAGGACTAGTTCTTCAAAATGATGAACATATCAAGGTAGCAAGAAGGTTTGGTATAATTAATTCATATCATGTCATAACAATGTCCGAAACATATGATGATAGTAGATACAATGGCTATTATTACAAGAATAATGAATGTGATTGTTGCGGTATGGATTGTGACGGTCGATGTGATAAAACTGAAAATAACTTGTTAATTAGAAGAATTTCAGATTCATACTTAAAAGATGCAGATTTTAACATGGAGAGAATAACGGGAAGAATAGTTCTTGATTTTGACCTTGACTATTTTGCCTGTAATGAGTGCTTTGACATTGAAATAACAGAACTTACTATTCTGAAAGCCTTAATTAACAAAGCGGAATTAATTACTATTGCATGTGAACAGGAATATTTTGATATAAATAAACATGATAAATCAGGTACGTTTAACAATCAAAAAGCATTAAAAAGATTGAAAGAGATAATTGAATTTTTGAAAACAAAAAAACCAACGTCTAACACGTCAATTACCTAAATCACTCTGATGACACAGTCCTTGCGAGGCAAGGCCAGCGCCACTTTTGCCCTAAGGGTCAAAAGGAGTGACTTCGGTAATTGCGGGAACGTTAGGCGAAATGCGGAGTTTTTGTTTACGCTATCGAAATAAATTTTGTGTAAAGACATTATCGAGAAGTTGGCTTGGTTCAACATATGTTGACGTTATCTAGGTGCACGCATGAATCAAGTCTTAGTGATTATTTGACTGGATATGATATAAAATTGATATGAACTTGTTATGAATCGAAAGAGCTAAGAAAGCCAATTATGCATGACTATTCTCAGAAATGTTGATTTAATGGTTTCATATAAGCCGGAAGCTGAGTCGCATTTGGTAGTAAGTGTTCAGTGCATACTTTTATGGTTAAGTGAAATTAGGATTTTGATAGATACATAGATTTGGTATAGATTGGATTTAAGGCTTTCTTAGATCAGGAATTATGAGTCTAGATGTGTATTTTCCAAACAATGATAGAAGAGAAAGCACATCGCCTAACGTAAGCGTAAATCTTAAGGCACCTTAACCCCAAGCCTCATTCATGATAAACTCATCTCAAGAATAAAAAGAGGTGAATTACTATGTCCAGAAAATCAAATCCAAGCTATTGGAAAAATGCCCTACAAGAACAAAAGGCAAGTAAACTTTCACAAGCAAAGTGGTGTGAACAAAACAATGTAAACATCCACAACTTTCGCTACTGGAAGAATAAAGCGAGTCACAATGCTGAACATAATCAAAATACAGATGATCCTAAATGGACACTGATCACATCATCACATGATCATTTAAATAAAAAATCAGAAAGAGCTCATACAGGAGAAATTGATATTCAGATTGGAAAAATCAAAATGATCCTTAAAAATCAAGTTGATCAGGTTTTTCTATCAGATGTCATTAAGGTACTCTTAGAGCATGTTTAGTACAGGCAGAATTGATAAGGTTTATCTGGCACTTGGCATCACAGACCTTAGAAAATCAATCGATGGCCTGTCCCTTATCGTAAGTGAAAGTTTTAAACTAGATCCTTTTTCAAGAAATCTTTACGTCTTCTGCAATAGAAAAAGAGATAAAATTAAGATTCTTGAATGGGATACAAGTGGCTTTTGGCTTCACTATAAACGGCTTGAAAAAGATAAATTCAGATGGCCAGATGAAATCAGAGGTACACATGTTGCTGTAGACGAACGTTCATTTCGGTGGCTACTTGATGGTCTCACGATTAAAGAACGTTCTGCTCACAAACCCGTTGAAGAACGTCAAATTATTTAAAAAAGTCTTAAAAAAGATGAAGAATTCATCAATTTAGGGCTTTTTTTGACTTTACAAAAATGGTATAATAGTTTTATGAAAAACACTGAAAAATCAACGCTTATAGCGGAAAATAAAACTGAAGATCTCGTACAAAACTTAGAAAATCAACTTGTTCAAAAAGAACAAAAGATTGAGGAACTTGAAGCTAAAGTAAAGTTTTACGAAGAACAATTCAAACTCTCTCAATCAAAGAAATTTGGATCATCAAGTGACACAATATCAAATGGTCAAATAAGCCTTTTCAACGAAGTAGAAAAGGAGTCTTTAAAAGAATGTGAAGAACCCGATATTGAAGAGATTACTTATAAGAGAAAGAAATCGACCACTAAGAGTCGAAAATCCTATAATGATTTAGAGACTGAAGAAATCTATTATGAACTTTCTGACGAAGAGAAAACTTGTCCAAAATGTCAAAATGAACTTCATGAAATGAAAGTAATCATTCGTAAGGAACTTAAAGTCATTCCAGCTACCGTTAAAGTCGTTCATCACAAAAGACAAGTATATGCCTGTAGACATTGTGATACAAATGGTACTGAAGGGAGTATTATTAATGCTAAGATGCCAAAGCCTGTTCTACCTGGATCAATGCTCAGTCCCTCGCTACTTGCCACTATAGTAGATATGAAATATAACAAAATGATGCCGCTTTATAGACAAGAGCAATCCTTTGTAGATTTTGGTATAGACATTTCAAGACAAAACATGGCTTCTTGGGTCATTAAGGGCTCTGAGTTATGGCTTGAGCCACTATTTCTTCGTATGCAGACCTATCTCATCAAAGAAGATATTGTTCATGCAGATGAAACGGTTTTAAAATGTTTAGATGAGAAAGATAACAAGAACAATTACATGTGGCTCTATGCAACAGGTGAACGCAGTCAACACAGAATCTATCTTTATGACTATCAAAAGTCTAGATCACAAAAGCATCCAATTACATTTTTAAATGGCTTTAGTGGGTATCTTCAGACAGATGGATATGCTGGTTATAATAAAGTGCCTCATGTCAAACAGCTTGGATGCCTTGCTCATGCTAGAAGATATTTTACAGATGCTTTAAAGGCATTGCCAAATGATGCTGAGATCGCAATGACTAAAACCAAAGAGGGTATCCAATTCTTTTCTAGGATTTATAAATTTGAATCTGAATTTAAGGGCCTCTCAGCTGATGAGCGTTTCAAACAGCGAAGCGAAAAAGTAAAACCTATCATGGCCTCACTTCATGTGTGGCTAAAATCAGAAAGTCAGCGGACTTTGCCCAAAAGTAAACTGGGTGAAGCCATCAAATATTCACTTAAGCAATGGGATAAACTCACTGCCTTTTTAGAAGATGGTCGTCTGAGCTGCGATAATAACTTGGCAGAACGTGCAATCAAGCCCTTTGTTTTAGGTAGAAAAAACTTCTTGTTTGCAAAATCTCCAAAAGGAGCAACGGCAAGTGGGATTGCTTTTAGTATTATTGAGACAGCAAAAGTTAATGGGCTTAAACCTTACTATTACCTCAATTATGTTTTTGAGATGCTTCCTAACATTGATCTTAACGATATAGATGCTCTGGACGCTTGTTTGCCATGGTCAAGTACTTTACCTGATGAAATTAGGCGTAAAACAGATAAGGATGTCTAATTGATCAGACCATTTCCATTAACCTGGAGACGGCCTTTTTATTATAGTTAATTTTTATATGGTTTAGTAGGTGCTTTGGAATTTACGCTTACTTTTGTTTACGCTATCGAAATAAATTTTGTGTAAAGACATTATCGAGAAGTTGGCTTGGTTCAACATATGTTGACGTTATCTAGGTGCACGCATGAATCAAGTCTTAGTGATTATTTGACTGGATATGATATAAAATTGATATGAACTTGTTATGAATCGAAAGAGCTAAGAAAGCCAATTATGCATGACTATTCTCAGAAATGTTGATTTAATGGTTTCATATAAGCCGGAAGCTGAGCCGCATTTGGTAGTAAGTGTTCAGTGCATACTTTTATGGTTAAGTGAAATTAGGATTTTGATAGATACATAGATTTGGTATAGATTGGATTTAAGGCTTTCTTAGATCAGGAATTATGAGTCTAGATGTGTATTTTCCAAACAATGATAGAAGAGAAAGCACATCGCCTAACAGAGGATTCTCGAAATGCCTCTATTGGCAAATTTCGTGCGAACCTGAGGCAAGAATTCCGCCAATTCTCAGCTAATCGCTTGTCACCGTTCTTGTGAACTTGGATCAAGAACGTCGCCAAGCGAACGCCGAGACCAAGACACTTCGAGAATCCCCGGAACGTTAACCGAAAGACTTTTAAAGATAGTGTACAAAAAACAAATTTTGAAAAGAGGAATAATTAATGGATTTACATAAAACACTTGAACAAAATAAAAAGAGTTGGAACAATAATTTTAAAAAATATTATGGAACAACAGCATTACCACATTATGGGTGCAATATACCTTTAGAAACGGAGTTGAATTTATTTGGTGACATTTCAAACAAATCTATTCTCGAAATATGCTGTGGAAGTGGGCACTCTCTACTCTATCTAGCAAAAAATGGAGCTAACAATTTATGGGGCGTTGATATATCAGAAAGCCAAATAACAGTCGCTTCAGAATTGTTAAATCAAAATAATGTTGAGGCAAAGATTATGATATCTTCAATGGAAAATGACCCGGGTTTGCCTCATGACTATTTTGATGTTGTATATTCAATTTACGGATTGGGATGGACTTTAGATTTAAAAACCACCTTAAGCAATATATTTAAGTATTTAAAAAAAGATGGAATATTAATATTTAGTTGGGATCATCCCTTTATGCATTGTGTTGATGAAGAAAATGAGCAACTATTGTTTACAGGAAATTATCACGATGAGGATGTTTACAGCTTTATAAAAGAAAGTTCAAAGTTCACGTTAATCAATAGGAAGTTTTCAACATATATAAATTCACTTTATGATTCTGGTTTTATAGTTGAAAAGGTAATTGAAGAAAATAGAGGATCAAATGAAGCAGAAGAATTTACTTCGAATTATTATTCAAAAGCAAAAAGTAATCATTTCCCATTGTCATTTATAATAAAGGCAAGAAAATTGTAACGATAAATTATAAAACAATTAAAAGTCCATCGGCTAACACGTCGATTACCAAAATCACTCTGATGTCACAGCCCTTGCGAGGCAAGGCCAGTGCCACTTTTACCCTAAGGGGCAAAAGGAGTGACTTCGGTAATCGCGGGAACGTTAGGCGCAATAATTAATTAACGGGATCTACCAATGAAAGGAAGATTTATGTTTTATAAATATAGAACTTTAAATGATTTTAAATTTTTTGTAGATATTATCTTAAATGGACGATTGTATGCATCAACATACGAGAATTTAAATGATCCGATGGAAGGTGTGTATAACTACTCACGTGGAATACCACAAGATTTCATTGATCGAATTTATAGTAGTAAACAAGAATTAAGAATTTTAAGCTTGTCGATGAATAATAATATACCTTTGATGTGGTCACATTATGCGAATGGGCACAGGGGCGTCGTAATCGGTATTGAAATTGATGAGAATAAATACAAAGTGAAACCAATTAAATATATGTTAGATACATTTAACTTAAAAAATGGATGGTTTCCAGATCCTGTTGAAGATATAGCACGTAATATTTTAAGTGTAAAAAATAAGGTTTGGGAATATGAGGAGGAAGCAAGAGTTTTTATACAAGGAAAGAATCCTTTTATAAATGTTAAAATTCTTCAAGTGATTACAGGGCGAAAAATGAGCGATGAGGATTTTAAAATGATTACTAAACTTATTAATAAAGTAGATGATTCTATAGATGTTATGAAAGCTATAGACATTTTTCCAGAAATGTAAAATGAGGAATGTGTGCTTAACAATTAATTACTACGCCTAACACGCCGATTACCTAAATCACTCTGATGTCACAGCCCTTGCGGGGCAAGGCCAGCGCCACTTTTCCTAAGGGAAAAGGAGTGACTTCGGTAATCGCGGGAACGTTATCCTGAAATGGGAACCGACATGATGAACCAAACAAACTTTATATATTGAAATAAAATTGGTCATAGACCATGATCTATATTATGATTGAAATTAGGTGAATGTTGTTTAGGATCAAGCTTTGTTTAGAATGCGTTGAGAATTAAGGTTCCCGAATGTACATGATGTGAAATTAACAGGTTTTAACGACAAACTTAATGACTAAGAAAGCATAAACAAAATTTTTCTAATAAATGGTTGTCTAGTGGTTTCAAAGAGGTCGGAAGCTGAGTCTCGTTTGGTAGTAGGTACTTAGTTGTACAGTTTTAAATTGGAACTGTTTCAAACGGACTTGCGTCTCAGTAAAGTTTTTATTGAATTGGAGGTCATAAGTGTTAATTGTGAGCGTGAAGTTTGGGAAGTGTGACGATACATAATTTTGTTATCAAACGGATGTCAGTTTTCTTAGACCAACAAGGGTTAGAGTCAGAGGCTTTATGAAAAAGAGCACTTCAGATAACAGAGGATTCTCAAAATGCCTTTATTGGCATGCCTCATGCGAGCCTGAGGCAAGAGTCACGCCAATTCTCCGCTAATCGCTTGTCACCGTTCTTGTGAACTTGGATCAAGAACGTCGCCAAGCAAACGCTGAGACCAAGGCACTTCGAGAATCCCCGAAACGTTATATGCAATTGCGAAAAAAGACATGAGGATTTTATAAAAAAATGTCACTAAATTAAGCACTAAGTTAAACTCTGCAAGGAATATAAATGAAAGGCGAATAAAGTGATTGATATAAATAATATGAATATCTTTAATCCACACGAACATACAAAGGAAGATTTGCCAGACGAGAAAGGCATTTATATAATCGTATCAAAAGATTTAGATTGCCTCCCAGTTAATATGAGACAATTGAATTACTCATTTATTGGAGAATCGCCAGTTATATATGTCGGAATTTCGGGCAAAGGATTGAGACGAAGAGATTATAAAAATCATTTCAATGGTTCAGCAAGAATTTCAACATTGAGAAAAAGTCTTGGAGTAATATTAGGATTAGAAAAAGAAAAATTAATTGGTTCTAAGTACAAGTTTATAAAGTCAGATGAGCAAAAATTGACGAATTGGATGAAGCAAAACTTGACACTTCATTATATGATTCTTGAAGAACCAAGTATATACGAGAAAGATCTAATTATTGAATTGGCACCGCCGTTGAATTTGAGATACAACAAAGATGAAAAAAATAGTGTTTTCAGAAGAAAATTAAAAAAAATGAGAAATGCGAAGTGATGTAAAAGCGGGGTTAATATAATGTTTAAGCGGACTCTAGGACTTACAAAGTTCGCAACTCCACATAACACGCCAATTACCCGAAATTCATCTGATGTCATGAAATATGCAAATGAATTTTTTATGATAGGATTGGAAGGAGATAACAAATAAGTGCCGAATTACATATAGAGTAGACGCATATTCCACGCCACTTTTCCCCTAAGGGTGAAAAGGATGAACAACGGTAATTGCGGGAACGTTAACTGAAAAAATTTTATAAGTGCATTTTATATTGCTATAATATACATAACGTCAAATAAACTAGGAGTATCCAATGCTGAGCATTTATAAAGAATATAATGAATTTTTAGAAACATTAAAAGGTGAAATTAAAGAATCTCAAAGAAGAGCTATTTCGAGCGTCAACAAAGAACTGATCATTTTATATTGGAAAATTGGTAAAGCAATAATATTAAATCAAAAAAACTTAGGATGGGGCAGTAAAGTTATACCACAATTATCACTAGATTTGAATCGAGAATTTCCAAATATGAAAGGTTTTTCTGAACGGAATTTAAAATATATGAAAAAATTAGCGGAAGAATATCCAAGACAGGCAATTGTGCAACAGGTTGTTGCACAATTGTCATGGTCTCATAATCTAGTGTTGATGGATAGAGTTAAAGATGTTACTGAGAGATTATGGTATATATCTAAATGCGTTGAAAATCAATGGTCTAGAAATGTATTGATACACCAAATTGAAAGTGGCTTATATAAGCGACAGGAATTAGCAGAGAAAACGACAAATTTTGAAAAAGTTTTGGGAGCGGTTCAACTAGAATCAGCAATAGAAATAATCAAAGATCCTTATATTTTTGATTTTATAGCGATTGAAGAAAAAATGAAGGAAAGAGATATTGAAAAACAACTAGTAGAAAAAATCACCAATTTTTTACTTGAATTAGGGTCGGGTTTTGCATTTGTAGGAAATCAATACCATTTGAGTGTTGGAAACGAAGATTTCTATATAGACTTATTGTTTTATCATATTAAACTGAAATGCTATGTTGTAATTGAATTGAAAACTGGAAAATTCAAACCAGAATATGCTGGGAAATTAAATTTTTACTTAGCAGCGGTTGATGAATTATTGAAAACAGAAGAGGATAAACCTTCAATCGGAATTATTTTATGTAAAGAGAAGAATAAGACAATTGTAGAGTATGCTCTGAAAGATATGACAAAACCAATTGGAGTCAGCGAATATAAAATATCAGAAGAAATACCGACAGAATTACAAAAAAGCTTACCAAGTATAGAAGCATTAGAAAAAGAGTTGGACGAAATATAAAATTTCATCAGTTAACACGTCGATTACCGGAAATTCATCTGATGTCATAGCCCTTGCGGGGCAAGTGCTACGCCACTTTTGCCCTAAGGGTCAAAAGGATGAACTTCGGTAATCGCGGGAACGTTAGGCGAAATGCGGAGTTTTTGTTTACGCTATCGAAATAAATTTTGTGTAAAGACATTATCGAGAAGTTGGCTTGGTTCAACATATGTTGACGTTATCTAGGTGCAAGCATGAATCAAGTCTTAGTGGTTATTTGACTGGATATGATATAAAATTGATATGAGCTTGTTATAAACTGAAAGCGCTAAGAAAGCCAATTATGCATGACTATTCTCAGCAATGTTGATTTAGTGGTTTCATATAAGCCGGAAGCTGAGTCGCATTTGGTAGTAGGTGTTCAGTGCATGCTTTTATGGTTAAGTGAAATTAGGATTTTGATAGATACATAGATTTGTTATAGATTGGATTTAAGGCTTTCTTAGATCAGAAATTATGAGTCTAGATGTGTATTTTTCAAACAGTGTAAAAGAGAAAGCACATCGCCTAACAGAGGATTCTCGAAATGCCCCTATTGGCAGAGTTCGTGCGAACCTGAGGCAAGAATTCCGCCAATTCTCAGCTAATCGCTTGTCACCGTTCTTGTGAACTTGGATCAAGAACGTCGCCAAGCGAACGCAGAGACCGAGACACTTCGAGAATCCCCGGGACGTTAAATGAAAGTGCAAAATTGGGATGAGTATTATGGACGAGACAAAGTTGACACATGAGTATTCAGAAATCAACAAATGGATAACAATAACTGAACTCACAATTAGTAATTATGCTAATATGCTAAAAAGATTGAACTCAAAAGCTTCTTTTTCCAGTTTTGTTCTAATTTATTATAGTATTTTTCTCATTGTAACGACTTTAACACAGAAGTATTTTCCAACTTTTTTCAATTGTACAGTAGGCGAATATTTTGGGTTGATTTTTTCTATTATAATTTTAGTTTATTCTCTTATTAATAAAAATGCACGTTATTCTGAACGAATTCAATCATTAGAATTCTCATTAAATAGGATTAAGTCAATTAGAAGGAGTTTTAATTCGACTGATTTATTAAAGCAGATAAAAGAATATGATGAAATTGTAGATAACACAGAAATTAGAAATGATATAGATTTCTTTAATACTCTTAAAACTAAATGTCGGCAAAATAATGTTTTATGGTTTATGCCATTACATATGATGAAAATTGAGTCAACTAATAAAGAATTAATTAAGTTGAAAGAGTATTTATCACAAATAAATCGATTCAGTTTACAATTAGAGATAACAATATCGAAATTAATGGAGATGATCATAGTATTAATACCTATATTTGTATGGGGATTTATGTATATAAATAGAATGTGAAAAATTTTGCACCTTCACTTAACACGTCAATTACCGGAAATCCATCTGATGTCATAGTCCTTGCGAGGCAAGGACTTCGCCACTTTTGCCCTAAGGGTCAAAAGGATGGACATCGGTAATTGCGGGAACGTTATACGCAATCATTAACTAGGAAAATCAAGTATATCAAAAAAATTACTACAGGAGAAAAGCTAATGAAACCCTTAATGAAACTTAATTCAATTGTGATAGCGTTAACTACACTTACTATGTTTCTAATATGGTCACTTTTAAGCAGTGTTATATTTACCTCAATAGAAGTCAAATTAGTAGTTGCTTTTATATCGTATTTCACTTCAATAGGTTTCTATAGGGCTATTTTTAAAATTATGAATATTGTGGTGTCAAAATCGCTGTGGGTTAAAAAAATAATCTTTGGAGCCTATTTTTTTGAAGGAACTTGGGTAGGATTTTTTATCGGTGGAGATAAATTACCTAAGTATTTTTACGAAATACATGAACAAACTTTGGATGGTTATGTTATCTTGGGCAAAGTGTTTAATAATGATGGAACTGTTCATGGTGTATGGAAAGCTTTAGACCCTGCAATAGATGTAAAACAAAGTAAACTGATGTACTATTATGAAGCTGATTCATACAAAAATACCTTTATTAATCCAGGATTGGCTAGTTTTGATTGCGAAAGAGAAAAGAATGATAGTAAACCAATTAAAATGATTGGATTTTCATCAGATTTATTTCGATCTGGTAAATTGATGGCTCTTGAGGTAAAAGAAAGCGATAAGGTAAGCGTAAATCTTAAGGCACCTTAACCCCAAGCCTCATTCATGATAAACTCATCTCAAGAATAAAAAGAGGTGAATTACTATGTCCAGAAAATCAAATCCAAGCTATTGGAAAAATGCCCTACAAGAACAAAAGGCAAGTAAACTTTCACAAGCAAAGTGGTGTGAACAAAACAATGTAAACATCCACAACTTTCGCTACTGGAAAAATAAAACAAGTCATATCGCTGATCATGATCAAAGTACAGGTGACCCCAAATGAACACTGATCACATCAGCTCAAGATCAGTTAAGTATAAAATCAGAAAAACCTAATACAGGAGAAATTGATATTCATATAGGAAAAATCAAAGTGATCCTTAAAAATCAAGTAGACCAAGCTTTTCTTTCAGATGTCGTCAAGGTACTCCTACAGCATGTTTAGTACAAGCCGGATTGATAAGGTCTATCTGGCACTTGGCATCACAGATCTTAGAAAATCGATCGATGGTCTCTCCCTTATTGTAAGTGAAAGCTTTAAACTAGACCCCTTCTCAAGAAATCTTTACGTCTTCTGCAATAGAAAAAGAGATAAAATCAAAATTCTTTAATGGGATACAAGTGGTTTTTGGCTTCACTATAAACGGCTTGAAAAAGATAAATTCAGGTGGCCAAATGAAATTAAGGGTACACATGTTGCTATAGATGAACATTCATTCCGCTGGCTACTTGATGGCCTCACAATTAAAGAACATGCTGCTCACAAACCTGTTGAGGAACGTCAAATTATTTAAAAAAGTCTTAAAAAAGATGAAGAATTCATCAATTTAGGGCTTTTTTTGACTTTACAAAAATGGTATAATAGTTTTATGAAAAACACTGAAAAATCAACGCTTATAGCGGAAAATAAAACTGAAGATCTCGTACAAAACTTAGAAAATCAACTTGTTCAAAAAGAACAAAAGATTGAGGAACTTGAAGCTAAAGTAAAGTTTTACGAAGAACAATTCAAACTCTCTCAATCAAAGAAATTTGGATCATCAAGTGACACAATATCAAATGGTCAAATAAGCCTTTTCAACGAAGTAGAAAAGGAGTCGTTAAAAGAATGTGAAGAACCCGATATTGAAGAGATTACTTATAAGAGAAAGAAATCGGCCACTAAGAGTCGAAAATCCTATAATGATTTAGAGACTAAAGAAATCTATTATGAACTTTCTGACGAAGAGAAAACTTGTCCAAAATGTCAAAATGAACTTCATGAAATGAAAGTAATCATTCGTAAGGAACTTAAAGTCATTCCAGCTACCGTTAAAGTCGTTCATCACAAAAGACAAGTATATGCCTGTAGACATTGTGATACAAATGGTACTGAAGGGACTATTATTAATGCTAAGATGCCAAAGCCTGTTCTACCTGGATCAATGCTCAGTCCCTCGCTACTTGCCACTATAGTAGATATGAAATATAACAAAATGATGCCGCTTTATAGACAAGAGCAATCCTTTGTAGATTTTGGTATAGACATTTCAAGACAAAACATGGCTTCTTGGGTCATTAAGGGCTCTGAGTTATGGCTTGAGCCACTATTTCTTCGTATGCAGACCTATCTCATCAAAGAAGATATTGTTCATGCAGATGAAACGGTTTTAAAATGTTTAGATGAGAAAGATAACAAGAACAATTACATGTGGCTCTATGCAACAGGTGAACGCAGTCAACACAGAATCTATCTTTATGACTATCAAAAGTCTAGATCACAAAAGCATCCAATTACATTTTTAAATGGCTTTAGTGGGTATCTTCAGACAGATGGATATGCTGGTTATAATAAAGTGCCTCATGTCAAACAGCTTGGATGCCTTGCTCATGCTAGAAGATATTTTACAGATGCTTTAAAGGCATTGCCAAATGATGCTGAGATCGCAATGACTAAAACCAAAGAGGGTATCCAATTCTTTTCTAGGATTTATAAATTTGAATCTGAATTTAAGGGACTCTCAGCTGATGAGCGTTTCAAACAGCGAAGCGAAAAAGTAAAACCTATCATGGCCTCACTTCATGTGTGACTAAAATCAGAAAGTCAGCGGACTTTGCCCAAAAGTAAACTGGGTGAAGCCATCAAATATTCACTTAAGCAATGGGATAAACTCACTGCCTTTTTAGAAGATGGTCGTCTGAGCTGCGATAATAACTTGGCAGAACGTGCAATCAAGCCCTTTGTTTTAGGTAGAAAAAACTTCTTGTTTGCAAAATCTCCAAAAGGAGCAACGGCAAGTGGGATTGCTTTTAGTATTATTGAGACAGCAAAAGTTAATGGGCTTAAACCTTACTATTACCTCAATTATGTTTTTGAGATGCTTCCTAACATTGATCTTAACGATATAGATGCTCTGGACGCTTGTTTGCCATGGTCAAGTACTTTACCTGATGAAATTAGGCGTAAAACAGATAAGGATGTCTAATTGATCAGACCATTTCCATTAACCTGGAGACGGCCTTTTTATTATAGTTAATTTTTATATGGTTTAGTAGGTGCTTTGGAATTTACGCTTACTTTATTTCGATCTGGTAAATTGATGGCTCTTGAGGTAAAAGAAAGCGATAAGACAATAACTGACCATAGATTACTATTAGATAAGGCCAAAGTATTGTACAGTGAGAACAAAGATTTATTTAAGTAACAAATTACAAAAATTGATCCTAACCCGTTAATGACAGCGTATAACACGACTATTACCTAAATCACTCTGATGTCACAGTCCTTGCGAGGCAAGGACATGCGCCACTTTTCCCGCTAAGGCGTTAAAAGGAGCGACTTCGGTAATAGCGGGAACGTTAGAAGAAATTTATTTAAAAAGGATAATGTATGAGACAAAAAGACATTGATGAAAAATACATCAGGAGAGCCAACGAATTGGCTGAAATTGCAAAATCAAAAGGGGAAGATCCGTTTGGAGCCGTATTAGTTAAAGGCAATGAGATTGTATATGAATCACATGATGGTTGTATCGAGCATTGTGACCCAACTTACCATGCTGAAAAGAGATTGATATCAGAGTATTGTAGAAAAAACAAAGTAATAGCATTAGAAAATTATACTTTGTATACGAGCACTGAACCATGTTCAATGTGTAGTGGTGCTATTCATTGGGCGAAAATATCAAGACTTGTATTTGGGATTAGACAAGAAAAACTGAATAAAAAATCTGGTGGTCTGAAGAAATTGTCATCGAAGGAGATTCTCCATAATTGCAATAATCATATAGAAATTGAAGGACCAATTTTAGAAGAGGAATGTTTAAAAACATTTGAAGGATACGAGTTCAGATTGAAGAAAGATAGAATTTCAGAAGCGTTAGTAAAAAATAATGATGAAAACTAGGAAGTAGTTATCAACAGAGTATAAATAAACTTCTTCTAACACGTTGATTTCCTACATTCCTTCCGATGTCACATCCCTTTCGAGGCAAGGTATGCGCCACTTTTCCCGCTGAGGCGTTAAAAGGAAGGAACGTCGGAAATCACGGGAACGTTAGGCGAAATGCGGAGTTTTTGTTTACGCTATCAGAATAAATTTTGTGTAAAGATATTATCGAGAAGTTGGCTTGGTTCAACATATGTTGACGTTATCTAGGTGCAAGCATGAATCAAGTCTTAGTGGTTATTTGACTAGATATGATATAAAATTGATATGAGCTTGTTATGATTTGAAATAACTAAGAAAGCCAATTATGCATGACTATTCTCAGTAATGTTGATTTAATGGTTTCATATAAGCCGGAAGCTGAGTCGCATTTGGTAGTAAGTGTTCAGTGCATACTTTTATGGTTAAGTGAAATTAGGATTTTGTTAGATACATAGATTTGTTATGGATTGGATTTAAGGCTTTCTTAGATCAGAAATTATGAGTCTAGATGTGTATTTTTCAAACAGTGATAGAAGAGAAAGCACATCGCCTAACAGAGGATTCTCGAAATGCCTCTATTGGCAAATTTCGTGCGAACCTGAGGCAAGAACTTTGCCAATTCTCAGCTAATCGCTTGTCACCGTTCTTGTGAACTTGGATCAAGAACGTCGCCAAGCGAACGCCGAGACCAAGACACTTCGAGAATCCCTGGAACGTTATAGGAAAGAGCAAATGATTGAGCGAATTTTTGTAAACTAGGAGATGAAAATGAAAAAAGTCTTAATTCAAGTCAATAAGGATAGATTTATCGAATATAACACGAATCCCTTTATGGAAAAACCAGCCTTCGAAATTACAGATTTTATCATTCCTGATACACTTGACAATGAAGATAAATGTCAAGAACTCATCAAATTTTACAAAGATAATCTAATCCATCCTGAAAACTGTTCAATGCATGGTGCTTGTTTTGATATTTATCTTTCTAGTCTTGATAAAAGAATAAGAGAGATTTCAAGAGAGAGAATTATTCATTCATGTAAAATTGCTGAAGAATTAAAACTTGATAGAATTGTATTTCATACCAACTATTTACCGTCAATTATGTTCAGTCCGTATATTGAAAACTGGATTATTGAAAATAAAATGTTTTGGACTGAAATTATAAATAAATTTGATTTGAAGATATTAATTGAGAACTCATTTGATCAAGCCCCTGAATTAATTTTAAGATTGATGAAAGAAGTTGATTCAGAAAAAATTGGTATTTGTTTAGATGTTGGTCACTGTAATCTTTCTAACACTGAAATGAAAAGTTGGTTTGAACAATTGAAAGACTATATTTTTCAGTTGCATCTTAACGACAATAATGGAAAGATTGATAAACATTTGGCAGTAGGGGCTGGAACCATAAATTGGAAAGATGTGAGTGAATTGATAAAGTTAAATGGATTAGAACCAAATGTTGTATTCGAAATGTATCAACTTTCAGATGTTCTAAGTTCAATTAAATTTCTAGAAAAATATGAGTATTATCCATATTGAGAAGGAACTCAGATTATATGGATTTTAATTTGCTCCATCCTATAACACGTCGATTACCGGAAATTCATTTGATGTCATAGCTCTTGCGTGGCAAGGACTACGCCACTTTTCCCCTAAGGGTGAAAAGGATGAACCTCGGTAATCGCGGGAACGTTAAGCGAAATGCGGAGTTTTTGTTTACGCTATCAGAATAAATTTTGAGTAAAAACATCATCTAAAAGTTGGCTTGGTTCAACATATGTTGACGTTATCTAGGTGCAAACATGAATCAAGTCTTAGTGGTTATTTGGCTGGACATGGTATAAAATTGATATAAGCTTGTTATGAATTGAAAGCGCTAAGAAAGCCAATTGTGCATGACTATTCTCAGTAATGTTGATTTAGTGATTTCATATAAGTCGGAAGCTGAGTCGCATTTGGTAGTAGGTGTTCAATGCATACTTTTATGGATAAGTGAAATTAGGATTTTGATAGATACATAGATTTGTTATAGACTAGATTTAAGGCTTTCTTAGATCAGAAATTATGAGTCTAAAGGTTTATTTTTCAAACAGTGTTAGAAGAGAAAGCACATCGCCTAACAGAGGATTCTCGAAATGCCCCTATTGGCAGAGTTCGTGCGAACCTGAGGCAAGAATTCCGCCAATTCTCAGCTAATCGCTTGTCACCGTTCTTGTGAACTTGGATCAAGAACGTCGCCAAGCGAACGCCGAGACCGAGACACTTCGAGAATCCCCGGGACGTTAGATGAAATTTTTGTCTATAAACAGCAGCGATTACTATAGATTTGGAGGAAATATGAGAATCGAAAATTTAGTAGAAGAATGTATTAATGATTTAGATAATAATAGATTAGCAGTAAGCACAATATTATTGAAAGCAACACGAATAGCCTATAGATTAAAAAAATATAAAGACCTATATTGGATGAAAATTGACATAACAGGTACTATTGATCGAGAAACTAGCATTTCCATCCAAGGTGAAGTAATTGAGTTAGCAAAAAAGAATGGTCTATATTCTAATGATTTTGTAAAGGATTTGAACTATGAAAATAATATGCTAATACAGAGAAGAAAGGCGGAATATTATGATTATACATTGGAAGAAGAAGTAAGTGGAAATTTAGTACATTCTATTGCTGAATTAGAAAAGGAAATTGAATCAAATAGATTGAGACTTGATAGAAATGTAATTCCAAATGGATTGGCAAATATTGATGCATATTATAATAGTAAAAAAAAGGACGTGCTTGATAACATTTTAATCGATCAAATAGATCGTAATAAGAAAGTAATTGAACGAACAAAAAAGTATTTATATGAGTTCTTGCTTAAAATTTCTGAAGAAATAGATTTTAATTATGGAGATACTGAAATGGAAAATGTACTATCTTCAAATAAGAATGTTTTTATAATTCATGGACATGATGAGGCCAAATGGAGAGAATTGAAAACACTTATCAAAGATGACTTTAATTTGCAACCTTTTATTTTACAAGAATTACCTGATAGAGGAAAAACCATAATTGAAAAATTTGAATACTATGCTGAGCAATGCACATATGCTTTTGCAATTTTTACACCTGACGACGTAGTAGAGAATAATGGTAAGACATATTTTCAAGCACGTCCAAATGTTATTTTTGAGTTGGGGTGGTTCGCTGCAAAGATTGGTAGACAACGAGTATGTATATTATTAAAAGAAGGTAGTAACATGGAGGTGTTTTCAGATTTTAATGGAGTTATTCAGAAAAGATTTTATTCTTCTGTTTCTGAATTGTATAGAGATATAAGTATTGAATTAGAATCAGTTGAAATGATTTGATTTATTGAAATAAACGTGACAAAAACATCATCTAACACGTCAATTACCGGAAATTCATCTGATGTCATAGCCCTTGCGTGGCAAGTGCTACGCCACTTTTCCCCTAAGGGTGAAAAGGATGAACATCGGTAATTGCGGGAACGTTAGGCGAAATGCGGAGTTTTTGTTTACGCTATCGAAATAAATTTTGAGCAAAAACATCATCTAAAAGTTGGCTTGGTTCAACATATGTTGACGTTATCTAGGTGCAAGCATGAATCAAGCCTTAGTGGTTATTTGACTGGATATGATATAAAATTGATATGAGCTTGTTATGAATTAAAAGCGCTAAGAAAGCCAATTATGCATGGCTATTCTCAGTAATGTTGATTTAATGGTTTCATATAAGCCGGAAGCTGAGTCGCATTTGGTAGTAGGTGTTCAGTGCATACTTTTATGGGTAAGTGAAATTAGGATTTTGATAGATACATAGATTTGTTATAGATTTGATTTAAGGCTTTCTTAGATCAGAAATTATGAGTCTAGATGTGTATTTTTCAAACAGTGTTAGAAGAGAAAGCACATCGCCTAACAGAGGATTCTCGAAATGCCTCTATTGGCAGAGTTCGTGCGAACCTGAGGCAAGAACTCTGCCAATTCTCAGCTAATCGCTTGTCACCGTTCTTGTGAACTTGGATCAAGAACGTCGCCAAGCGAACGCCGAGACCAAGGCACTTCGAGAATCCCCGAAACGTTAGCGCGAAATGCGGAGTTTTTGTTTACGCTATCAGAATAAATTTTGAGTAAAGACACCGTCGAGAAGTTGGCTTGGTTCAACATATGTTGACGTTATCTAGATGTAAGCATGAATCAAGTCTCAGTGGTTATTTGGCTGGACATGGTATAAAATTGATATAAGCTTGTTATGAATTGAAAGTGCTAAGAAAGCCAATTATGCATGACTATTCTCAGAAATATTGATTTAGTGGTTTCATATAAGCCAGAAGCTGAGTCGCATTTGGTAGTAGATGTTCAGTGCATGCTTTTATGGTTAAGTGAAATTAGGATTTTGATAGATACATAGATTTGTTATAGATTGGATTTAAGTCTTTCTTAGATCAGGAATTATGAGTCTAGATGTGTATTTTTCAAACAGTGTAAAAGAGAAAGCACATCGCCTAACAGAGGATTCTCGAAATGCCCCTATTGGCAGAATTCGTGCGAACCTGAGGCAAGAACTCCGCCAATTCTCAGCTAATCGCTTGTCACCGTTCTTGTGAACTTGGATCAAGAACGTCGCCAAGCGAACGCCGAGACCAAGACACTTCGAGAATCCCCGAAACGTTAGGCGAAATGCGGAGTTTTGTTTACGCTATCAGAATAAATTTTGAGTAAAGACACTATCGAGAAGTTTGCTTGGTTCAACATATGTTGACGTTATCTAGGTGCAAACATGAATCAAGTCTTAGTGGTTATTTGACTGGATATGATATAAAATTGATATGAGCTTGCTATGAATTGAAAGCGCTAAGAAAGCCAATTGTGCATGACTATTCTCAGTAATTTTGATTTAGTGGTTTCATATAAGCCGGAAGATGAGTCGCATTTGGTAGTAGGTGTTCAGTGCATGCTTTTATGGGTAAGTGAAATTAGGATTTTGATAGATACATAGATTTGTTATAGATTAGATTTAAGGCTTTCTTAGATCAGGAATTATGAGTCTAGATGTGTATTTTTCAAACAGTGTAAAGGAGAAAGCACATCGCCTAACAGAGGATTCTCGAAATGCCTTTATTGGCAGAATTCGTGCGAACCTGAGGCAAGAACTCCGCCAATTCTCAGCTAATCGCTTGTCACCGTTCTTGTGAACTTGGATCAAGAACGTCGCCAAGCGAACGCCGAGACCAAGACACTTCGAGAATCCCCGGAACGTTATACGCAATTCAAATTCAGATATAATATCTCAAAATATTCAAATAAATGAAAGCATACATGAGAGGTGAACATGAACAATATTATTTATCATTATACAACAGTCGATGTTCTCGCATTAATTTTACAAAATAAAACCATTAGATTTAACTCCTTAAAAAAAGTAGATGATAAGTTAGACGGTACTCATAATAATCTTAAAAATGCTCAAGATTACATATTTGCAAGTTGTTGGAGCAAAAATAAAAGTGAAAGTATACCGCTATGGAATATGTATTCGGATAACATGTCAGGAATAAGAATCGGAGTTAACAAAAATTTAATTAAACCATCTTATAAGCGTGTTTGTAAGGGCTCTTCATATATTAATTTGAAAGAAGTTATCAATATTGTGGGAAATACTAATAACATTTATTGTTTTACAGATGATTTTGAAACAAATGTTGACTATGACGATGTGAAATACAATAAATTTATTGAAGAAATTGAAGAAATTGATGAAAAAACTTTGGAATTACAAGAAATTATATATACAAAATTAGCAGAAATCAAACAAAAGTGTTGGTTTTTTCAAGAAGAAACGCGGTTTGTTTTGTTTGCCATTTCAAGAGAGGGTGAGTGTTTAATAGATGGACAAACACGCTTGGAATCCATATTAAATAATAAAAGAAAACCAAATGTGGAGCATATTGATATGATACTCGATAGTGAAGTATTTACTAACATGGAAATTTTGATTGGACCTAAAGCAAGTCCAGGAAGTAAAGTAATTATTGAATCTCTTATTGAAAAATTTGTACCAGATTTTTGTGGTAAGATTGAAAATAGCAGTTTATTAATCCGCTAATCTGATAAGTAAAAATCTAAGAAGATAGGTATGTAAATACAATAAAATTTGAACAGCGTATAACACGACTATTTCCTAAATCACCTATCGTCACAATCGTTGCAAAGTGAGCAACGATTACGCCAATTCTCACTGTGCGCTTGTCATCATTCTTGCGAAAGTGACTTATTTTTTTTTAGGGCAAGAATGCCGCCAAGCGCCCAGCGAGAACGGTGACTTCGGAAATAGCGGGAACGTTAGCGCGAAATGCGGAGTTTTTGTTTACGCTATCAGAATAAATTTTGAGTAAAGACACCGTCGAGAAGTTGGCTTGGTTCAACATATGTTGACGTTATCTAGATGTAAGCATGAATCAAGTCTCAGTGGTTATTTGGCTGGACATGGTATAAAATTGATATAAGCTTGTTATGAATTGAAAGTGCTAAGAAAGCCAATTATGCATGACTATTCTCAGAAATATTGATTTAGTGGTTTCATATAAGCCGGAAGCTGAGTCGCATTTGGTAGTAGGTGTTCAGTGCATGCTTTTATGGTTAAGTAAAATTAGGATTTTGATAGATACATAGATTTGTTATAGGCTAGATTTAAGGCTTTCTTAGATCAGGAATTATGAGTCTAGATGTGTATTTTTCAAACAGTGTAAAAGAGAAAGCACATCGCCTAACAGAGGATTCTCGAAATGCCCCTATTGGCAGAGTTCGTGCGAACCTGAGGCAAGAACTCCGCCAATTCTCAGCTAAACGCTTGTCACCGTTCTTGTGAACTTGGATCAAGAACGTCGCCAAGCGAACGCCGAGACCAAGACACTTCGAGAATCCCCGGGACGTTATAGGAAATTGCTAAATTAGAGGATTTGATATGAGAGAAGAATTATTTAACGCTGAATGGCATTGTTATGGACTTTCTACCCGTGACATAAAATACACAATTCGATTAACCAAAGACATGATTTCATCAAGATTGTCATTGCACGAGATTAAAGCTGAAGAAATTAGAGAAGAACAGCCTGAAGTTGCAGAAGATATACTAGATGATGTGAATTATTATTTACATATTGACATTTATACAATGTGGGAATATTGTCTTTGGAGGCTACAAGGGATTTTAGAAGGCATTATTATGCAAGATTATCTTTCGGAATTATCGGCAAAGCAAAAGAAATCATTGAATGGTCTATATAAGAAAATTGAAAAACTTGATGAAGTAGGTTATAAGTTAACACAGGATAATGTTGATGAGCTGTTTAAATGGAATCGATTAAGAAATGCATTATCACATTATCCACCAGAACAATATAGACCATCTGACATTGAGGAAAAAGATATTTTAGAATATAGTGAGTTGATTATTAAGTTTTTAGAAGAGTTAGAAAAACAAAAAAAGGATTAATTTAGCAACTTCCTATAACACGTTGATTTCCTACATTCCTTCCTATGTCACATCCCTTGCGATGCAAGGTCTGCGCCACTTTTTCCGCTAAGGCGTTAAAAGGAAGGAACATCGGAAATCACGGGAACGTTAGCTGAAAAAGCAGTCAAGAAATTAGGAGAAAATTATGGGGAAGTATTCATCGGTTAAACGTAGAACTTACGAAATAATTGAAAAAGCACAAAATGGTGATAAAGCGAGTAAATACTTTGATTCTGTAATTTTACTTCTAATTATTTTGAACACAATTTCAATAGTTCTAGAATCATTTAACTCAATTTATTCCTTGTACTATTATCAATTTCGTACTTTTGAAACAATCTCAGTAGTTATATTTACAATTGAATATGCTTTAAGAATTTGGACAGCAGATTTACGATATCCTTCTCCAAAAACTAAAGTTGGGGCAACATTCAAATATATGTTTTCAACGATGGCAATTATCGACCTATTTGCAATATTACCATTCTATTTACCAATGTTAATAAAAGTAGACTTAAGATTTTTAAGAATGTTTAGAATTTCTAGGCTACTAAGAATTTTAAAAATCAATAGATATACAAGAGCATTGGGCTTAATAACTGGAGTAGTAAAAGAAAAGAAAGATGAGCTATTAGCTACTATATTTGTTATGGGTTTTATGATAATGATTTCATCAACAATGATGTATTACTTTGAATCAGAGGTTCAACCAGATTCATTTCCAAATATTGTTGCGTCATTTTGGTGGTCAATCGCAACTCTGACTACGGTAGGATATGGTGATATTTATCCAATAACAGCAATGGGAAAATTATTTGCAAGTATAATCGCAATATTAGGTATTGGGCTAGTAGCATTACCTACGGGAATTATTAGCTCTGGGTTTATAGAATTGATTACTAAAAAAGACATTGAAAAGACAACTATTATTTGTCCACATTGTGGAGAATCAATTGAGCATGATCTGTAAAACGACTGCTTCAACAGCTAACACGTCGATTACCGGAAATTCATCTGATGACACAGCCCTTGCGAGGCAAGAGCTGCGCCACTTTTCCCCTAAGGGTGAAAAGGATGAACTTCGGTAATCGCGGGAACGTTAGAAGAAATAATTTTTTAAAGGAGTAAAGATATGAAAAATTCATTAGCACGAAGAATTAACAATACACTATTACAAAATCCAAATTTCCAAGCACTTGACTTTAGTATTAGGGATGATTATAGAGGTCCTCAACTTTTGTATAACTATTCTGATAAAAAATACTACTTTCAATTTAAATTACCAAGTGAGAGCAAAGTTATTGAAGTTGAAAAAAAGAATAATCTAACAAAAAAGGTGAATATTGAAGAAGAAGAGATTTATGAATTTACTGGAACTTTTAGTCCAGGAAAATATAATGAATCAGAAACTTTTAAAGTCAACTCATTTGAAAAAGTATTATCTAAAATTTCGGATTGGCAAACTTATTTACATGGGGAGTTAATAAGTTCATATGCATATAGAGAAATTGAATTGCGGGATATTAAAATTGAAGAAATAAGAAAATCTATAGATGAAAAATTTAGTAAAATGGAATTTGAAAATAAAAATGAATATCTTACAAAGGAAGAAGCAAAAGAAATAATTGAGCGATTGAGTGAATTGGAAAAAGAGATTGAAGATATTTTAAAGATAGAAATAGAAAATCAAGATAACCAAAAACATGAGCTTGAACTATTACATTTGGAGTTCAAATTACTTAAGGATACAACAAAGTCATTAAATAAACAAAACTGGATGATGAGATTAATAACATCAATATCAAATTGGGGGCTTGATCCTAATAATCAGAAAAAGTTCATAGTTGGTTCAAAGTTATTGATTAAAATGAGTACTGCTATTGGATTGCCTGTACCCAATGAAGTGTCATTACTTTTAGACAGTAATGGGACTTCAGAAGAATAAAAAATTACATCTTCTAACACGTCGATTACCGGAAATTCATCTGATGTCATATCCCTTGCGTGGCAAGGGATACGCCACTTTTCCCCTAAGGGTGAAAAGGATGAACATCGGTAATCGCGGGAACGTTAGAAGAAAGTTTTCAATATACTAATAGATATTATCGGAAGTATTGTAGGTTGTACAAATTGCATTTGATTTAGAAATTCTTTCAGTTTTATATTTAAAAAAATGAATCGGAAAAAAGTTGAATGAGGTAAGGCATAAAATTGGACTATATATCAAGTTTAAGAAAATACATTGGGACTCAGCCGATCATAATGTGTGGAGCTAACGTCATAATAATTAATGAAGAAAATGAAATTTTACTTCATCATAGAACTGACAGAGATTGGTGGGGGCTTCCAGGTGGAGCGATGGAATTAGGCGAAAGTATGGAAGAAACAGCTCGTAGAGAAGTATTAGAAGAAATAAACATTGAGTGTCTTGAACTAGAACTTTTCAATGTATATTCAGGCGAACAGCTATATTATAAATATCCAGATGGAAATGAAGTATATAATGTGACAGTGACCTATCTATGTAAATCCTATGAAGGCGAAATAAAAGTAGAGAAATCAGAGGGACGGGATGCTAAATTTTATAAGATTGATGACATTCCAAAGAATATAAGTGCACCTGTATTACCAATAATAAGTGAGTACATAAAAAAGAGCCAAAATGGAATATTGAAAACCAACTTCTAACACGTTGATTTCCTACATTCCTTCCGATGTCACAAGCCTTGCGAGGCAAGTCTTGCGCCACTTTTTCCGCTAAGGCGTTAAAAGGAAGGAACGTCGGAAATCACGGGAACGTTAACCGACATTCCACAAAAATTAAAATGGAGTAATTAAAATGTATACAGATTTTAAATTTGAAAATAATAATCTTATGGAAAATATTGAATCATATTATGAAAATTTTAATATGAAGTCAGTCTATGAACATACACTTGATGTTATATATCAAATAAGTATGATGAAAAATTTGGAAGATGAAATTCGTGAGAAATGTATTATAGCAGCATTACTTCATGATTTAGGCAGAGTGGTAAAAAGAAGTGATATTGTCATGTTTTGTACTGACAATGGAAAAATAGTATCCCAAAATGAATTAAATTACTTAGGTATCTTACATCAATTTGCATCAAGAATCATAGCAACCCAAGTTTTTAAAATTGAGGATACTGATATTTTGAATGCAGTTGAATGTCATACAACCTTAAAAATGAATCCAAGTATTATAGATAAGATTTTATTTTTATCAGATAAGTTAAGTTGGAAAGAAAAAGAATATATAGATCTAATATTGAAATTGAAAGAAAAATTAGATAATTCAATAGATGAGGCAATTTTTTATTATTTAGAAACGTTACATAAACAAAAAGGCGAATTGGCATGTTATCACGAATGGACAGAAGATGCGTATAATTGTTTTAGGGAAAAGATTATGGAACGCTCGTTTAACACGTCAGTTACCTAAATCACTCTGATGTCACATCCCTTGCGAGGCAAGGATTTTGCCACTTCTGCCCTAAGGGTCAAAAGGAGTGACTTCGGTAACTGCGGGGGAGTTAGCGCGAAATGCGGAGTTTTTGTTTACGCTATCAGAATAAAATTTGAGTAAAGACACCGTCGAGAAGTTGGCTTGGTTCAACATATGTTGACGTTATCTAGAGGCAAGCATGAATCAAGTCTTAGTGGTTATTTGACTGGATATGATATAAAATTGATAGGAGCTTGCTATGAATTGAACGCACTAAGAAAGCCAATTATGCATGACTATTCTCAGTAATGTTGATTTAGTGGTTTCATATAAGCCGGAAGCTGAGTCGCATTTGGTAGTAGGTGTTCAGTGCATGCTTTTATGGTTAAGTGAAATTAGGATTTTGATAGATACATAGATTTGTTATAGGCTAGATTTAAGGCTTTCTTAGATCAGGAATTATGAGTCTAGATGTGTATTTTTCAAACAGTGTAAAAGAGAAAGCACATCGCCTAACAGAGGATTCTCGAAATGCCCCTATTGGCAGAATTCGTGCGAACCTGAGGCAAGAACTCCGCCAATTCTCAGCTAATCGCTTGTCACCGTTCTTGTGAACTTGGATCAAGAACGTCGCCAAGCAAACGCCGAGACCGAGACACTTCGAGAATCCCCGGGACGTTAGACAAAATAAAATTTAAGGGGACTATGAATGAAGATAGAAATTCCATTAAGTGATAAAACCAAATTAGTGATGACAAAGGATGAGTTTGGCTATCAGGAAGTATTAGATAAATTAGAAAATGCAGAGTTTATGAGAGTTATTACTTATAATATCAAGAATGAAAGTAGTGATCTTCTCAAAGCCATTGAAAAATTTGATGAAACAAAAGATGTTATGGTCATATCAAATATACCAGGACGTTTTGAAAAATACACTAGTCAATATGCTAAAAAAAGAGCACAGGATAATATAATCAAATATATTGAAGCTTTAAAACCTGAGAAGTTTACAGCAGATTTTTCTGCATTTTTCAACTTTGGAAATCATTCGAAAATAATAATGACGAATGAAATTGCGTACATTGGTTCTGCAAACTACTCTGATGCAAGCAAAAATAATAATGAATGTGGTGTAATTATTTCAGATATTGAGATAATTAAAGAAATTGAGCAGCAATTCATTTGTACACTAAGAGATGAGTCTGTCCCATATTATTCGAGCACCTATATTCAAGTTTTATCCAATGTTGCTGCCATGGTAACAAAAATGGAACTTTTAAGTGAAGATTTTTACTGGAGTTTTTATGCTGATTCAGATCATCCACATAGAGACAGTGGAGACCACTACAGAAGTTTTGATGCAAATTTGTCTCCAATTTTAGTAGAAGACTTCATTTCTCTATTTGATGAGATTGAGGAAAAAATAGAAGCATATGTTGAAGACGGACCATATAATGATATATTTGAAAAATTTCCATTAGAAATGAACTCGTCATTGAGAAGCTATTTTGAACCACTGAGTGATTTAGAGATGTTTTCAAGATTTGATGTAACAGATAGAATGTATAACCTATTTGATAAATATATGAGTGAACCTAATGATGAGTCAGTGGATTATCACTCCCAAAGAGCAAATGATAAAGCGTTTGAGGAATTATATGATAAAGTGGATCAAATTTACGAACATGTCAAAGAAGTATTAGTTGCTCTAAAAAGATACAATAGTGTTTTACGTAATCAGCTAGTTCAAGTTGAGAGTAAAAAAGACATAAGTATTGAAATTGATAATACAAAATAGTAGTAATGTATTTTAAGAACTATAAAGTTGTAATATCAAAATTTTACTTCGTCTAACACGTCATTTTCCTACATTCCTTCCGATGTCACAGTCCTTGCGAGGCAAGTACTGCGCCACTTTTTCCGCTAAGGCGTTAAAAGGAAGGAACGTCGGAAATCACGGGAACGTTAGGCGAAAGTGCGACCAGCACTTGAAATAAAAGTGATAAGCTACATCACGAGCTGTCTAAGTCGCTTGACTTTTGGACTACTCTCTCCATTTGGAGTAACCCTATTCACGGATGCATTGCTGGCAACAGCTTGGTATTGAGCCATGATGACAATGTGAGAAATCTGTTAGCCTAAAATGGATGGATTGCTAGGGTAAATGTGTTACTATGATTAAACTAAATGAACCACTGTAAGCTTCGTTAAACGTGAATAGGGAAATAAGGCTGAAACCCTGTAACCAAAAGGTGTGAGTGAGGATATATAACTTTTCGTATTGTACATCAAATGGACAAGAGCTCCGGAGTAAAGGTGGAATCTAAGGTAGCATGAATTGGTTGTGGTGTAGAACTAGGTAAGACCGTTTACTCCTCTCACGAGGTAGGTTTCTCGCAAGAGAAATACAAAGTAAGCGGTTATAGGAGACTAGAGAAAGCGAAAGCCTTTATGTAATGTACTGAATAGGAGTTCAAAATTTGCTCTAATGCGAAAGCATGCAGACTTCTAGAGAGCCATTTGAAGCGTGAATGGAAGGAAAATTTATGAAAGCTGGAGAGCCAACGAGCACAAAAAAGCAGGCGTCAGCAAACTGCGCCTTCAAATGGGATACGGTCAACTGGTCCCTGATCGAAGATAAAGTGAGTAAACTTCAGTCCAGAATCGCTAAAGCAACTCAAAGTGGCAAGAACTATCTAGTGAAGAAACTTCAGTACTTATTAAGTAAATCATACTACGGAAGACTACTCGCTGTAAAGAGGGTAATCAGTAATAAAGGGAGAAAAACAGCAGGTGTAGATGGCGAAATTTGGTCAACATCCTCCTCGCGCTACAAAGCAGTAATAAGGCTTGGAAAACAATCGTATCACTCAAAGCCACTAAAGCGGACCTATATCAAGAAGAAAAACGGCAAAGATCGTCCGCTTGGAATACCAACGATGTATGATAGAGCAAAGCAAGCACTGCATATGCTTAGTCTAGATCCAGTAGCAGAGGTTGTGCTTGACAAGAACAGGTTTGGTTTTAGGAAGTATAGGAGTACCCAAGATGCATGTGAATATTTATTTAAATGTCTAGGCCGAAAGGACTCAGCAAAATGGGTTCTCGAAGGTGATATAAGAGGCTGTTTTGATAATATCAACCATGAATGGCTTTTGAATAATATTCCAATGTATAAACGAACACTTAAGCAATTCTTGAAAAGTGGATACGTTTATAACAAACGCCTATATCAGAGTGAGGCAGGCACGCCACAAGGTGGTATTATATCGCCAACATTAGCGAATCTAACCCTAAATGGTATGGCGCAGTGTATACGAGAAAAATACTGGCGTGGACATACAGGAAGAATACATCAAAAGTTCAATAAGCACAGGCTGAACATTACTATTTACGCAGATGACTTTGTTATTACAGCAAATAATAGACAAGTACTAGAGGAAGTCAAGATAATCATAACAGCATTTCTCAATGCGCGAGGTCTTGAACTGTCACAAGAGAAAACCGTAATCACAAATATTGACCAAGGATTCAATTTTTTAGGCTGGCACTTTAGAAAATATCAAGGAAAACTGATCATAAAACCTTCGAAAGAGAGCGTTAAAAGGCTTAAAATCAAGATTCATGAAATCGTCAAAACAAGCATGGGAATGGCAGAAGGCGTGTTGATAGAACGCTTAAATCCAGTAATAAGAGGATGGTGTAACTATCACAATAAGGTATGCTCAAAAGAAACATTTCAAAAAGTGGACAGATACATCTTTTATCAAATATGGAGATGGGCAAAACGCCGACATAGCAATAAATCCAACGGATGGATAAAAGCAAGATATTTTGAAAGAATTGGTTCAAGAGATTGGATATTTAAAAGTGGAAATATAAAAATATATTTAGCAAGTTCTATGCGGATAAAACGGCATGTGCTCATCAAAATGTCAGCAAATCCGTACTGGGACAAATATAGTGATTATTACGCTAAACGAGTAGCTTGCAGACCTTGTAGATAGATCTGTCACAAATGGCTTGAGCCGTATGACGTGAAAGTGTCAAGTACGGTTCTTAGGGGATTGCGCCGTGAAAAGCTGGCGAAGTACAAGTGACTTGAGATAGTCACCACAGCAAAGTTTAGCGAACAGCTGTGTACCGAGTCTTGCGTGGTGTATGGTAACATGCACTGCGAAGCGTAGACAGGAAGAATGTAGGCCGGAATAAAGTGAATAGGATAATTAGTCCCGAAATAGAACGTGTTGTGGGGTAGCCGACTTTTTTTCCCCTAAGGGGAAGGCAATAATGAGGACACCGAAAGCGCGAGGTGCCAAAATGCCCCCGGGATTCGTACCTACAGCATGCATTCAATGGATTTCGTCGGAACACGGGAGATCCGTGTCGTTTCTGCATGGATGCGGATAAAATCTAACAAGCTGATGCAAAGTAAGAAGGATTTGATGACGACACGGAAGTCTTACTGACTGATAGTACTTTGAGATAGGGAAGGCCTATTACGTGGGGAAGCGGTCAGCAGAATATGAATTCTTTCAGGGCAACATAAGCTTCATACAATGGAAGGATACGAGCCTTAATTCAAAGTGAGGAGAAACTCAGTTATGCAAACAAAACTGGAAGAAATAGCAGCAAAAGCTCGACAAGAGCGAAAATTAGTTTTCACATCAATTGCACATCATATTACTAAAGAAAATATATGGGAAAGTTTAAACCATATGCCGAATAAAACAGGCAAAGGCATAGATGGCGTTGATTTGATAACTGCAAAGAGAACTTTTGAGGGTTGGTCATCGGAAATGATCGAATCAATTCACAAGAAAAGCTATAAAGCACCTGCAGTGAGACGTGTATGGATTCCAAAACCAGGTAAGCAAGAAAAACGTCCTATAGGAGTGCCAGCAGTAGCTGACAGAGCCTTACAAAGAGTAACAGCACAAGTTCTTAATGCAATCTATGAGGAAGATTTCTTAAACTGCTCTTTCGGGGGAAGGCCAAATAGGAGTGCACATAATGCACTTGCAACGTTTAACGAGGTGGTTTCTGGCAAGAAAGTCAGTTGGGTGTTTGAAGCAGACCTCAAGAATTTCTTTGGGAGTTTAGACCATGGATGGTTACTCCAATTTTTGCAACATCGAGTCGGGGACAAAAGAATCATAAGTTTAGTACAAAGATGGTTGAAAGCTGGAGTCATGGAAGATGATAACTTTACAGAAAGCGAAACAGGGGTTCCACAGGGTGGTTCCATAAGTGTTTTGCTTAGTAATCTTTATCTTCATTATGCATTAGACCTATGGTTTGAAAAGATTGTAAAACCCAAACTCAAAGGCGAAAGTTATTTGATACGGTATATAGACGATTTCATAATATGCTTTCAATACCGAGAAGATGCACTGCAATTCCAAAAATCACTTGAAATCCGGTTAGCTAAATTTTCGCTTACACTAGAACCTAGTAAAACGAGAATGGTTGAATTCGGGCGATTTGCTACCAAGCAGTCAAAGCGATGGAAGGAAAAGTTACAAACTGTATATTTTTTAGGGTTCACACATTTCTGTACGAGAAACCAGAAAGGAAATTTTATGGTGGGTCGTAAAACAGAGAAAACAAGGTTAAGTAGAATCATCAAAAAAGTATGTGATAAAATAAAAGCAATACGTCATTGGAGCATAAAAGACCAGATGATAATAATAAACCAAATTTTGCGAGGACACTACAATTATTATGGAATGGGCGGTAATTATCAAGGGTTAAGAAAAGTGTATGACAAGGTCAAAATTTACTGGAGAAAAATGCTAAGTACCCGTAGTTGGAAAGGCAAGATAACGTGGAAATTATTTGAAAAAATTCACGAAACGTTCCCGCTATTGCAACCAAAAGTTAAGATATCATACAGGGATATGCAAACTTACGCGATGCTGTGAAGCAAGGTCATATTTTGAAGAGCTAGGTGCGGGAAATCCGCACGCCTGGTTCTGTGGGGGTCTGGGCTATGAATTGCGTAGCCTTTCTACCCGGAGGAAGAGGGAGCAATCCCTCTGACTTACCCGACTTCTAATCTATGAAAATAATTTCAACTCAATTAAATCAATAATTATGAACAAATTGGTGAAAGCAAGTAACGGAAATACTTGAGAAGGAATACCATATCAACTAAGGTGATTTTTTAAAGTGTATATTAGTTTATATAGAAATCAGAAATTTGACAATTACAAATAAAACTACTTTTGAAGGAGTGATTGTGAAAAAAATACTTTTAATATTAACGATGGTGCTTTTATGTTGTAGCTGTAGTCAAAGTAATATTGAAAAAGAGACGGAAACAGATATAACTGATAAAAAAGTAGAAGAAAAAGAAAAATTTTTATCTGCAATACAAATCTCAGATATGTTCATTAATGCATATCAAAATATGAATATTGAAAAAATGGAATCATTTCTTAGTGAAGATTATTATATTGAGGATGAAAAAATTTTGAATAACAATAATGATTTTGAAATACCTATAGTTGGATATCAACGAGCAATTGATGATATTGTATTAAATGGATATTCATTAAATATGGATGATGGAACTATGTGGATTCAATATCATATACGAAGTTATGAAACCAATCAGACATTTTTATTAGGAATAACACTAGAATATAAATCTTATGATTGGACTATTATCAATTTGGAAGTTAGTTGACATTTTCATATTGATTATGGGAACTAACACATTAAAATTATAATCAGTACAATAAAGTAAATATTATAAAGTTTATTAATGTTGATAGTGATAAAAGAGGGTCTTGAAAACTTAAAGAGTGAGTGATTAGAACATCAGATAACACGTCACTTATCGGAAATCGTTCTGATGACACAGCCCTTGCGAGGCAAGGCCAGCGCCACTTTTACCCTAAGGGTCAAAAGGAACGACATCGGTAATTGCGGGAACGTTAGACAAAAGAACAATCAATATAAACATCAAAGAGGAGAGAGAATGTTATATAAACTAAGTAACCGTAAAAAGGGAGATTATAAGAAAGTAGATAGAGTAACGTTAAAAGATGCTGGATGGAGCGAAAAGGACTTAGAAAACCTAATTTCAAAACACATATCTGATTTAATTTCAACAAATGACCTAATGACAATATTTACTGAAAGACCTTTGCAAGAAGAACCAGATATATTAGCTCTAGACTCAAATGGTGAGCTTTACATATTTGAGCTAAAAGCTTGGCAATCCAAATCAGAAAATTTACTTCAAGTTTTAAGGTATGGACAATTATACGGCAATAGCAATTATGATGATTTACAAGCTTTATATAGTAAAAAAAATAAAAATAGAGATTTGCAAGAAGAACATAAAAGATATTTCAAAAGAGACAATGTGTTGCCAACCAATATCTTTAATAGTAAGCAACACTTTTTAGTTGTAACTAATGGACTAGATCAGAAAACAATAGAATCAATAATTTATTGGAAGAAAAACGGATTACAAATAGATGGAATAATCTATTGGATTTTCAGAATTGAAAACGATTACTATATTGAATTTAATATGTATTCACCAATAGAGAATCAGTTGGAATATGAAAGTAACTACTATGTATTAAATACAAATTACTCCAACACTCAAAAGTCGCATGACGAGATGATTTCTGAAAAAAAGGCATCTGCATATTGCACTGGATGGAAAGAAAAAATTGAAAAGCTTCAAAAGGATGATTTGGTCTTTTTGTATAAAACAGGTACTGGCATTATTGCATATGGATTTGCTGATGGAAGACTGAAAAAGAAGGAGTGGGATGGAGTTCCCGATGATGAGTATTACATGCAGCTTGAAAATTTTGAAATTCTAAAAAAACCTTTAGATGCAGCAACGATGAAATTAGTTGCTAAAAAAGGCTTCAGTTTTAGAAGTACAATGTTTTCAATAGATGAAGAGTCAAAAGATTTGTTAATGGAAGAAATCACAAATAATTATCTGTGAAGTTCTTAGAGATTGTTCCTTCGTCTAACACGACTATTTCCTAAATCACCTATCGTCACAATCGTTGCAAAGTGAAGCAACGATTGCGCCAATTCTCACTGTGAGCTTGTCATCATTCTTGCAAAAGAGACTTATTTTTAGGGCAAGAATGTCGCCAAGCGCCCAGCGAGAACGGTGACTTCGGTAACTGCAGGAACGTTAACTGCCATTTTTGTATCAGCAAGATTTTTCGCACAATAATTGATATAATATTACACATAAGATTATCGAATTAAGGGAGTATACAAAATGAATGAAATTATAAATGATAAATTTTATGAAGATATTAAAATTATATTGGAAAAATCTCGTAAGCAATAAAAGCCGTTAATTTTGCTATGGTTGAGGCATATTGGAATATTGGGAAGAGAATTGTAGACGAACAAAATGGAAATGAAAATGCTACATATGGCTCCAATTTGCTAGGTGAATTATCAAAAAAATTAACTGTAGAATATGGAAAAGGTTTTGACGAGACTAATCTGAGTAGAATGAGAAAGTTTTACTTGTCATTTGGAAATCGTGACACACTGTGTCACGATTTAAGTTGGTCTCATTATAGACTATTACTCAAACTTGAAAATAGTGATGCAATTAACTTTTATATTGAAGAATGTAAAAATGGAAATTGGAGTGTGAGGGAATTATCAAGACAGATAAACAGCTTTTATTTTGAACGATTATTATCAAGTAGAGATAAAAAATCAGTAAAAAAAGAAGCTTCAGCTGAAAGTAATGAAGTGACACCAAATGAAATTATAAAAGACCCTTATGTATTGGAATTTTTAGGGATAGATAAATATGAAAAGTTATATGAATCAGATTTGGAAGAAAAGTTGTTAAGTCACCTTCAAGAATTTTTATTGGAACTAGGTCGAGGCTTTTCATTTGTCGGAAGACAAAAACGATTTTATATTGATGGGGAGAACTTTTTTATTGATTTAGTATTCTACAATTATATTTTGAAATGCTTTGTTTTAATTGATTTAAAAATTGGTGAATTAAAGCATCAAGACATCGGTCAAATGCAGATGTATGTAAATTACTACACTAGAGAACTCATGAATGAAGGTGACAATCTGCCAATTGGAATAGTATTATGTGCGGACAAATCTGATACAGTAGTAAGATATACTCTGCCAGAAGATAATAAAAAGATTTTTGCATCAAAATATATGCTATATATACCAAGTGAAGCGGAATTCAAGGAAGAAATTTTAAAAGAAAAAGAGGAAATTGAATCAAGTAGGGAATAAACAAAAACAGTAGATAACACGACTATTACCTAAATCACTTTGATGGTACAATCCTTGCGTAGCAAGTTTTGCACCACTTTTGTCCTAACGGACAAAAGGAGTGACTTCGGAAATAGCGGGAACGTTATAGGAAAAATTTTAGCAAAAGATTTATATAAAAAAAGAAACCGATAATTACTCGATTTCTACAATACCATAAATAATATCGAAAACTTCACGCATTAAACTAGAAGGCAATTGTTCGTGAAAAGTGGCATCACGAAAATTAATATCAAGAGCTTTGACTTGTTCACACATTATAAAACCAGAAGTTGAAGTTTTGGAATCTAGCGGAACATGGAGAGGAAAATTTCTATTAGTATTTGTTATTGGACAGACCAAAGCCATTTTTGTTAATCTGTTATACGTTAGATTGCTTACAACAAGAGCTGGTCGTCTACCTTTTTGCTCATGTCCAGCTTGTGGATCGAAATCTAAATAGACAATATCACCTTGATTAGGTATATAAGACATTATAGTATCTCTCTACCAATTGAATTTCCAGTATCCCACTCAGAGCATTGGTAATTGCCGTCATAATCTTTAAGTCGTTCTTTGAGTGTTTGATGCCTGTGAATAGGTTCGAGGATAATGCATCCATCGACAACTTTAATGTCTAAATCTTCGTTAGATGATATATTTGCATTTTCTAGAATTGATTTTGGAATTCTTATACCTTGGCTATTACCCCATTTTTGAACTTTAGCAAGCATAAAGAGTCTCCTTTCGAAGTTAATTATAGAAAAAGTATATACTAAGTATATACCCGAAATCAAGTGGAAATATACAATAAATAAAAAGGAATGCTAAAATTCATCCTATAACACGTTGATTTCCTACATTCCTTCCGATGTCACACAAGCCTTGCACCACTTTTTCCGTTAAAACGTTAAAAGGAAGGAACGCTGGAATTCACGGGAACGTTAGCGTGAAATGCGGAGTTTTTGTTTACGCTATCGAAATAAATCTTGAGTAAAGACACCATCGAAAAGTTGGCTTGGTTCAACATATGTGACGTTATCTAGATGCAAGCATGAATCAAGTCTTAGTGGTTATTTTGTTGGATATGATATAAAATTGATATGACCCTGTTATGAATTGAAAGTGCTAAGAAAGCCAATTATGCATGACTATTCTCAGTAATGTTGATTTAGTGGTTTCATATAAGTCGGAAGCTGAGACACATTTGGTAGTAGGTGTTCAGTGCATGCTTTTATGGGTAAGTGAAATTAGGATTTTGATAGATACATAGATTTGTTATAGATTGGATTTAATGCTTTCTTAGATCAGAAATTATGAGTCTGGGCGTGTATTTTCCAAACAGTGTAAAAGGGAAAGCACATCGCCTAACAGAGGATTCTCGAAATGCCTCTATTGGCATAGTTCGTGCGAACCTGAGGCAAGAACGTCGCCAAGCGAACGCAGAGACCAAGGCACATCGAGAATACCCGAAACGTTAGCGCGAAACATTTTTCAACGGGTTTTGGATAAGACAATGAGTTCAAAATATAGTATAATATTTAATAGAAAGAGGTGAACGGAATGAATACGGCCAAAGATTATATCCATAAGCTGATAGATGAATTATCAGAGAAAGAGCTACCCGAAGTTCTTGATTATATTGAATATATAAAATCTAAAAAATTGAAAGAGAATTATCAAGATTTACAGGATGCAAGCCAGTCAAGCATGTCATTTTGGGAAAATCAAATAGACGATGAGGTGTGGAATAATGTATAAGCAAGGAGATATACTATTAGTACCAATTCCATTTTCAGATTTGACAGCAACTAAAAGAAGGCTAGTTTTAGTTTTATCTAATGATATTTATAGTAGTCGAACTGAAGATCTTATTGTATCTGCAATTACATCAAATATAAGAGGAACTGATTTTGAAATAGCATTTGATGATGAAGATATGCTTGAAGGATACCTTCCAAAAATTTCATGCATAAGACCGGATAAGATATATACAATATCAAAGAATATTATTGTAAAAAATATGGTGTATTATCGCAATTAAAGGTGTCAGAAGTAAGCATGAAATTAGAAGAGATAATAAGTAATTAACCTGCAAGGGTTTTTCTTTTAATAAAGAGTACATAAAAAGAAAAAAACATAAAAGTTAGTTTCAAACGAAAAATGCATCGCTTAACACGACTATTTCCTAAATCACCTATCGTCACAATCGTTGCAAAGTGAAGCAACGATTGTGCCAATTCTCACTGTGCGCTTGTCATCATTCTTGCAAAAGAGACTTGTTTTTAGGGCAAGAATGTCGCCAAGCGCCCAGCGAGAACGGTGACTTCGGAAATTGCGGGAACGTTAACCGACATTCCACAAAAAATTAAAATGGAGTAATTAAAATGTATACAGATTTTAAATTTGAAAATAATAATCTTATGGAAAATATTGAATCATATTATGAAAATTTTAATATGAAGTCAGTCTATGAACATACACTTGATGTTATATATCAAATAAGTATGATGAAAAATTTGGAAGATGAAATTCGTGAGAAATGTATTATAGCAGCATTACTTCATGATTTAGGCAGAGTGGTAAAAAGAAGTGATATTGTTATGTTTTGTACTGACAATGGAAAAATAGTATCCCAAAATGAATTAAATTACTTAGGTATCTTACATCAATTTGCATCAAGAATCATAGCAACCCAAGTTTTTAAAATTGAGGATACTGATATTTTGAATGCAGTTGAATGTCATACAACCTTAAAAATGAATCCGAGTATTATAGATAAGATTTTATTTTTATCAGATAAGTTAAGTTGGAAAGAAAAAGAATATATAGATCTAATATTGAAAATGAAAGAAAAATTAGATAATTCAATAGATGAGGCAATTTTTTATTATTTAGAAACGTTACATAAACAAAAAGGCGAATTGGCATGTTATCACGAATGGACAGAAGATGCGTATAATTGTTTTAGAGAAAAGATTATGGAACGCTCGTTTAACACGTCAGTTACCTAAATCACTCTGATGTCACATCCCTTGCGAGGCATGGACTTTGCCACTTCTGCCCTAAGGGTGAAAAGGATGAACATCGGTAATTGCGGGAACGTTATCAGTAATTCATTTTACGGAACGAATGTTCTTAAAATGTGATAGAATATATATAAATAAATGTATCGGAGACTTACAAATGAAAAAATTAAAATTACAAGAAACTGCATTTAACAATATATATTGAAATATCAAATTTAATAATAGACACGAAATACAAAGCTCAGGTGAGTTTAAATTCAAAGATGGTTTTACTTTACTGGAATATTGGTTGTCACATACGACGTGAAATATTGGAAGAGAATGAATCTAGTTATGGAAAAGAAGTCATTACAAGCTTGAGTAAAAAACTTACAGAAGAATATGGAAGGGGTTACAGCCGAAGTAATCTATTTAATATGATAAAATTTTACGATAAATTTAGGGATATTTCAATTGTCCAGACACTGTCTGGACAATTGAGTTGGTCACATATCGTAGAGATTATAAAAATTGATGATGAACTTAAAATGAGATTCTATCTATCAATTGGATAAATGAAAGATGGAGTGTAAGGGCTTTAAAAGAAAGAATTGATTCAATGCTTTATGAACGAACACAGTTATCAAAAAGACCAGAAAAAACTATTGAAAATGACCTAAAGTTACTTGATGAGAAAAATAAAATGAGTATTGATTTGTTCCTACGTGATCCTTATGTTTTAGATTTTTCAGAGCTTCAAGATACTTATAGTGAAAAAGATTTAGAGAGTGCTATTTTAGTTGAACTAGAGAAATTTATTTTAGAATTTGGAAGAGATTTCACATTTGTTGGAAGACAAGTAAGAATAACGGTTGGGAATAGAGATTATTATATTGATCTTCTATTTTATCACCGAAAATTGAGACGATTAGTACTTATTGAACTTAAACTTGGAGAATTTAAACCAGAGCATAAAGGACAAGTGGGATTGTATTTAAGATGGCTTGATAAATATGAGAAAAACGAAGGTAAGGAGTCGCCAATCGGTATTATATTATGTGCGGAAAAAGCTAATGAAACTGTAGAATTATTAGAACTTGACCAAAGTGGAATTCATGTTGCACAATATTTAACTCAAATACCACCAAAAGAAGTATTTGAAAAGAAATTGTACCAAGCAATAGAACAAGCAAAACGTAAGTTGGTACATGAATAAAATGAACTACCGATAACACGTCGGTTACCTAAATCACTCCGATGTCATAGCCCTTGCGTGGCAAGGTCAGCGCCACTTTTCCCCTAAGGGTGAAAAGGATGAACATCGGTAATTGCGGGGACGTTAACAGACATTCAAAACATGGGTAGTAAAAATACTCATATATCATTGACATAGGTAATGATTACCCATATATTTAATATATAAGTAAAAAAGAATGAAAATTACCCATGAGTAGAATGGAGTTTAGAATGACCAATACATTAGAAAAATTACCACCTCAGCATCAAGGAAAAATTATTGATATTGAAACGAAAAAAATTATGAGAGAAGTATCAAAAGCAAATCGAAGAATAGCTGAATTGAAAGGATACTCTGAGATTGTACCTAATAAAAACATATTGATAAATGCAATAACTTTAAATGAATCGAAAGAAAGTTCAGAAATAGAAAATATTGTGACAACACATGACGAACTATTCACAGCAATGATAAAAAAAGAGCATTTAATTGGACCTGCTAAAGAGGTCTTAAATTATAAAGAAGCATTATGGAAAGGGATTGAGTTAATAAAAGAAAATGAAATATTGACAACAAATATGATCGTTGATATTCAGGGAATCATTGAAAAGAATAATGCTGGTATTAGAAAACAATCAGGAACAAAATTGGTAAATGATAGAACCGGTGAAGTCATATATACGCCACCATCTTCAGAAGCTGAAATTCGAGAATTATTATGGAACTTAGAGCAATACATTAATGAAGATGATGAGGTTGATCCCTTAATTAAAATGGCGAGCATTCATTATCAGTTTGAGAGTATTCACCCATTTTATGATGGAAACGGTCGGACAGGAAGAATCATAAATGAATTATATCTTGTTATGAAAGGCTTATTAGATTCTCCAATTCTTTACTTAAGTAAGTATATTTTGGCAACAAAAAATGAATACTATAAATTATTGAATGATATTCACCAAAATGGGAGTTGGGAAAACTGGATATTGTATGTGATGAGAGGTATTCAAGAAACATCTGAAAGCTCATTAGAATTATTAAAGCAGATAAATATGCTTGTTGACGAAACTGGAGATCATATCAAAAATGTTAAGCCTAAAATATATTCAAAAGAATTGGTAAATATAATCTTCACAGAATTTTATACAAGGATTGGAAGTATAGAATCTGAATTAGGCGTTACAAGAAAAACAGCATCTAATTATTTAAATGAATTGGTAAACATAGGCATACTATCAGTTGAGCAAAGAGGAAAAGAGAAGATTTTTATCAATAAAAAGTTATTGAAACTTATTCAAAGCGTATAAACGTTTTGAACGATCTGCTAAACCAGCTAATTCTTGTCAAGTATTCAATAAGAAATAAGTAGAATGAATAATTGAAAGCATGCTTAATAGACCTGCTAAAAACAAGTCGAAAATGGTAAAATTGAATTGTTAAAACTTGAATGATGTCTTAGTTTTCATAATTCCAAAAATCATTCTAAGTAACTTAGCGGAAGTAGCAGTCATGGCGACTTTAGGTGTTTTACCAGCCAAGATAAGTCTATCATAAAATTTTCTTAGTTCCTTATTAGCGTATCCATTTGATCGCTTGCTAATGCCGGCACGTGCAGCTTGATATAAAGCTTTTCTAAGGTAAGGAGAACCCCGTTTAGAAATTTTATTATTGTTAGAAATAAATTTGCCAGATTGAAAAACAGAAGCTGTCACTTCTCCTATTCCAGGAACAGAGCGAAGAAATTCATATTGAGGAGAAAGGCTTGCAAGGTCATACATCTGAGTACGAATGTCACCCAAAGTCTCTTGCATATGTAGGATCAAATCCACATAGTAAGTTAGAACGGGTTGCTGTGCCTCTTGTACTTGCAAACTTTCTCTGACAACTTCCTTGATCAAATGGGCTTTAGTTAAATGTCACTCTTTATTTTTCTTAGGCGAATGAAATGAAGCTATGAGTTCATCATAAGATGTATCTAAGACTTTCACAGGAGTAGGAAAAGCTTTAAGAAAACCAAGAGCGGCTTTGCATCTAATGGTGTAAAACATCTTTTTAAACTCAGGGTAGATGAGATCAACGACAGTATGCATTCTAGTAAGGAGCTCTTGATAAGAAGTGTTGAGCCCATCGTACTGTCTTGCTAGAAATCTAAGTTTCTCATATAACTCATCAGCAGGCATATAGGGGTTAGGCTTTTGGTTGTAAAAGGCAATAGCAATTCTCATAGTGTCAATTGGATCAGTCTTGATTTTCCGAAGCGTTTTAGACTTAATCTGACTAGTCGTAAGCGGATTAAGAACAAAGACTTCATAACCAAGAGCAAAGAAAAAAGAAGAGATAGGTTTAGAGTAAATGCCTGTAGCCTCCATAACTACTTTAGGTTTTGTGCCAAATTTGGCCTCAAAATCGAGTAACTGAGAATGAAGTTTTTCAAAATGGCTAAGTTGATGCTTTAAAACAAATGGTTTTCGGTAGTGTTCATGGCGATCTGTGAAAATAGCAGCAACACTCTTAGACTTTGAGACATCAATAGAAATAATGGGATTCATATAACTTCCTTAAAGTACTAGGTCTAACAAAAAGATGATTCTCAGGTTCGTGCGGTGATGCGGGCTTAAGGCCCAACCAGCTTAATCGAGATATACATACAAGATGTTAGCATGAACAGTTTATGTGGCAAGCTCAAGGCTCTACACGCCGAACGTTCTATGCCTAGTTTGATAGGATATATATACCTAAAAAAAACATACCACGATCAAACTGGTGTGTTTCAATTATACGAACACGCCGGTTACTTAAATCACTCTGATGTCACAGATCTTGCGGAGCAAGGACAGCGCCACTTTTTACGCTATGGCGTTAAAAGTGAGTGATTTTGAGAATCCCCGGGACGTTATAAGAAAGTTCGATATTGAGCATTACTATTTAAAAAACATCAAATATGTTGTATAATATATATAAGAAAAATAAAAGGCAGATACTATGAATGTACATACATACTATACAAATGGTGGAAAAGACTTAATAAGAGAATATTTAGATAACCTACCAAAGAGAGAAAGTGTTGAAGGATATTTCATAATAGAATCATTAGAAGCAGAAGGTCTCTCTTTTTTAGAAAATCTTAACACAAGACAATTGGAAAGAAAATTATGGGAGATAAAGTATCCAAGACATAATTGCATTTTTTATGTATTAGTGGATGATAGCAATATATATTTTTTACATGTTTGTAAAAAACAAGAAGGTAAAGCTGAAAAGTTTGAATTAGAAAAAGCTAGAAATAGAATGAAAGAAATTGAATAGGAGGTACAAAAATGCCATTCAAGAAACTTGATGTAAAAAGTACAGTGAATGAATTGAGAAAAGATAATGAATTTAATGAAACATATTTGGAAATAGAAAAAGAATATGAATTAATTCGACAAGTTGTAGATACAAGAAAGCAGATCGGAATGACTCAAAAGAATTTAGCTGATAAAGTAGGTATTTCTCAGCAAGAAATATCAAGATTTGAGAGAGAAAAGCATATTCCGAAACTTTCTAATTTTATAAGGATTTTAGACGCTCTAGGTTTAGAAATGAAGATTGAAAAGAAAGATAGAGTGTCTCAATAATGGACAATAAATAAACGAACCATCTTATAACACGCCAATTACTCGAAATTCATCTGATGTCACGGAAGATGCAGATGGATTTTTTTTATGAGCAGCACGGAAGGAGATAACAAACAAGTGTCGAATTACATATATTAGTAGACGCATATTCCACGCCACTTTTCCCCTAAGGGTCAAAAAGAGGAAATTCGGGAAGTGCGGGAACGTTATAGGAAAGTGCGACCAGCGCTTGAAATAAAAGCATCGAGCTACATTACGGGCTGTCTAAGTCGCTTGACTTTTGGACTACTCTCTCCATTTGGAGTAACCCTATTCACGGATGCATTGCTGGCAACAGCTTGGTATTGAGCCATGATGACAATGTGAGAAATCTGTTAGCCTAAAATGGATGGATTGCTAGGGTAAATGTGTTACTATGATTAAACTAAATGAACCACTGTAAGCTTCGTTAAACGTGAATAGGGAAATAAGGCTGAAACCCTGTAACCAAAAGGTGTGAGTGAGGATATATAACTTTTCGTATTGTACATCAAATGGACAAGAGCTCCGGAGTAAAGGTGGAATCTAAGGTAGCATGAATTGGTTGTGGTGTAGAACTAGGTAAGACCGTTTACTCCTCTCACGAGGTAGGTTTCTCGCAAGAGAAATACAAAGTAAGCGGTTATAGGAGACTAGAGAAAGCGAAAGCCTTTATGTAATGTACTGAATAGGAGTTCAAAATTTGCTCTAATGCGAAAGCATGCAGACTTCTAGAGAGCCATTTGAAGCGTGAATGGAAGGAAAATTTATGAAAGCTGGAGAGCCAACGAGCACAAAAAAGCAGGCGTCAGCAAACTGCGCCTTCAAATGGGATACGGTCAACTGGTCCCTGATCGAAGATAAAGTGAGTAAACTTCAGTACTTATTAAGTAAATCATACTACGGAAGATTACTCGCTGTAAAGAGGGTAATCAGCAATAAAGGGAGAAAAACAGCAGGTGTAGATGGCGAAATTTGGTCAACATCCTGCTCACGCTACAAAGCAGTAATAAGGCTTGGAAAACAATCGTATCACTCAAAGTCACTAAAGCGGACCTATATCAAGAAAAACGGCAAAGATCGTCCGCTTGGAATACCAACGATGTATGATAGAGCAATGCAAGCACTTCAACCACTGCATATGCTTTGTCTAGATCCAGTAGCAGAGGTTGTGCTTGACAAGAACAGCTTTGGTTTTAGAAAGTATAGGAGTACCCAAGATGCATGTGAACATTTATTTAAATGTCTAGGCCGAAAGGACTCAGCAAAATGGGTTTATAAGAGGCTGTTTTGATAATATCAACCATGAATGGCTTTTGAATAATATTCCTATGCATAAACGAACACTTAAGCAATTCTTGAAAAGTGGTTACGTTTACAACAAACGCCTATATCAGAGTGAGGCAGGCACGCCACGCTGAACATTACTATTTACGCAGATGACTTTGTTATTACAGCAAATAATAGACAAGTACTAGAGGAAGTCAAGATAATTATAACAGCATTTCTCAATGCGCGAGGTCTTGAACTGTCACAAGAGAAAACCGTGATCACAAATATTGACCAAGGATTCAATTTTTTAGGATGGCACTTTAGAAAATATCAAGAAAAACTGATCATAAAACCTTCGAAAGAGAGCGTTAAAAGGCTTAAAATCAAGGTTCATGAAATCGTTAAAACAAGCATGGGAATGGCAGAAGGCGTGTTGATAGAACGCTTAAATCCAGTAATAAGAGGATGGTGTAACTATCACAATAAGGTATGCTCAAAAGAAACATTTCAAAAGTTAGACAGCTACATCTTTTATCAAATATGGAAGTGGGCAAGACGCCGACATAGTAATAAATCCAACGGATGGATAAAAGCAAGATATTTTGAAAGAATCGGTTCAAGAGATTGGATATTTAAAAGTGGAAATATAAAAATATATTTAGCAAGTTCCATGCGGATAAAACGGCATGTGCTCATCAAAATGTCAGCAAATCCATACTGGGTCAAATATAGTGATTATTACGCTAAACGAGTAGCTTACAGACCTTGTAGTTAGATCTGTCACAAATGGCTTGAGCCGTATGATGCGAAAGTGTTAAGTACGATTCTTAGGGGAGGAAGAGGGAGCAATCCCTCTGACTTACCCGACAACGGTTAAAATAATATTGTGCCACATGCATTGTCTAAAAATAAAGCATATGAGATAATATTAAAAAGAGAGGTAAAAGATATGAAATGGGAAAATGTACGAGAAAAATATCCAAACACATGGGTTTTGATAGAAGCAATAGAAGCTGAATCAAAAGATGGAGAAAGATTTTTAAATAAAATATCGGTACTGAACTATTATGAGACTAGCGAACAAGCAACAAAAGAGTATGTGTTGATACACAAGCAATTTCCTGAGAAAGAATTATATGTGTGCCATACTCAAAATGAGAATTTACAAATTAAAGAGAAAATTTGGATGGGGGTCAGAAGTAGATGATTGAACTAAGAGTCGAAAAGGGCCTTCTTTTTTGAGATATAATGGTAAAAAATGATGGAAAACATCTTAAAATGACAAACATATTAGTTGATACAGGTTCAGCTGGAACGATATTTAAAACGGAGATATTAGAAGAAATAGGAATTAGACAAGAACCGAGTGACCCACTAGAAGTTATAAGAGGTGTTGGGGGAAGTGAGTTTGTTTTTATAAAGATAATTGAGGAAATCGAAATAGATGGAATGAAGGTGAATGATTTTCAAGTTGAAGTAAGAGCAATGGATTATGGCATTGAGATGGATGGTATAATTGGACTAGATATATTAATGAAATTAGGCGTCAAAATTGACTTAGGTAAATTAAAAATATTTTAACCGTTCATCACATAACACGTCACTTACCCGAAATCGTTCTAATGACACAGCCCTTGCGAGGTAAAGACAGCGCCACTTTTGCCCTAAGGGTCAAAAGAAACGACTTCGGTAAGTGCGAAAACTTTGAGCAAAAAGAAAGTGAGCATTATATGAGTAATAATCTAAATAAATTGAATGTTCCTTTAAGTGTTAAAACTATATTGAACGAATTACAAATGGAATTAATAGAGAAATTTAGATCTAAGATTTCTGCAATCTATATTCACGGTTCAATAGCAACGGGAAATTTTAGAGTGAAATCGAGTGATATAGATTACTTAGTATTACTATGTGATGAGCTTGATGAAATTGAGATAGAGACTTTAAAAGAAATTCACAGCAAGTTAGTAAGTAAGCATGGTTATTGGGGCAAGAAGTTGGAAGGTTCATATGTGTTAAGGAGTGAAGTTCTTGATGAGAATCCTCCAGTAAAACCTCGTTTGTATTATAATAATATGCTTTTAAGATATGAAGCATACGGTTTAGAATGGATATTCGAGCAGTATAATTTAAAGAATTATGGAGTAGCTATTTACGAGTCTGATTTTAAAGTGTCTTTCAACGAGATTTCGCCTAATACAATACAAGAAACTTCAATGAAATTATTGATGATGGAATGGTTACCGAAAATCAAGAATACTGATTACAACTGGACAAATGAATATCTAGTATATGGCGTTCTTAGTGTATGTAGATTAATTTATAGTATTGAAACTGGCTCGGTTAATTCTAAATTAGATTCGGCATCATATGTAAGTTCAATTTATGATGAGTATGCAGAGGTAATAAAGAAATCATCTGATTGGAATAATGGTGATGATTTTGAATATAAAGAGGATACTAGAAATTTTATTGCTAAAGTAATAAGCAGATATGAATAGGTAATGGCACTTGCTCAAAGTCATCGCATAATACGACTGTTTCCTAAATCACTTATCGTCACAATCGTTGCAAAGTGAAGCAACGATTGCGCCAATTCTCACTGTGCGCTTGTCATCATTCTTGCAAAAGAGACTTATTTTTTTAGGGCAAGAATGTCGCCAAGCGCACAGTGAGAACGGTGACTTCGGAAATCACGAGAACGTTATGGAAAAGAGCGAATTGGCATAGTATTTTCCACTTAAAACACATAAATTACATGCAAATATGATATGATTTAATTAAGAGAGGTGAATATTATGATTGCAAAAAATCTAGATTTGAGAAGCGCATTGGATCATATAATATCAGTATCTGACTTAGGCCGAGGAAAGGCTTCAAAAGTCATTCAAGATGTTGAAAAAAATAAAGATCAGTACATTGTTGTTAAAAATAATAGACCACAAGCAGTTATTTTGTCAGTTGAAGAATATAATAATTTGATGGAAACCCGTGAAGAGCTAGAATTACTGTTGTTAGCAACTAAACAACTAAGCACGAATAACACAGAGCAGTACACTTCTATGGAAACTGTTATGGAAGAGTTAGGAATTTCGGATTCTGAAATAGAAGAGCTTGCAGAAAGTGTGGATATTGAATAATGTGGGAAGTCAAATTTTGTGAAGAAGCGATAAAAGATTTGAAGAAATTGGATAATAGCGTAGTAAAGCAAGTTTTAGCAGGAATAAAAAAAGTAAGTCAGAATCCGTTGCCACAAATGAAGGTGGTTATGGGAAGCCGTTAGGTAATTAAAATGGAACTGAGTTAACAGGATTTTTCAAAATAAAGTATAGAGGGATTGGAATAAGAGTAGTCTATACAAGAGTGCGCAAAAAAGAAATCATGAACATCATTGTTGTCTCGTTAAGAGCAGATGAAGAAAGTTATAAAGAAGCTGAAAAAAGAAAAAATAAATATGGAGAAAGCGTTCACAAAGACATATTTTAACGCTCCATCCCATAACACTTCACTTACCTAAATTCCTCTGTTATCATAAAATATGCAGAGGATATTTTTGTATTTAGCTTTGGAAGGAGATAACAAATAAATGTTGAACTACATAATTATAAAGAAAGCATATTTTACGCCAATTTTGCTCTAAGGGTCAAAAAGAGGAAATTCGGTAAGTGCGGGAACGTTATAGGAAAAGCTAAATCAGAAAGGAATATTCAAATATGATTACATTATCAGAAAAAGAAATAGAAGATATAATATATTCTGCACCATGGCTAGTCAGTCATAGATACATAATTTCAAACATTGTGGGAAGTTCAAAAGAAAAAGGAAGACAAATTCGAGTAGGGAAAAAATTTATAGATTTGCTATTTAAGGATACTATTGATAATAGACCAGTAATAGTTGAGTTAAAAAAAGGACAACTTAAGCGAGTGGATATAGCCCAAATACTAGAGTATAGAGCTTTAATTTTAACTTTATCTGATGGTGATAAGGCGAAATGGGAAAAAGAATTTGAAATAAATTACTATTCACCTAAACTAATATTAATAGGAAGTGAAGCTCCTGAAGAGGTGAAGATAAGTGCAAATTTAGCAGGAATTGAAATAAGAGAGTTTGGTAGAGATACCGATTTAGAAATTGATTTTTTTAAGATTCAAAATATTCCAGAAAAACTTGAAGCTTGGAACAGATTTATGAAGTCAGGAAATCGAAATTTAGAAGACAGAGATGGATGGATTGAGAAAATCTATAAATGGTGCTCAGATGTGTGTATAACAACTAATGATGTAAGTATCACAAAATTAGCAAAGACATCGGCTGGTAATGGTTGGATTGAAGGAATTTATTTTCCTTTTATTAATATAGGAATTCAATGTGAACAAGATAATTTAATAGGTATATACGAGTATTTTAGTCCAGATCTAAAGTTTGATGATGAATTTTTTTACCTTGATTTCTATTTTGATATACGTGATGATTATAGCGAAGGAACAATAGAAGTTATAGACAAGTACATAAAAAGTGAAATAGAAAAAATCGGATTTAACTTTTGTTTTGAAAGTGATGACTATTATACAATTAAATTATCTCGAGTTTTATTAGAGAATGAGCAAGAATTTAAGAACAACCTAATTAAAATCTTAAAAACAGCGATAATGCTCAAGAATTATTTACTTACAAGTTTTAATTAGCTCATCCTATAACACGACTATTACCTAAACAACTCTGATGTCACGGTTCTTGCGAGGTAAGTGCTGCGCCACTTTTTCCGCTAAGGCGTTGAAAGGAAGGAACGTCGGAAATCACAGGAACGTTATCAGAAATTCAAAACATAAAAAAATGTCTCCTTAAATTAAAGAGACAAATCTATAAAAGATTTAAAAAATCTTCTAACGAAATATTTGCTTGTTCTAAAATACTTTTTAAAGTGCCTTCAGCAATTTCGGAATGAATTGGAATTATAACAACATGAACAGGGATTGACTGATTTTTATATTTGGCATGACTTCCTTTTTGAGAAACTTTCTGAAATCCGATTTTTTCTAAAGCTCGAATAATTTCTTTAGGAGTCAATATTGGATACTTTGAACCCATTAGATAGCAACCTCCAATGTAGTTATTAGTGTTTGATGATTTTCAATGATTGCATCATCATCTTCATAATATAGTTGGACAGCTTCAGTTAAATTAGAAATGGCATCTTCAATAGTTTTCCCCTGTGAAGCTACATTATTTTCAACACATTTAGCAACGTACCAATCTTCTTCTTTTTGAATTATAGCTGTTATTTTAACTAACATAATATCACCTCTTTATATATGGTATGCTTATGCACATTATATCATCAATGTATGAGAAAATGAAGATTATTGAAGAGTGCTAATTAACATGATCTAGTTCAGAACTTCCGATAACACGTGAATTACCCGAAATTCATCTGATGTCACGGAAGATGCAGATGGATTTTTTTATGAGCAGTGTGGAAGGAGATAACAAATAAGTGTCGAATTACATATAGAGTAGGCGCATATTCCATGCCACTTTTCCTCTAAGGGTGAAAAGGATGAACATCGGTAATTGCGGGAACGTTTTTCAACTGATTATTTTATTGAAAATGGATCACTTTTAGATTAACAAATACAAAGGTGGGAGCAATCCCTCTGACTTACCCGACCCCAGTTCAATTGGCTATAATATTTAATATAAAACCTATTTATAAATGCAAAATGTATCTGTTACTTTTTATACTAGTAAAAGCAGAAAGGTATAAACAAATGAATGAATTGACAAGATGTGTACATATATTTCCACGATTCACCAACAATAATTTGATTGAAGATATAAGAAAGAAATACGACAATTTATATGAATGTATTGAACCACATTTAACATTAGTTTTCCCATTCAAAAGTACATTAGACAGTGAGACTCTAAAAACAGAAATTGAAAAAATAGTAGAAAATGAAGAAAGCCTATTAATAACTGCAAATAAGTTTGAAGCTGTTGAAAGTCATGGATATTATTTGTTCCTAAATATTGAAACGGGAATTGAACGCTTAAAAAAACTGCATTATAGATTACATGATGGCATTTTGTCTGAGTATCAATCACCATGGACTAAAGATGGATCATTTGTCCCACATATAACGGTTGGAAGATTTGATAATAAAGAAGATTTAGATAGAGCATATGAAGAGATAAAGAATTATAAGTTCGAATTTGAGACTGTGGTAGATGGGCTTTATATTGAGATAATTGGAGAAAATGAAGAATCAATAATTGAGAATACTATTGAGTTCGGAAAGAAAATATTGCAATTATGATCAAAGTTAAGAACTGGACATCACATAATACGTCACTTACCGGAAATCGTTCTGATGTCATAGCCCTTGCGAGGCAAGGACAGCGCCATTTTTGCCTAAGGGTCAAAAGGAATTGCATGAACGTTAGACGAAAGAAAATCACTATATAGATAAGAGAATAAAAAGGAGATGCTGTACAAATGGAGAATTGGTCAAGAGATAGAGAAAAATATCAGTTAGATGATGAAGTGTACATAACAAAAGCTAGTGAAGATGAGTTTTCAATATTTGAGTCAATTTATGGAGATGGTCAAAGCAATAGATTTGCAATAAAGCATTGGGATTTGAGATTAGCGATCAGTTTAGATACACCTTTTGCTATTGGTAATAGTTATTACTGGATTGTTAAAGATGATGTAAAAATTGGTGGGGTCTTGATAGAGCCCAATGTAATTGCGCGATTATTTTTAATACCTCCATATAATGATTTATATAGAGTTTTGAAAACGTTAAAGAAACTATTGATAAAATGGTCTGATCCTAAGAAAAATATAAATGCTTTTCAAATAAATAGTGAACAAGGAAAGTATTTCGAAATGTTGGGATTTTGGAAAGAAAAGAGTAGACGTTGGATGATGAGACCAACTGAGGAATTGAACTATGAATATAACCAGGAATTCATTTTTGAAAGTCCAGATAAACAACAAAATAAAGATATTGCTGAATTGTTATGTTCAAGCTTTAGTAATGGAGTAGACAAGGAAAATCAATTGTACAAAGCTACAGAGGCAGAGTATTTTGAGGCTTATTTAGATGATGTAAATGATTTTTTTGTGAATACGAATAGTTTGCTTTTAGAGGCATCAACGGTTATTTATGATGCTAAAGATAGGAAAATAGCTGGAGTGTGTCTTATATCATTGTTTGAGGAATGGCCATTAATACATACGATTGCATTAGATTCTTCATATTCGGGTAAAGGATTAGGTAAGATAATGTTGAATAAAGGGATAAGTATTTTGAATAGAGAGTATCCAGTTGTGCGTCTATTTGTGACGATAGGTAATTCAGCGGAGTCAGTATATCATGAACTCGGCTTTGTTCAAGGAGTAGAGTTTGGGAAGTATTATTTATCAAACTTTAGTAAGTAATAACTACCGTGATTTTCCTTCGTCCAACACATCAGTTAGTGGCATTCCCATGTTATGGATTGAGTGTTGCGTTAGAATTGATAGTGAGTAGCTAACGCGAACTGCGGGGACGTTAGATGCAATTTTCATGATATGGACATAATTCTACGAAAAAAAGAAACTCAGCATTAGCAAAGTTTCAAATTAAGTCAATTTTAATTTTTTTACCAAGAGCAGAAGCAACTTTTTCAAGGAATTCTAACGAGGGATTATAGTTTCCACTTTCAAATCTTGAAATATTAGATTGCTTAGTTCCAGTCAATTTGGCCAAATCATTTTGAGTCATTTTTAAATCTAATCGAGCTTGAATAAATTTAGAAATCAGCTGGTATTCTAATTCATTTTTTTCAAGTTCTTCGACAAGTTTTGGATTTTTCAATAACTCTTGTTTTGCATCATTCCATTTCATAATTTTCCACTCCTTTAGAGATAGTCATTCATATTGGAGATCGCTTTATCAAGATCACGAGTAGGTGCCTTGTTAGATTTTTTAACAAAACCATTATTAATATAAGCAAAGTAGAAGATTCTTGAAATATCAGAACCTGATTTAATCTGTAATTCCCATAGTTTATTATACTTGTCTCCTTCAAGCTTTGACGTATGTGGAAAACTAAGATTAGTTCTGAATGATTCAAGTAAGTCAATTTCACGATATACTTTTGATTGATGTTTTTTTGGTAAGGACTGAATAAATTTTAAAACAGACGTTTTACCAGAAGCATCTTGATATAATTCAATATGCCATTTCATAGTCATATTATATTATAAATGATATTATTGAATTATAAAGTAAGTATTATCCTTCATTATTCTGAAGATAATACGTAAAAGTTTACATGATGTAGCTGTCAAAGCAAGCTTTTGGGTTTACCCTCATCAATTAAGTGGCCACAAGGAACTCTTAAAACAGGATTGATGCAACCGCTGGCACGATTGCTAATCCCAACAGAAGCAGCCATATAGAGAGCCTTTCTGAGATAAGGGGTACCACGCTTTGAACTCTTACCACTACGTGCTTGAAATTTGCCAGATAAAATCACAGGAACTTGTGCCGAATAAGGTACGGTAGAGTCTTTAACAGCTTCAATAAGTTTATTGGTTTTATCTAGATACCAAGCGTCATTCCGTTTATCTGAATAGAAGGATTGTGCAATTTCTTGAGGCGAATCATTCAGAATGCTTTGCGGAGTTGAACAGACAAGGTCAACAATGGTATGAAGCCTATGCAGAGTGGAATGATAATATGATGACTGAATTTACATATTTTTAGATAACGAATCAGTCCATTAGATAACACGTTGATTTCCTACATTCATCCCGATGTCACATCCCTTGGGTGCAATGTATATGCCACTTTTCACGCTAAGGCGTTAAAAGGAAGGAACGTCGGTAACCACGGGAACGTCATCTGAAAGAAAATTTGAAAGACATAATACCTAGAATAAAGGAGAAACTGTATGGCAACATGGGGAGCACATATCAGAATAGCAGATTATATACTGGATAACGGGATTAATTTAGAAAAAAAAGAATTTGTTGTTGGCAATATTGGCCCAGACTGTAATAGAGCAAATGAGGACTGGACAGCATATATACCATCAAAGAAGATAACGCATTGGTATGATGAAACCAATAAAATGAATCCTGAGAATTTCTATAATAAATACATAAAGGACATTGTATTTGATGATCTTAAATACAAATCATTTATCGTAGGCTATTATACACACTTATTAAGTGATGTTGAGTGGTGGGGATATGTCAAATCAGAAATATTAGGGCATGATTTTTTTGAAAGACTTTATGAAGATAGAAACATAAAATGGGAATTAGATGAAGACTGGTTTCAACATGATGTTGTATATCTAAAAAACACTTTGGAGTCATCGTATTATAAAATATTACCCTATGTAGATGAATTCCCAATATATTTGGATTATTTCAATAAAAATGATTTTGAAGACAAAATAGAATATATTCGTGATTATTATGAAAATTACAAAATAGAAGAAGGAAAAAAATTCAAATATGTAGATTCAGAAACGATCGAGAGAATATTTGAAAGAACATTAAAAACTGTGATTGAAACATTGAAAAAAAGAGGGTTGTACTAGATAGACACATAGTAAAATATTCCATCAGATAATACGTCACTTACCAGAAATCGTTCTGATGTCACAGCCCTTGCGAGTCAAGGACAGCGCCACTTTTGTCCTAAAGGTGAAAAGGAGAAATAGATATGAGTTTATTAACAGATTATAGATTGACAGTTCTAGAGAAAAATCTTGGAATTTATGGAATACATGTTTATCAGAATGGAAAAACTATTGCTGAACATAGATTTCGAAGCGCCGACAGAGAGAATCTGTATTCAGCTTCTAAAACATTTGTTTCAATTGGTATAGGAATAGCCGAAGCAGAAGGTTTGTTCAAATTAAGTGATATTTTAATTGATTATTTTCCCGAGTATATAGGTATAGCAAGTCCGGGTACGGAGAAAATTAGAATTGAACATTTATTAAGAATGTCAAGTGGTCATTCGCATGAGGATTGGTCGTCATTCAAAGAACGAGATAGAGCAGAAATCTTCTTCAGTGCTGAATGTAAGGAAGAGCCTGGTAAGTCATTTTTTTATGAGGATTTATCCACTTATATGTTAGGAAGACTAGTTGAGAAAATTACTGGATCAAATATGCTTAAGTATTTGAAGCCAAGACTATTCGACAAACTAGGCATACTAAATCCATGGTGGCATACTTGTCCATTAGAGCATACTTCATGCTCAGGTGGATTATATTTGACCACAGAAGAGTTTTCTCGAATAGGAATATTACTTTTGAATAAAGGTGTGTTTAACGAAGAAAGAGTTGTACCTGAAGATTATATTGAACAAATGACATCAAATTGGATCGATACATCATATAAACTAGCTAGTGAATCACAACAAGGATATGGTTATCAAGTATGGAAAAACACAATACCGAACAGTTACAGAGCTGATGGAATGTATGGACAGACTTGTATTGTCTTAAATGACTATAATGCAGTAATAACTTATACAGGTCACTATGAGGAATATGGAGATGATCAAATTAAGGCAATTTGGAAAGATATATTATCGCAGCTTTAAAGAGCACAGATTATCTAGATTAATTGATGATAATCATAATATAAACACATGAACATTGTCGGATTTTATTGAGTAAGTTAACGAAGAAAGTACGCAATTTTACAGCTTCTAACACGATATTTTCCTACATTCCTTCCGATGTCACAGTCCTTGCGAGGCAAGCATGAATCAAGTCTTAGTGGTTATTTGACTGGGTATGATATAAAATTGATACGAGCTTGTTATAAATTGAAAGCGCTAAGAAAGCCGATTATGCATGACGTTCTCAGTAATGTTGATTTAATGGTTTCATATAGGCCGGAAGCTGAGTCACATTTGGTAGTAGGTGTTCAGTGCATGTTTTTATGGGTAAGTGAAATTAGGATTTTGCTAGATCCATAGATTTGTTATAGATTGGATTTAAGGCTTTCTTAGATCAGGAATTATGAGTTTAGATTGTACTTTTAAAACAGTGTTAGAAGAGAAAGCACATCGCCTAACAGAGGATTCTCGAAACATTACACGCAATTACTATCAAGTGGAGGAGTCCAAATGGATATAAAATTTAAAATCGCAGCTGAAAGTGATTACGAACTAATTTCAAGACATGAGACACATATCGACAAGACGATGCTAATCGAGAAATTGAAATCCGGAAAGATACTAATAGCATATAATAATGATAATTTTATTGGATGGTTAAGATACGGTATGTTTTGGGATAAACATCCTTTTATGAACATGCTATTTATAATGGAAAATTATAGAGGCAAAGGATATGGAAAAGGGCTTGTAAACTACTGGGAAGAATTGATGATTAGGGATAAGTATAATTTACTGATGACAAGTACTATGGCGAATGAAGATGCACAACATTTTTACAGAAAGATTGGTTATAGGGAAATTGGTGGATTTGTACTACCTAATGAGCCAATGGAATTAATAATGACAAAAAATTTTTAGTGGCTTAATATTATAAACGAATTGATAATAACTGCGTATAACACAGCGATTACCTAAATCGTATTGATGGCACAGCCCTTGCGAGGCAAGTGCAGCGTCACTTTTCCGCTAAGGGTGAAAAGATGCGACTTCGGTATAGGACATGATTTAGTTGGATCAAATTTGAATAGTCAAGACTTAAGTTGATTTTGTGGATTAAAAAGTTAACTAAGATTTCAATGTTAACTATAAATAACGAGGAGAAAATAAAAATGAGTAAGAAAAGAATATATATACTTTTTATGCTTCTTGTTGTATTGATTATTTGTATTTTGGTAAATTTTAATTTTTCAAAAATTAATGTAAAATATGTATCTAAAAAATATTCGATTGATATTGTAAGCAGCTCATTATCTGGTAAGGATTATGCTTACTGGGGATATGACACTACGACTGGTAACTTGAAATATGTTATGTCAATTTATAGAAAAGGATTCTTTGTAGTTGATGGAAAAGAAGGTATCTCATATGAAAAGGCTAAAGAACTTTCTGATATAAAGGATTCAAATATTTTTTGTATAAGTTTAGTCGTGCTGAGCTCTTTTAACGAAAATATGAATATTATTGATTATATGTATTGGGTAGTTGAGTATGATGACAGTCATATCAATTATATAAGATTCACTGATGGAGTTGAAGGAAATCCATTTTAAGACTAATCGATAGAATAAAAAAATAAAGATCAATGGAGATTATAAAAATGAAGATGAACGATTACGAGATAATTAGTGATGGAACAATAGGATTGAAATTATTGAATAAAAGTAATGGAGACAAAGAAAAAGGAAGGAGTCCAGAATATAAATTTCAAATATTATTACATACTGAGAACATTGAAATAGGTCATTTGAATATTAGATTTGGCGATAATGAAAAACTAATGAAATATATAGGACATATTGGTTATGGAATAGATCATTTGCATAGGGGAAATAAATATTCATTAAGAGCATGTCAATTAGCAAAAAAAATTTTGAAAGATCATTCAGTGGAAAGTGTAATAATAACCTGCAATCCTGACAATCATGCATCTAGAAAGATTTGTGAAATACTTGGTGGAGAATTACTTGAAATTGTTGATGTTCCAAGTAATCTAGATATATATTCAGTTATAGAGTCTCGAAAGTGTAGATATGAGTGGAAGATAAATGATTAAAGTGAGGCTAGCGAAATATATAATAGGCTTATTGAGTGGTTTAAAAATATAAATGAGTTCAAGTGCATTTTGGCCTATCCATAACATGGCTATTATCTAAATCACTTTGATGAAACAGCCCTTGTGAATCAAGACCGTTGTCACTTTTGCCCTAAGGGTCAATAAGGATGAACTTCGGTAATAGCAGGAACGTTATAGGAAAGTGCGACCAGCGCTTGAAATAAAAGCAACAAGTTACACCTTGAACTGTCTAAGTCGCTTGATTTTTGGACTGCTCTATCCATTTGGAATAACTCTATCTACGGTGCCTTTCCAGTAATGGCGATGGTGTCACGTAAGATTCGTAAAGGAAAATTATGGCGCAATCTCTCTGTCTTCCCAATTGATATGTTCTCTTTTAAAACGAGAATGGAATGAATTGACGCTAGCAGATCGATAATATTGGCTTCACAAAATATGAAACGATATCTTGAAATGGGAATCGACATGATGAGAAAAATAAATCTTATAAATTTAAATAAAATTGGTAATAGGCTATGATTTATATTATGATTGAAATTAGGTGAATGCTGTTTAAGATCAATCGTCGTTTAGAATACACTGAACATGCGAAAGGAGTATTAATTGAATACGAGAAGAAAAGGATTGATTTTATTAATAGTAATGGTGCTGGTAATAATAACCATAGCTGTATACATAATATGGATAGCTCCGAAAATAAAGCTTTTTAATTCTGAAAGTAACCGTTTAGACTCGACAGAATTTGTGTGGAGTGAAGCATTTGAAAAAAAGAATTCAAATTTAACAGTAGAGGATAAGACCAGATTGTATATAGAGACAACTACTTTGGTATTAGAAAAAAATATATTGGATGGGATTGAGACCTTAAATGATGCAAGTGTGGAGATTAATAAAATAGATGAAGTTGTAGGCGTCAATATTAAATTAGATATGGATTCAGACAAAATTATTGGTGAAAAAGAAATTGATGGTATATTCAATCTGGTATTAGAATCTATAGAAGGTTCATCAAAAGAAAATATTAAAATTATGGATCAAAATGGTAACGAAATAAAATAATCATCGTCCAATACGACATTTGCTGAGGTTGTCTTTGGCAAGAACAGCTTTTAGAAAGTATTCCTATGCATAAACGAACACCCAATTAATCAGATACATCTTTTGTAAAATATAGAAGTGGGTTAATTGCCGAAATAGCAATAAATCTAACTGAATTCCCCAACGATCATTGCATATTTTGAAAGAAAATATGATTTGCCAATAATTGATGCTTTATATATAGAATTGTTGGATACTGGGATAGAAAAGAGATCTGAAGAGATGTCAGGGGTATTGCTATATGTAGAAAAGATTGAAAATCACATAATGAATATTAATATTCATGTGGTGAAAGAATATGGGGCATTGGGAGCAAACTGTATCATTGCAAAATTCAACTACAGTAAACGAAAATGGGGGATGCATACTATAAAACTGGACTGGGTTTCATAATGCGCCAACATATACCACAACTTTATTGTTAGTGGCATTGTATTTACGATTTTAAAAAATAAAAATGGCGTTAGTTATTCACTAAGCATTGCATTTGCCATGATGATACTTTTAAAGTTAATCAAATTTGAAAAGAATAATAAGCAAATGAAATAGATTTCAAAATAATATATCAATTAAAAAAGCATACGAGAGTAGTTTGAAATACTTTCGGATTTCCGATAACGTGTTCCTTAACAGAATTCCTTTGGATGATAAGATTTTTGTGAAGCAATCCTTGCGAGGCAACGACATACGTCACTTTTACCCGAAAGATCAAAAGGAACGACTTTGGTAATTGAGAGAATGTTTGCTGAAAAGTCGTTCAATATCAAAACCCTTTGATCAACATAATTTAAAAATAAAAAAGGACATAAATATGAAAAAAAAGAGGAATTTCTTAATAATAGGCATAATAGTAATAGGTATATTTACATATTTAGTAAATTCAAGAGATAAAGTAGTTTTAGATCAAGTGGATTTAGATGAAGTGGTTTTGTACAGTATTTCAAGCGATATTAATGTTCTATTTTTAACTATAGAAGATTTGAATAGAAAATTAGTATCAGAAGATAAATATAAAAAAATGAGTTTAGAAGAATTGAAAATTATGCTCCACAAAGATTCGTCATACGTGTACTATACAAATACAAATTTAAAAAAATTGAAAGATCTAAACAAGAATTTTCAAATCAATATTGATGGCTTAGATGACTTTATAAGATATTTGCATGAAAATGTATTGGATGGAGATAGACCTAAAGAATCGGATATTGAGATGATAGAAAAAATTTATCAGTTAAGAAAACTTTACAGTAACACAAGAATACTTGGTTATGGTGAGGATGAAGATGATTACAATCCAGATACAATGAGGGCATTGCCAGAAAAAACGAAATTATTATTTGATGAGTTAAATACGTTGACACAGACATATTTGGAAAGTCACTGATTTAAACCAATATTGAACACGCAAATTGACTAAATCACTCTGAGGACACAGTCCATGCGGAGCAATAAATTGCAGTAATATTAATATTGGTTACATGCTATGTTGCTAAGTGTTTTTGGAAAACATAGATTTTGAAGATGTGGACATTATTTTTAATCCAATTGGAACAGGTATGTTTAGCGATGAGCAATTTACTGAGTGGTCGGAAAGGGCTCGAAATCTTGCTATAGAGAATAGCTGTTTTGTTATAGGAGTCAGTCATGCTGACGGATCGTATAAAAATTGTGGGATTTCTATACCGATAGCATACGTTTATGATAAAAGAGGAGAAGCCATTTATTTAAGTAAGAATGATACACGAACAGTGATCATAGATTTAGTAACTAATGAGAAGGCATTTATTGTAGAGTGAAAACAGACGCTATTTAACAAGAGAGGAGAACTATGAAGAGCGATTTCATTAGAATTGGAAACATTACATTAATAATATGGAATAGTTTTTATTTAAGCTTTCTGTTAGATCGAAAGTATGGCTATGTTGAAAGATATGTAGCGAAGTGGATGGGATTCCCTCAAATTATTTTTGCAGAATTACTATTAATTATGGGATTAGTATGGCATCATTTTAATGCTGGAAATATAGAATATACATTTGTTATTGGCCTAATACTATTTGTAACGCTAGGGATAAATACATATTTTTTGTATACATTAATAAGAAAAAGAAATTATTTTTAGCGTCAGATTGCACGTTACTTATTTGAAATTAATCTGATGACATAAACTTTTCGAGGTAGCCGCGAGAACTTTAGGTGGAACCATATAATCACCCCGTAAGGTTTTTTTTTTTAATAACACAATGGATGACTAATGAGAGGCATAATGTTTTTAGGATTTTTGATATCCTCAATGGTGCTGTATTTCTACACGATGAAAAATATTCACAAAATCGTTCACGGTAAAGATGTGGAGATAGATCCAACCTTAGTAAGCCACTTCTTAGGGGGTTCAGTATTGGTTGGGGTTACAATGTATTTGCTTCTGAATGCAATAGCTTGAGTTAAAAGTATGAATATCTCTTCGTCAATTTATGGGATAATAGATGAAATGTATGGAAGGCATGGAAAGGTATGGCTAGAAAGAAAAATTTAAAGGAGAGTAGCAATGCGACGATATGATTATATAGCAGCAGAATTATATGGTTACAGTTATGAACACTATCAAGATAAAATTGACGTACATAGTAGGCGATTTACTTATGAAATGCCATCCGATGCTAAATTATTAGAACAGGCAATTAATGAATCGTGGACAGAAGAAAAAATTGCAGAGAAACTAGGGATTGAACTTGATCGAGTGAATGATTTTAAAGAAGCATTTCACAGAGCGGTCAAAATAGTAGATAGTGGTTCAGCGTATTCAAAATTTGAAGCAGGTATAAGAAATACAATAGATGTGGTACTTGAAGACCATGAAATTGAGAAAGAGCTAAAAGCGTTTTTAATAGAACAATTATTATATCAGGCTAGAGATTATGAATTTTTGTTAAAGGAAGAACTATTACTTAATTTTGACGATGAGTTTTATTCCTTTTGACTGCCACGATCTAATGACTAGATGCTGTACTCTCTCAAAATAACTGACAAAAGAACACTATAAGAAAAGACTCTCTGATGTGATAAATATTTTGAGAATAACCGAGATGAGAATAAAACTGTGGATGAATCCACATTTTGCTGCAAATAATGTAACGGTTGAAATGCTCTATAGCAAACTTGAAGAAATAGGCGTTTTAAAAATTATGAAACTTGCAATAGCAACTAAGAATTATGAGAATAATCTAAAAAAGTTGGGTATAAAAAATTATGATGGTGGATCAAGCAATTACACTCAATAAAAAGTAAACTTTACGGAACATGAACCTTTTGAAGAAACACAGTTAAAAATTTCAAAAAATCTATTCCCACCCAATAAATTAAAAGTCAGTTAGGATGCAATATGAATCTTAAAATGCAAATGACGATCAATATTGACGATGATCTACTTTGGTTATATGGGTTATAAAATGAGGAGGAATAATCATGAAAAAAGGTATAGACGTATCAAGGCATCAAGGTGTAATCAACTGGGAAAAAGTTAAAGCAGCTGGCATTGAGTTTGCTATTTTAAGAGCTGGATTTGGCAAGAACAACGTTGATTCAAGGTTCAGATACAACGCAGCTGAATGTAATAGACTTGGTATTCCAATCGGCGTTTATTGGTATTCCTACGCTTACACAGTAGAAATGTCTCGTAAAGAAGCTGAATATTGCGTTAATATCATAAAGCAATACGATATTGATTACCCTATTTGGTTTGATGTTGAAGGGAATATGAACGATGTAAGTAGCAAGAAGTCATCTTCTTTTCAGTTTGCTTATAAGAACGGAGTTACATTCACAAGACCACTTGTAACAGCCATGCATGAAGCATTTTTACAAAGAATTATAGAACTTGGATATAGGTGTGGTATTTACACTTATGGCGAATATGTTAAGCACCTATTAACCCCTGAAATTCTGGAAAAATATGATATTTGGTTTGCAAGACCAAATGCAAAATCACCTACAATTGAATGTGATATGTGGCAATATGCTTGGAAAGGAAACGTGGATGGCATTCGTGGTGATGTTGATATGAATTACTGCTATAAGGATTATCTAGAAAAGACAGAAATTTCTGATTAGAATACTGTAGTTTTTGAGAAATTACGAGCAAAAAGCATCATTAAAGACCCTGAATACTAGGTAGACAAACTTGAAAATAGGGATTTAGCAGTTTGTGAACTTATGGAACTGTTTGCAAATATGATCAATTGATCATCCCTTCACTGCATTTAAATAGAAAAGTATTACGTATGGATTAAACAAAATAGTTAACGAGCATTTTAAGTGGGGAGGAAAACATGCCAAAAGGCATAATTGTATTTGGATTAAATGGATGTGGGAAATCCACTTTAGGTAGAGAGTTGGCAAGTGTATTGAATTACAAATATATGGATATTGAAACTTACTTTTTCATTAAATCAGAAATTCCGTATACGAAAAAACGGACACGTAAAGCTTGTTTAAATCTAATGCTAGATGATATAAAAAAACATGAAAACTTTGTAATATCAGCAGTTAAAGGAGATTTTGATGAAGCAATAGTATCAATGTATGAGTTTGGTGTTTTTATAACAGCACCCAATGAACTTCGAATCGAGAGGGTAAAGCAAAGGGCAATCGAAAAATTTGGTGATAGAGTGAAAGAGGGTGGTGACATGTATCAATCAGAAAAAGACTTCCTTAATTTTGTTAAATCGAGGACTCCAACAAGTATTGAGAAATGGGCAGCATCTATATCATGTCCAATTATTCATATTGATGGCACAAAAGACATCCATGAAAATGTTAAATATATTAAAGCAGAATATCAAAAGGTGCTTGGCATAAAAAGTGTGGAAAAATGAGTTGCTTGATGATTGAATTTACATAATATTTTGAGATGAGATGATCGATCAAAAATGGATGACATATTTAATGTAATTAAACTATATTTTTAGTAATTGAGTAGATAGCTGTTGGATAAATGTGATTGCTAGGATGATCAAAGTATGGAACTTATGAGCAAAAGGTTGATTTTAAGAGAATTGACAATTGATGATTTGGATTGTTTATATGAGATTCTTTCTGGTGTAGACACTGTGAAACATTACCTTAGGGTTCAAGAAAGCATATTCAATAACCTTAGAGTATTATAAAAATATAGAGATATAATTAAGTAAAGGCATTGTCTAAAAATAAGGCATATGAGATAATACTAAGATGGAGGTCAACAAGCGATGATTGAATTATGAGTCGAAAGGGCCTCCTTCTTTACAATATTTTAGTAAAATTCTAATGTACTGCATATATTCAGATGACAGTGAATATTGGCTTTACAGATTGATGAGAGATGAAAAATATCAAGGTAAAGGTTATTCGAAAATGGCGATGAATCTTTTACTTGAGACCATAAAATTGGATAAAATAAGACACAAAGTTTATCTTGGTGTGGATAGAGATGGCAGCGCTTCAGTTAAATTTCATGAATCATGTGAGGCTTTTTTTATTTACTTGCAGTAAGAATGATACTTGGGAAAAACGTATTGCAAGTAGAATTAAATCATCCGAAGGACCAAATCAGTTATTTAGATCCCGTTAATGAAGCCGTTGAGCATTATGATAAATATGATATTTATAAGCTGTTAGGTGAAATTATGATAGACAGTGCATTATCCGCAGCAGCAATGGCAAGTCGTATTTACGAGATGCTATGATATAGCAACACTTGATTCTTTAGAAGATTTATAGATTAAGGAGAGAGAGTATGAGCAAAAAAATTCGGATAGGTATTCTCTTGTTCAATGAAGTCGAAGTGCTTGATTTTGCAGGTCCGTATGAGGTTTTTTCCATTGTAACCTATTTGGAATCAAATGAGAAAGTATTTCAGGTTAGCACTGTCGGAGAAACTGGTGATATGATACTCGCTCGGAATGGTCTAAAAATACAGCCACACTTTAGTTTTTCGAATGCCCCAGAATTCGATGTCCTTATTGTTCCAGGGGGATACGGTGCAGAAGAGATAGAAATTCATAATGATAAAATGATAAATTGGATTCAAGAACGAGAAAAGCATGTAGAAATTCTTGCATCAGTTTGTACTGGAGCGTTTCTTTTGGCAGAAGCAGGTTTGTTAAATGGTCAAAAAGCAACGACTCACTGGATGGATATTGATAGGCTTAAAAGGGAATACCCCAATATACGAGTTGTAGAGTCTGTAAAATACGTTGATGAAGGGCATCTTATCACGTCAGGTGGTATCTCTGCTGGAATCAACATGTCATTTCATATTGTCGAGAAATTATGTGATAAAGACATTGCACGAGAAACTTCAAAAAGAATGGCATATGAAATAGAAATTTAGGAGGATATATATAATGAATTCAATAGAAACAGAACGATTAATACTAAGGGATTGGCAGTTATCAGATTCAAAAGATTTATATGAGTATGCTAAATCAGACTTAGTAGGACCAAATGCGGGATGGCCAACACATGAAAATGAAGCATTCAGTAAAAAAATCATCAGAAGTTTCATTGAAGAAGGATGTGTTTACGCAATTGAATTAAAGGGTGAAAATAAAGTGATTGGTGGTATTGGCATACATGAGAGACAGCCTGATAAAAATCTTTTACATTTAAATCAAAGAGAAATAGGTTACGTACTCAATCCAAAGTATTGGGGACAAGGAATAGCGCCAGAAGCTGTCAATGTGCTTATTGAATACGGGTTTAAAGAACTCAACTTGGACATAATTTGGTGTGGCCATTATAAAGAAAATATCAACTCAAAACGGGTTATTGAGAAATGCGGGTTTAAATATTGTTTTACTAAAGAAGAGACTTTAGCATTGCTAGAAAATAAAGAAGTGGAGACTTTGTACTATAAGATTGATAGAGCCAAGTGAAGAGACTCAACCTTTTGTGAAAAAGGATGTTGACATTTTTGTGTCAATAGCCGAAATGTAACGGACAGTTTTTAGAACGGTTAAAAGGAGCAATAATTGAACATTGCATATTGTGGGATTAATTGTGAAAGTTGTAAATTATATAAAGCAACTATACGCAATGATGAAAATTTAAGAAGAGAGATAGCAAATGAGTGGGGGCAATTGTATAATAAAACTTTGAATCTTATAGATTTGAAGTGTTTGGGGTGCAGATCAAAAATAGTTTATGAAGCTTGTGATAAGTGCGATATTAAATCCTGTAATCAAAAAAGAGGTATTGAGAAATGTAATAGTTGTGATACCTATCCAACTTGCGAACGGATTAAGAGATTTAAAGATTGGCAAGAAGAAAATAATACAGAAGTGGAAATCCAATTAGAACATACCATGTGGTATTGAAACTTTGTGTAAATTACATCTTCATATAGAAAGGGGAACAACATGGGAGATTTATTGAATATGCTATTTGGATGGAAAGAAATTTTAGTGACCACAGATGAGCAAAAATACTATCAAATTAAGGATAAGCTTAGAGCAAATCATATAAAAAATCAAACTTCAATCTCAGACAATCACCTAAACGATAGAAATCGAGCGACGTTCTTAGTGACAAATAATCAAAGGATGCATTATATCTATGTCAAAAAGGAAAATTATGATAAAGCGGTTCATCTAGTGAACTCATAAAAGGAAGGTCTTAAAAAATTTCATATTGCAAAAAGTTATTTGTTATAATACAATAGTGTCATTGGATGGTGATTGCAGGCGCAAGCTATACCTGTTTATATATTATTATGAAGGATTTTATTCATAATAATATATAAACAGGTATTTTTTTTTACCAGAGTAGAATCATTGTAAGTAGAATAGTTGTAAAGTGTAAATCTAAACTTTATTGAATCATAAAATTAATTCGAAAGGATGGTGTATGGTGCTAATTTATAAGATTTTTAATAACAATGCTGTGGTAATTAAAGATAAAAAAGGCATGGAAAAAATTGTTATGGGGTGCGGGCTTGCATTTAAAAAGAAATGCGGAGAAGAAGTTGATGAGAGTAAGATAGATAAAGTATTTATATTATCTGATCCTGAGGTGAATAACAAGTTTCAAGAAATGATGACCTATATTCCATCTGAGTATATTGAATTGGGTGAGGACATCATAAAGTATGCAACGCAGGCTTTGAATAAACCTTTGAATGATAGCATCTATATCTCTTTAGTTGATCACTTGTATGCGGCTGTAAAACGGTATCAAGAAGGTATTTCTCTAAAAAATGCAATATTATGGGATATAAAAAGATTCTATAGAGATGAATATAAAATTGGGCTAAAAGTGGTAGATATGATTGAAGAACGGTTTTCAGTGAGATTGCCTGACGATGAGGCAGGCTTTATAGCTATTCATATTGTAGAGGCCGTATTGAGTGAAAGTTCAGAAGACATGCAGAAAATTGCGGAAATAATATCCGAAATATCCAATATTGTAAAATATAATTTTCATATTGTTTTTGATGAAGATTCAGTCTATTGTTATCGCTTTATTACACATTTGAAATTTTTTGCTCAGAGGTTACTAGAAGGCAAAACTTATCATGAAGATGAGCAAGATGATCTATTTAATGTCATCAAGACAAAGTATGTGAACTCATATGAGTGCGCAGAAAAGATCAGCGATTTTATAAAAACAAAGTACAATTATGATCTATCAAATGATGAAAAATTGTATTTGACAATTCATATTGAACGCATAGTTTATAAGGCTGTCTTATGACTGGATGGTGACATTAAGTTGGCTATACCTTCATATTTTAAATAAAAAAAAATGGAGGCATTTAAGATGGGAAAGTATGAATTATTAGCAAAGGACATTATCAAAAATGTTGGCGGAAAGGACAACATTGCCAGTCTACTACACTGTGTTACTCGGCTGAGATTTAATTTGAAAGATGAGAGTCTTGCAAATGATGAAGTGTTGAAAGGGATGGACGGCGTGATTGCTGTAATGCATAGTGCTGGACAGTACCAAGTTGTAATTGGGAACCATGTACCGCAGGTGTACGAAGAGGTTTGTAAAATTGCCAAGTTTGCTTCAACTTCACCTGTATCTAAAGAAAAGAAAATGAGTCTAAAAGAAAAGTTTTTAGATTTAATGACGGGCATCATGATGCCATCAATCGCATTATTGTGTGCATGTGGTATGCTGAAAGGATTAAATTCGGTTTTATTGTACCTTGGATTATATGCAGATTCAGATGGTATTTTTGTGCTGCTGAATTCAATTGGAGATTCGATATTTTATTTTCTCCCTATTGTAATTGGCTATAATACAGCTAAGAAGATTGATATGAATCCTTACTTGGGGTTGATTATAGGCGCTTCATTGTGCTATCCAGCTATCAACAATGTGGATATTAATCTATTTGGTCATGTGGTTAATGCAAATTACACTTCAACGCTGTTACCCGTTATATTGATTGTGATGTTTGCAAAACCATTAGAGACTTTTTTCAATCGTGTCATTCCCGATATGATTAAAACATTTATTACGCCAATGCTTGTCTTATTGATTTCAGTCCCTTTGGGGGTTGCTCTCATAGGGCCGTTTGCCAATATGCTGTCTCAAGCAATATCGGATACGGTTATATCGGCGTACAATTTAAATCCTATCCTAGCTGGAATTCTCGTTGGCGGCTTGTGGCAGGTACTCATTATTTTTGGTGTTCATATTGTTTTAGTTTTCTTATGTATTGGTAATATTGTGGCGGGAATTGCAGATCCTATTTTGGGCTTCACAACATTTGTAACGTTTAGTACCACTGGTATGATCTTTGCAATTTGGCTAAAAACAAAAGATAAAGCTTTAAAACAGATTGCTTTACCGGCTTGGATATCAGGCATCTTTGGTGTGACTGAACCCGCAATTTACGGTGTATTGTTGCCAAGAATCGAACAGTTCGTTCTTTCCTGTGTTTGTGGTGCAATTGCCGGTGGCATGACTGCTTTCTTTGGATTGAAATATCATATCATGGCTGGTATGGGCATTTTTGAAATACCGGCACTAATAGATCCAGAAAATCCTGGTATGAGTTTGGTTAAATGCTTGATTGCGACGGTTATTTCATTTGCCATTGGCTTTATTGTAGCCTTTATTAGATTCAAAGATAGAGAAGATCTTTTAAATGAGACTCAAGATGAAGAGGGTCTCAATAGTGGTAAAGAATCTATTCTCGCTCCAATGGCGGGTGAGATAAAAGCTCTAGATCAAGTGAAAGATGCAGCTTTTGCCAATGGTGCTATGGGTAAAGGTATTTCTATAACGCCAAGTGATGGTAATGTTGTTGCACCATTTGACGGCACTGTAATTGCAATGTTCCCGACGAAGCATGCCATTGGATTGTTGTCAAATAAGGGTTGTGAACTATTAATTCATATTGGCATGAACACAGTGCAATTGGAAGGCAAATACTTTGAAACACATGTGAGACAAGGTGATAAGGTAAAGCAAGGAGATTTATTGATTTCTTTCGATAAAGAAGCTATTTTGAAGGAAGGATATTCATTGGATACACCTGTTTTAGTGACCAATACAAAAGATTACTTGGACATTTTAGTGACGAAGGATAATAATTCATCGATCAATGCAGGCAAGGAACTAATCGTAGTCTTATAGTCAGATAAAGGAGAAAAAAATGTTTCCAAAAAATTTTTTATGGGGTGGTGCTGTAGCGGCTAATCAGTGTGAAGGTGCTTGGAATGTCGGTGGTAAAAGGGATAGTATATGCGATCACATAATAGCAGGGTCAATTCATAAAAACAGAAAATTCACATCCGAAATATTGCCCGAAGAAGACTATCCAAGTCATGAAGCAGTGGATTTTTATCACCACTATAAAGAAGATATTGCATTATTTGCTGAAATGGGTTTTAAAGTCTTTCGTTTATCAATCGCTTGGAGTCGTATTTTCCCAAATGGTGATGATGAAAAACCTAATGAAGAAGGACTGAAGTTTTATGATGATGTGTTTGATGAGTGTAATAAATATGGCATTGAGCCACTTGTCACATTATGTCATTTTGAAATGCCATATCATTTGGTAAAAGCATATCAAGGGTTTGCAAGCCGTGATGTTATCGATTACTTTGAACGCTATGCTAGGACTGTGTTTGAACGGTATAAGAGCAAAGTGAAATATTGGCTGACATTTAATGAAATCAATTTTGCGACGATGCCCATGGGCAACCTAGAGGTTTTAGGGTTGTTGAATCAAGAAGACGAGGATATCGCCAATCCCTTAGATCATATACAATTGCGATTTCAAGCATTGCATCATGTTTTTTTAGCAAGTGCAAAAGCAGTGAAAGCAGCACATGAAATCAATCCCAATTTCAAAGTGGGCTGTATGATTGCGCATATTACGATGTACCCTTTCACGTGTAGGCCAGAAGATTTACTGCTTCAGCAAGAATTGGATAATATCATCAATAACTTTTGTGCAGATGTACAAGTAAAAGGTGCATATCCCCATTATATTTCTAATTATTTTAAGAAGAACAATATTGAGATTAATTTTGAAGACGATGATCATAAGAGGCTTCAAGAAGGATGTGTTGATTTTTACTCATTTTCATATTATATGAGCAATTGCGTCACCACTGAAGAGGGGCATGAAACTACTCTAGGCAATTTGCTTGGCGGTGTGAAGAATCCCCATTTAAATATGAGCGAATGGGGGTGGCAGATTGATCCAAAGGGTTTAAGATATACGTTAAACAAGATCTATGATCGCTATAGAATTCCTTTATTTGTTGTGGAAAATGGATTGGGTGCTATGGATCAAATAGCTGCTGATGGTAATATTTATGATGATTATAGAATTAGTTATTTGAGAAGTCATATTATTGAAATGAAGGCAGCCGTAGAAAATCACGTGGATTTGATGGGGTATACAATGTGGTCTGCTATTGATTTGGTGAGTTCAAGTACTGGAGAAATGAAGAAAAGATACGGTTTAGTTTATGTTGATAAGGATGATGAAGGCGCTGGCACCTATAAGCGGATAAAGAAGAAATCATTTTATTGGTATAAAAAATTGATTGAATCGAATGGAAACGATTTGGCATGAGCTAATAAAAGGATTTAAAATGTAATGAAGGACATTGTTTTTTAGAAATTCTAAGAAATGATGTTCTTTTTTATTAAAAATCATTAGCGTTTTATTGTAAGCAAAAAGGCTATAATTAAATTTGAGTCTATCCCACTTTTTTAGCGCCTTATATGATATAATTCCGGTATGTTAAATGTTATAATAGTGATAATGCCATATGTGATTTCTTAGAAATACTTTTGGAGAAGATTTAAAAAAAGGTCACAAAAATAGAGGCAAGAATTGTCCTAAACTTTTTATAAAAATGGGGATTGGAAATGAAAATTTGGTTTGAACAATTGAAGGCCTATATTTTTCAGTTACATATTAATGACAATGATGGACGTATTGATAGACATTTGAAAATTTCAGCAGTTTAGAAATAGAAGTAGCGACTAGAAAGTAAAAGAAAAATATTGAAATAATTAGAATTACTAGGGATCAGCGAGCAGTTTTTATTTCCTGAAATTGATAAAAAGTGTATAGCCATTAGAGATCAAACGAAATTTCTAATTGATCAAGATGAATAAAGGTGAGAAGAATAGGTATTGAGAAAAGATTAGTGGAGAAACTTGAAATCGATAACTGGAGTCTTGAGAGTAAACTCATAGAAGTGCCAGTATCCAAGAGCGTTCATGAATTTTACTACAAGATGGGATACCAGTACCTAAATTTATAGTGGTATTATCGTTTAAAATTGCCCTGAAACACATGTAAAGGAGTTGACGCGCAAATATGGATTATGACAATTATATGGAGTTATACGAAGCCGTCTATTTTTTCAATAGAATTAGTAAGTATATGGATCAAAACTTACCAGACCAAATCAGTGAGACTGAAATGAAGAGATTAGGCATCAATGAAAGTGTATATAGAGCTGTTATGAGAATACTGGTGGTTAATAATCTACTGGATTATGACGGCAGTGGTTTTGTGATGACAAATGAAAACAATGAAAAGCATGATCATATTCTGGAACACATCATTAATAAAAATCAAAATGGACATTATACAGCGCTTTTTGATAAATCAGTTAGTGAATCTCAGTTTTTTTTTGATAGCATCGGCGAATCAGAATATGATATTTATTCAAGATATAATTTTCCGATAACACTCAGCTTAGGAAAAGAGGTTGCCAAACACATCGATTTAGCATATAAAAAAGTGTTGGAATTAGGTGGAAACAGTGGTGGTTTAGGTACAGCTCTTGTTACAGCGCATAAAGAATGCCTCTACACAGTTGTAGATACTAAAATTCCTTGTAGAGTAGGCAATGAATACAAACAAATAAATGAGCTGGACATTAAATTTGTAGAAGGTAATGTTTTTGAATTGATGTTACCTAACGCAATATACGACTATATTATAATCATGAATTTGCTGCATGATTTTGATGATGTAAAATGCTTAAATATATTGCACAATTGCTCAAAACATTGTGACCGTAATACGAAATTTTTGATAATTGAAGATGTTTTGATAAGTGAATTTGACCCCAAAGAAATCATAATGCACGGGTTGAGACTATCTGTTGAATGTCGAGGTGGTAGGCAGCGGTCCAGTGAAACTTTAGCCCATTTATTTTCAAATATAAATTATGGACTTGAAAAAAGTGTAGAGATCAATAATATTCACACGATGTTGGTTATGGGAGCACTGTGAGAATAGGATATCAACCCGAAAATAGGTTAACTTTTTAGATTTGGGAGGCGAGCTAAATGGATAAAAAAGTGTTGATTATTTGTACATCTTATCATCATAAAAACACGCTTAAAATAGCAAATGTTTTATCTCAAGAAATGAATGCAGTTGTGATTGAGCCTAAAGATTTTCATAAGAAAATGCTTTTTGAATATGATATTATTGGATTTGGCTCAGGAATATATAAGGGAAAACATCATAAGCGTTTATTAGAGTTGGTGAATAACTTTGAAATACAAAATCATAAGAAAGCTTTTGTATTTTCAACATCAACTTCTGGCTTAAAAAGTGTGCACAAAAACATGAACGATATGCTAATAGGCAAAGGATTTGATATAGTAGATGAATTCTCTTGTAAGGGATTTATTAACTATAGCTTCGCAAAACTTTTATTAGGTGGCATCAATAAAGGAAGACCCAATAAAAGTGATTGTGAAGAAGCCAAAGTATTTGCAAGAAATTTAATTGAAAATGCAAAGGTGTAAAGAGATACCTCTGGAAGTATCAAAATCACTTGAAACCTGTGCTGTTAGAGAAATTTACGTGGAAGCTGGTATAACAATTCAATACAGTCAAGGAGGTTAATATGCTTGAAATTGTATTTAGTGAGAGTGCAAAAGGATCTATGAAATTGGCAAAAATTTATGATGAGGAAAAAATGCAGTCAGGCATCTGTGCCTATAGTGGTGAAAAGCCATCTAAAGCTGAATTAAAAGAACTTCATAAAGGTAAAGCTATTGGTGGCAATTCTCAGGATGTTGTCTATGTAGGCTTTTCGCTAGATATGGGTGACATCTCAGGTGAAGTGGATGGTGTTGAACGTCAGAATATGTTTCGAGAATTGTGGGGACAGTATCATATTGATGCAAATGAACAGGAACAGTTTTTCAAAAATCAACGTGAAGATCTTGAAAAATTGCTGTCTGCAGTAAGGGAAGGCACCCCTGTGCGCATTTGGAAAAGCAATGCTCCGTATTCAATTTGCGGTTTTTATTATATCTGCAACATGCTTAAAAATATGGACTGTGAAATAAGCGTAGTATCCTTACCCGAATATAAAATTATTTCTGAAGATGAAATTGTGACTTACAGTAGTTGGGGCGAGATAAGGCCGGGGCAACTTTACACATTTTTGCCTTTAGAAAAACCATTATCACGAAATGAAAAGCACTTATTTGCTAATCGTTGGTGTGAACTGGTAGCTGAAAATGCGCCACTGAGGGCTGTGGTGAATGGCAAGTTGATTTCGGCTCCAGAAACATTCTACGATCACATAATCATAGAAAAGATACCTGATGATACTTTTCTTATAGCACGACTAATCGCTGATATTATGGGTAAATACCAATTGGGAGTTAGTGATAGATGGTATGCGCTGCGTATTGATAAGATGATTGAATCGGAAAAGCTTATTGTAATTGAAAATAGGGATCAATCACATTCTTATGAAAGGTTTTTAAAAAAAGTGAGTACGTATAAGTGAAGACATTTATTTTAATTTACAGGAGCGTTAAATTTATGAAAGAGAGGTGAGCTTATGCTAAATCATTATATTTCAAAATACCGTTTGGTATGGGTATTAACAGTATTTATAATAACGATTATATTTGCAACAGCATGTGCAGATCAGAACTCGGATTCAGATGACGATGTAAAAGATGAAAAACCAGAAAAACCAGTGATCTATCTCTATCCAGAATCTGAATCAGAAATTAGTGTGAAACTAGATTACTCGGGTAAATTAACTTGTACATATCCAAAATACGATGAGGGATGGCATGTCATAGCATCTCCAGATGGTATACTCCATGATGTAGCAACTCATCACGAATATTCATACTTATATTGGGAAGGCGTATCAGATTATAAATGGACAATAGAGAAGGGTTTTGTTGTACGTGGTGAAGACACGGTGGCATTCTTAAGAGAAAAATTAGCTTATCTAGGCTTAATACCAAAAGAATATAATGAGTTTATTGTGTATTGGCTTCCAAGGATGGAGAAAAACAAATATAATCTAATTACTTTCCCTGAGGAAACTTATTCTGAGCAAGCAAAATTGAGTATTACACCAACGCCTGATTGTTTAATTCGCGTGTTCATGGTTTTTAAACCTATAGATGAAGCGATAGAAATTGAAGAACAAGAATTAACTCAAAGGTGTAGGAGCGGGTTTACCGTTGTTGAATGGGGCGGATGTGAAATTTATTAAAAAGATAGAGAGGAATAAAATGGAAAATATAAAATTATGGACTTTTAAAAGGCATTTTCTAGTATCTTTAATAATTGTGATGGTGTTCATTTTCTTAGGCACATTATCATCGCCAGAAGCTTCAAGTATCGGAGTGATTGGCGATGTTAATTCTTCTACGGTTATGTTCCTGATGCGTAATCCTACAATAATATTTGCTCTTGCAAAAGTAATTCTTTTTCTAATTTTACTCGCTTTATATAAACCTTTAAAAAAAATCATAGAAAGATAATAAAATAGAAAGATAATAAAAGAGAAGAAAAATGAACAAATCATATTTTGGAGGTGAATACATGGTCTTGAATAAGGCAAAATCAATAGGTGTATTATTTATCTTAATAATATTTATATTCTTAGGCAAGATCAGTTCTTATAATTATTTGCTTTTTCACAGTATTTCGGAAATTTTTAGTATATGTATCGCTTTTACGATATTCTCAATCACGTGGAATTCTAAAGCTTTTATTAAAAATAATTTTTTGATGATTATTGGAATTGCATATTTGTTTATAGGTTTTTTAGACTTGCTCCATACGCTTTCTTATAAAGGGATGAACATATTTACGGATTATGACTACTATGCAAATCAAGTCTGGATAGCGACACGCTTTCTTGAGAGTATCACGCTTTTTATTTCATTTCTAATTTTAAATTATAAAAAGAAAATAGATACTTATATTATTTTTACCGTTTACTTAATTGTAACCACTATTATTATTCTATCTATTTTTTATTGGAGAATATTTCCGATTTGCTTTATTGATGGCACTGGATTGACACTCTTTAAAGTGATAAGTGAATATATCATATCGCTTATTTTGATTATTTCATTGGCATTTTCCTATTATTATAGAAGTACTTTTGATAAACTTGTATACAAATATATTGTAGTTTCTATAATATTTACCATTCTCTCTGAACTGTCGTTTACTTTTTACATCAGCAATTATGGATTTTCAAATATGGTTGGACATTTCTTTAAAATTATCTCTTTTTATTATATTTATAAAGCACTTATTGAGAAAGGTATTAAAGAACCGAACAATTCAATATTTAAGGAACTTCAGAATCAAGTTGATAGAGATGGTTTGACGGGATTGTTTAACCATAGATACTTGTATGATAGACTTGAAGATGAAGTCAGACGTACTCTTAGAACTAAGATCGGTTTTTCTGTCATCATTCTTGATGTAGATCATTTCAAAAAAGTTAATGATCAATTTGGTCATTTGAAAGGTGATGAAGTACTCGTTGGTATTTCAAAAACCATAAAGCAATTGACGAGGAGCACAGATATCGTTGGCAGATATGGTGGCGAAGAATTTATGGTGATTCTCCCTAATACAGACATAAAAAATGGGTTTATTGTTGCTGAGAAAATTCGTAAAGGCATTTGTCAGATGGACCTCTGTAATAATGACACTCAAATAACCATTAGTGCAGGGATTGCTCAATTTAATGAGACCTATATTAAAGATGAATCGCCACCCATTTCAACTCTTGTTGTCCACTTAGTGGATGCTGCTGATCAAAATTTATATAAGGCAAAATCTGAAGGGCGAAATATCACCTGTGGACTAGATGCATAAAACAGACCGTTAGAATAAAATTGGAATAGAGCTACTATCTAAACAAAATCTTGAAGGAGAATAAACATGAAAGTCAGATTAGAAATCACAGAAAGCAAATGCAGAAGTCAATATCATAAAAAGGGGGATGTCTTTATTGTCGATGATATTTGTCCACCACTTTGTCAGGAACTTTGGCACGTGATATATCCTAATGTTTATGTCTTGGCAAATGAGGGGACTTTAGATTATGGTACAACTAAAGCACGTAAATTTGAAGCAAGATGTCCAGATTGTGGACGTGTTGTGATTAGAGGCGAGGCTATTTTATAAAAAGGTGATCTCTATTACATACTGAAAGGAAACCCTCATTATGGCCATCGATATGAAATTTTATAACCATGTGAACCCAAAACTCAAAAGCTATATAAGCCATTATTGGACAACTGCAGGTGTATTAGATCATGAGGAAAGCTATCAAATTTTACCGATGGATCATATTGATTTAATCATGCCTATTATGGGTGGATATTATCATGTACTTAAAGAGGGGGTGCTGGAAGAGGCCGCTCAAATTTTTTTCCGCGGTATGAAAGATACGGCGATTGAAGTCGTGCGACATAGTTATGTAGAGTGTATAGGCATCACCTTTAAACCTTGGGGGTTCTATCCTTTCATCAGAAAAGAGCTTTCACAATATAAAAACAAATTAGTTGACTTAGAACTTGAGAACGAAATGCTTGCGAATGAACTTATGACTATAACAGCGTGCATAGAGTCCGTAACAGATAGCAAGAAAATAGAAGCTGTAATCCTTAAAATAGAATCGGCATTACTTAGATACTTAGAAGCTAATCCGTTAGAATATGATGAGACGATGCCATTGCTCATAGATCTTTGCGATTCAGATGGAGAGGATATCGAAGCGCTTATAAAGCCGTATCCAATAACGCTTAGAACGCTTGAGCGCATGTTTAATAAATACATTGGGACCAGTCCACGTGCTTTTTATAAAATCAAGCAATTTCAAGAAGCCTCAAGATTGGTTTTATATGATGCACATTTAAATCTGACAGACATTGCATATGATTCTAATTATTATGATCAAGCTCATTTTTCAAAGTTCTTTAAAAAGTTTACGAGTAAAACACCAAAGCAAGCTCGTCAAAATAAAACAGCGCTAAAGTCACACATGGATTTTAAGTAATGTCGTAACCGTACAATTATTAATGTCTAATAGGTGATAATATCGGATTAACCCAATAAATTATTAAAGGAGAGATATTATGCCGTTTATTAACATTACCGTAGGTCCAATGACAAAAGAAAAAAAGAAAGCACTTATTGAAAAATTAGTGGATGCCTCAATGTCAGTAACTGGAGCAGCTGAACAATCACACACAGTGGTCATTCATGAGATGCCTTTAGATGCACTTAGTATAGGCAAAACCACAGTAGAAGAAATGAGAGTTTCAAGAGAAAATCAAAAATAGTTTAAAACAATCAAGTTATAAAGGCACTTTAGAAGGCGTTATTACAAATCTAAAAATTTAGATGCGTAATAGCGCTTTTTTGATATCAATAATACCGCTAGATTAAAATTTCACTAAAAAGAGATAACAATCCTATACGAATAATTCAAGATGGGCTAAAATGGAATAGAGTATATATCATGATAAAGTTGAAAGGAGTTAAAATGCCTAAACAAATAATACAATTTAAGCTGTTAGTCGTGACTCCAGTAGATGTCAGTCATGAAATGCATATTATTCAAGAAGCTGTTGAGAGCATTAATCAGATGTACGGTGTGATCAATAATGCAGATATTAAGATTCAATATTGGTCATTTGATAATCCAAAACAAAAATTCTCAGAATTTGATGCTGTAATAGCTGTATTTTGGACACAACTTGGAACTTCTGATAAAGATTCTATTTCTAATATGAAAAAAGAATTTGAGCTACATATGGATAGTCCAGATTCAATTTTTTTATACTTTAGTGAATGTCAAGCGAGTCCGCTACAAACGGATTCCGATCGATATAAACAAATTTTAAAATTTAAATCTCAATATATAAAAATGAGTAATTGCTACACCTATAATACTTTGGAAAGTTTCAAAAGACATGTTGTGAATCAATTAACCCTGTATTTTGTTGAGCAATTACACACCCTTCAAATCTCTTCTGAACCGAAGATGAGCGACCTTAAAATTATGTGTGTAAAAGAAGATCAAGTTGTCGAAACACCAAAGCTGTTTAAGCATCGATTTATTTATTCTAAATTTATTACGAACTATAAGCAGAAAACATATGATCTAATCCATAAAATCAATGCCTATCAGTTGTCACAGGCAGATTCAGAGCTCAAAGAGATGGATGAAAATGATTCTATAGAGGTAGAAAACAACTCTAAAGATAATCTAATAAACAACGAAAATCTTCAAAAAATAGCTCAAACCATCAGAAATTTGCCCAATACCAATCTTGTAAAATCATTTCTGACTGAGCCAGCACAAATTAGTGCTGAAATTCAAAGTGTTATTATTAAGTATTTAGAGACAGTAGATCAAAAGATCGAAATAGCTGAATTTTTCAATTTAGGCAATTTGATGGAACGACTTAATCCACTTAGAAACGCGCAATATGGTAATATAGCATCGTCTCAATTGATTGGCAGTGAGCATGAAAAGGAGAAATATCATTTACTCATGGATTTGTATGCGGGTATAGTCATCTATGAAGAATCCTATGCTTACTTAAGTGAGGTTGACGCCCTGTATTATTTACACTGTGTCGTAACCAATATGGGCAATAGCTACGACGAGGAAATCGAAGTTAAGTTGTATTTTGATAAAGGCTATTTGTGTAGGCGAGAAAATTTGCCTGTACCTGGAGAAGGCATCCTAGATCTTATGATTCCTTCTGTAGAGTTGTTCTTTAAACCACGTCAAGTTGATACTATAGAACCTTTTAATGCGTATCCCGAAGATGCGATGAAATTAAAAAAATCTTTTTATGGGGATCATGGTCTGATGAGAAAGCAAAATACAAAAGATAATCATGAAATTTATCGAAGAAGAATTGAAACTTATTTTTGTTATGACTATGATCAAAACGATGAATTTGATGTTTTGTCTTATCATTTAAGCTCAATTGATCTAAAGACTCAGATAACCCTTCCGAGCTATTTAGTTTTTAAGAAAGAACCTAGAAGGCTGAGATATGAAATCAGCTCTAAACATTCGCCTGAAGTGATTCAAAGAGAACTTCGTATTACACGTGCGGACGGATAAAGACACATAAATTATTCATGACAAGTATTATAGCCAGTCTAATCGCTTAAGATCTAAAGGAAAAAGAGCAAGACCATGAATACAGAAAACAAAATCATTAATTTAGCTGAAATCTTCTTCAAGGAAGTTTATCCTAACCTTGGTCAACCAGATCTCTATGAAATTTACATGGAAAAGTATTATAAACCCAATGAACAAATACTGGACGCCCATAATTCAAAGTGGAAACAGTATAGTAGAGACGAATTAAAAGACATGGTGACTCACTGGCGAAAATCTGATTTTGAACGTGCAAACGAAAAATACAACGAACTCAATATGGCTAAAATACGTGAAACACTAAGCCTCATAAACAAAAAACTTGGGATTGATGATATTGAATTGTACATATTGGTGGGAAATGGGCTTTATCATGAATGCTTTCATATATATCATTTTAAAGCATTGGATAAACTGGGATATCAATATAAGGATGATTTTATTGAAACCATAGTGGCAGATGGTAGGGCGGATTATTTTACGTATCTGCATTTTAAAGAACTCCCAACACATATCCTTTTAAGCTTGAGTGAAGAAGATGCAAAAATGATAGCTGCAAACGAACAAGAATATTGGCAAAAAATCTTAAAATCTATGAAAGACGATGCACCAGAGATGACAATTATAAAATTTAATTTACCAGTTGAGGCCAGAGCGAAATTTGGTTTTGAGAATGAAAATTATCCTGGGCGAATTTCCTATTACTATGGTTTAAAGATGATTAAGTCTTTAGTTGATCTTAATCATGATTTCTTTTATGAATTGATTCATTTGGAACCTAAAAGCGTTTTTGAAATGTGTATTGAAAAGAACTTTAAAAAAAAGTGTGTAACTTGAGCTGTAACAGGTTATATTGATTTGGGTCGCTTTGGTGTGGCTGATAGATGGAAAGATTGATTATGACATACTTTTAGATAAATTGTTTTAAGACTTGGAGGCTAAAACTAAATTGAAAAAATATACCTTTATACCGAATAGAAAAGTTCAATATTTCGCAATAATTGTAGCCGTTTGCATACTGTTATTAGTTACTGGTATTATAGGATCTGCTATAATGATTCATACAGAGCTCAATTCACAAATTGAAAACAGTGATTCTATTGATTATGCAATTGTTCTAGGTGCTGGTTTGATTGGTGATCAGGTTTCAGAAAGACTTAAAATCAGATTAGATACCGCATACTTGACACTTAAGGATAATGATTTGCCTATTATTGTTTCGGGTGGAAAAGGTGCTAATGAGTTGATCTCCGAAGCTGAAGCAATGAAACGCTATTTGGTGGAGAAAGGCATTAAAAAGGATCGAATTATTTTAGAAGATCAATCCACTTCAACCTATGAAAATTTGAAATTTTCTAAGGCGTTAATACCAGAGGAAAGTAAGTCTATTTTAATCATCACAAGCGATTTTCACATGTATAGGGCTAAAATGATTGGTAGGCGATTAGGTTGGCGCGTGGAAGGCGTATCTGCTGTCCATCCGAAAGCTGAACGGCTAAGATTGATGAAGAGAGAAGTGTTTGCTTTGATTAAGGATTTTATTTTGTTTTATCAATAGTATCAACAAGTATTGGGGGATATCTTATGGCATATGAAATCCACATGAGGAAGGTAACTTTATGATTAAAATGTCACATGCAACTGAATCAGATATAGATTTTATTTCGCAAGTTTGCCTAGATGCAAGCTATATTTATAATTCAATAATGCCAGGTGCTTTTGAAAAGCAAGCGAAAAAATATAGAGAAAATGGTCTCCCAACACAGTATGATATTTGGATTCTATATAGAAATGATTGCAAGATTGGATTTTGTGCAGGAAAAGCGTTAAATCAAACGACATTCTACATAGTAGGGTTGTATATTCATTCGAAATATCAAAGACGTGGATTCGGTAAATCGGCACTAGATCAAATCCAAAAGTCTAGTGAAAAAGAAAACCTATATCTACTTGTACATCAGAAAGCAGAGTGGGCAATCCGTTTTTATGAGCGATATGGATTTGAAATCGCAGGCAGTACAAAAGCAGAAGTTTTGGCAGTTGAAGCCTTAATGGCTGAATATTATATCTCTGATACTTTTTTGATGACTAAAAAAATATGAATTATGCAAAGCCGTTGGAAAAATGAGACAGTCTTATTTTGGCATCTGTCATAAAATTACGAGAGGAGGCAGAAAGATGAAAACAGAAAAATCATGTGGCATTGTGGTCTTTAGAGAAGTTGATCAGAAAAGAGAATATTTACTTTTAAAAAGCAAGACACATGATGATTGGGGATTTCCAAAAGGACATGTGGAAGGCCATGAGACGGAGTATGAGACTGCTAAAAGAGAGGTTTTAGAAGAGTCGGGGCTTGTTGTTGACATCATAGAGGGGTTTAGAGTAGCCATAGAGTACCTTGTTAAAAAAAATATCCATAAAACAGTGGTATACTTTGTTGGTACCGTTGAAAATCAGGAAGTACATATGCAAGCAAGTGAAATAACGGATTATACATGGGTTGATTTAGACCAAGCTTTAAACCAGTTGGCACATGATAATACAAGAGCAGTGATCCTTAAAGTAAATCAATTTTTACTTGAAAATAGAGGATAAAGATATAAAACAGCTTATGTGCTTATTTAGAGCACGTCCACGTATAAGGAGTATACAGTGATGAGAAAGAGAAAATTATGGACATTGATTTTAATTGGCGTTTTGATCTGTACGGGTTGTTCAAATCAAAACGAAGTGGTAGAAAAGGAAAAAGCCTTTCAAGAATTAGAAGTAGAAGTCGAACAACTTAAAAAAGAAAATGCATCGCTTGAAACCACAGTGAGGGCTAATAATAGCGAATTGGATAGATTAAGAGATAGAGTTTCGACGTATGATGAAGAAAATGAACGTAGAGAAGCATTTTGGGAGGGGTATGAAGATAAGCTAGCAGCGGCAACAACACTTGAAGCTATTTTTGATCTCTATACGCCCGGACTCGATGGGGCTTATTCAGAAGGTTATTATGCTACTCTATATGATTTGTTTGTTCAATATGGTGAAAAAGAATTTGTTACAAAACTTGCAGTCATTGATGATATCTTTGAAATCGATGATATCATCCGTTGTTTAATAAGTGAAATGGGTCAAATGTATTGTTATGGAGAAGAGCCGAATCTAGAAAATTATAAAAACAATCTCATGGTCCTTGCAACTGAAGACGACCTAACCAATAGAGAGAAACAAATTTGTTATCAGCTGATTGCAGACATTGAATGGATCGAGCAATATGGGAAAGATATGTTTTAAGCTATCTAAACTTTAGATGATTTGATTATGATTATAGGGGGGCATATGGACATTAAAAAAGTGGGTAAAAGAGGGCTCCTTTTTACATTTTTTGAACTTAAAAATTCAGATTATGACTGTGTTACAAATGTATATGTCATCAACGGCAACAATCAATTTTTTATTTGTGATACTTATCTAGGGCCTTTTTATATGAAAAAGATAAAAACCTATTTAGAAACTCATTTTGGTAAAAAGAAATACGTTGTATTTAATTCTCACAGTCATTGGGACCATATTTGGGGGAATTCTGAGTTTAGAGATGATATGATTATTGCTCATGTAACCTGTAGAGAATCTATAATAAAAGACGGTGTTGAAGATTTAAAGCATCATATAAGAGCATTTGCAAAAGATGACATAGAAATTATTGTACCTAATGTGACCTTTGATGGTAAGCTTATATTGGATGAAGAAGGCATTGAATTTTTCTACAGTCCGGGACATTCAGCGGATTCGGCATCTTGCTATGATCACATAGATCAAGTTCTTTTTGTAGGTGATAATGTAGATGAGCCTATTCCGAGCTTTATGTGTTGGCATGATTTAGAGCGATATAGAGATACTTTAAATCAGTACATTGAAATAGATGCATCCATTATCGTTCAAAGTCATGGAGATGTAACCACCAATGCTATTGTAAAACAGAATATAACTTATTTAGAACGATTGATTTCGCATGATGAAATCACATTCACACATGAGGTTGCTTTAAAAAAGCATTTAGCCAATATAGCCTTTTTAAGAGATGAGGAAAAGTAAATTATGGGCAAAAAATTGAAGCAAGTTATAAAAATTTCTAAAAACGCGATACCAGTTGCTAAGAAAGCAATGCCAGCTATATCAACTGTTGTAAACAGTATGAATCTACTGGAAAATGCATCGACAATTGTTAAACCTATAGCGGAAGATATTAGAGAAAAAAATAGTGAAAGAGCCAAGAGAATTGATGCCATTCAAATGAAAAAAGACGATCAAATTGTGATCAAAATAGAAAAGGCAAATGTATTTGCCTGCGCTGTGGATGAAGCATCGGCATTTAATTTATTTCTAAAAAAGTTGAATGATTTGCGAGAAAAGAAAATTATTAGCAATGATATAAAAATTCAAAGAGAACAAATTGTACTTATCGAAAAGCTTAAACGTATTGTGGACTCTGGTGGTGCAATAAAAGATTATATTTACAGAATTGAGATTGAAGATAAAGTGGCGGAAAAGGTTGAAAGAATCGGTATTGAAGAAGCAGAAGTAAAAACTGTTAAAAAGCCTCAAATTAAATTTTCAAGGCCTTTAAAGCGCAAGCATTTTTTCAATAAAAACAAATAAAAAGATGAGTAAATTTTATTTCAGAAGCAGATATACCTACTTTACAAAACCAAATATAAGTTGTATGATAGTGCTTAATATTTTTTGAAGGACATAAATCATGGGGCTTGTGAATAATGGAGATGTAAAGGAAGGTGTTTATGGAGAAGAAGATTGCAGTATTAATAGGGGTTGATGAACAGACGATTTCATCAGAAGAAGAGGGCTTTATAAGATGTTTTGAGCAAGAGCAGCAAGAATGGAAATCAGTGAGAGACATCCCGTTTTGTATTGATAAAACTCAGGGACTTTCGAGTGTTCGAAATCAGATAGATCAAATTGCAAAGTCAATTTTACCTTGTGAAATTATTGTTGCCAAAAAAATAAGTGGTATATTCTATACGGCATTAGATATGCTTGGATTTAGTATTTGGGAACTTGAAGGTATAGCAGTAGAACTACTTGAGGGTGTTTGGAAAGATGCAATATGCAAGCGTGAAGAAGCCAGTAGGAGAGAGCTGATTCAAGAAGAGACACTTCCGAGTCCTGTGAAAGTAGACGAGGGGCAGTATTTTTTTAATCTGATGGAAGCCATGAAACTTAAGGGAAACCATACTTCAAAGCGTGTACTAAAACCTTTTTTCAAAACTGGAAAATTCGATCAAATAGAAGTTTTATGTGATCACGTACCACCTTGGTTTCAGGTTGAACTCGGTGGCTTTGGGCTTGAGATGGCTGTGGAAACAATGCCTGAATATTATAAAGTGATCATAAAAAAAAGAAGTTGACTGTTTTAAAACACGAACAATATTTGAAAGTTTAAAAAGAATTAATGTGAAAATGAAAAAGGATCATTTGTCTGAAAAATGAATGCGTTACATCTTTATGAAATCATTTTGAAGTGAAGAAATGCCATTTGGTGCGATTTTAGAGGTTTTAAAATGGTTTTTTTTAGATATTATAAATGCAAATTACTGGCGGACAAGTTGTTTGAAAAATCTGATTTTTAAATGTAAAATAGGTACTAAAATCAAATTTAAGTGTAAAATGTACGCAAAAAAACTTGCTCTCACTTTTTATTTGTGCTACAATTCATAAATATAAACTTGGATGACGAAAACGACGCTTTAAAATTAAATATCATAAAGAGCAATGGCGCTTTATTTTTTTATAAAAAATAGAGCGTCGTTTTTTTTATTCAAAAATCTATCTGGCCTATATACATCAGATTAAAATGATGAATTTGAGCTGGTCATTATTTTTTTTATTCAACAGGAGGGAAATTATGAGACAAATAGCTATTTATGGGAAAGGCGGCATTGGTAAATCTACCACAACTCAAAATTTGACAGCAGCACTTGGAGAGATGGGCAGAAAAATTATGATCGTGGGATGCGATCCAAAAGCAGATTCAACGAGATTAATTTTAGGGGGGCTTGCACAACAAACTGTTTTGGATACGCTTAGAGAAGAGGGCGATGACATTGAATTAGATGAGATCTTAAAAGGGGGATATGCAGATATTCAATGCGTAGAATCAGGAGGACCTGAACCTGGTGTAGGCTGTGCAGGACGTGGTATTATCACATCGATCAACTTATTGGAGCAGTTAGGTGCATATACGTCTGAACTCGATTATGTGTTTTATGATGTTTTAGGTGATGTTGTGTGTGGTGGTTTTGCAATGCCGATTCGTGAAGGCAAAGCAGAAGAAATTTACATTGTTGCAAGTGGAGAGATGATGGCTATGTATGCTGCGAACAATATTTGCAAGGGGATTCAGAAATTTGCGGCATCTGGCAAAACACGATTAGGTGGTATCATCTGTAACAGCAGAAATGTGGATAATGAGTACAACATGATCAAGGCTTTTGCTGAAGAACTTGGCAGTCATATGATTCACTTCGTACCAAGAGATAATATCGTTCAAAGAGCTGAGATCAATAAAAAGACTGTTATAGAATTCAATCCAGAAGAAGGACAAGCAGATGAGTACAGGACTCTTGCAAGAGCTATTGAAAACAATAAAATGTTGACAGTGCCAAAGCCAATGACACAGGAAAGACTTGAAGAAATTTTAATGGAATATGGTTTTTTAGCATAGATCGTAGTGATGGGAGAAAGGAAATAAAACAATGAAAATGATTAGAGCGATTATAAGACCAGAGAAGGTGACACATGTTTTAGATGAATTACAAGATACTGGACACAGTTCAGTCACAAAGTATGATGTGGTTGGGCGTGGCAAGCAAAGGGGTATCAAAGTGGGGAATATTCACTATGATCAGTTGTCAAAGGAAATGTTGATGATCGTATGTGAAGATGAAGACTGTGATGAAATCACGAGACTTATTATGAAAAATGCCAAAACTGGTGAGGGTACTTTTGGAGATGGTAAAATCTTCATCACTGAAGTGGAGAAGGCGATTACCATCAGCACAGGTGAGATGTTGTTGTAAAAGGGGGAGCTATGAAAGAAATAATGGCGATTATCAGAATGGACAATATGAATGACACCATAGGGGCCCTATCGGAAGCTGGATTTGCTTCTATGACTGCGCAGAAAGTATTTGGTCGAGGCAAGAAAAAGATAGACCATGAATTCATTGATATTGTGATTAATGAAGGCATTGATGCACCTGCTAGAACGGTGGAAGCCATATCAGAGGGGCATAGATTAATGGCAAAGCGATTGATCACACTTATTGTACCAGATGAGTCAGTGGATGAAGTCGTTGATATTGTGCTAGAGCATAACAAAACGGGCTGCATGGGGGATGGCAAAATTTTCGTTTTGCCAATGACGGAAGTTATCAGAGTTCGTACTGGACAAACCGGTGTGAATGCGATTTAGGGGTTAAAAACAGGAGGAATAAATGGCGGTGAACAATAAAGAATTACGAACAAAAATGCTTGAAGCCTATCCTGCAAAAGTGATGAAAAACAGAAAAAAGCATATTGTTGTGAAAGAATCCGATGAATTACAAGTGATCGAGGCTAACACGCGTACTATTCCCGGAATTATAAGCAACAGAGGCTGTTGCTATGCAGGGTGTAAAGGGGTTGTCATAGGACCTATTGTGGATATGGTTCATATTGTACATGGACCTATCGGTTGTTCCTATTATGCATGGGGAACTAGACGCAATAAAGGAAAAGCAAGAGAAGGTGGTAAGAACTTTTTAGAATATTGTTTTTCCACAGACATGCAGGAGACAGACATCGTATTTGGTGGAGAAAAGAGGCTTAAAAAAGCCATAGAAGAAGCGATTTTGACCTTTTCTCCAAGAGCTATTTCAGTGAGTTCAACTTGTCCAGTGGGTCTTATCGGTGATGATGTTCATGCCGTTTCAAGAGAAATGCAAGAAAAATTTGGAATTCCCATTTTATCTTTTAGCTGTGAAGGATATAAAGGCGTCAGCCAATCAGCGGGTCACCATATTGCCAACAATAAGCTGATGACAGATGTCATAGGTAAAGGCGATGGTAAAACCAAGAAATTTTCGATTAATATTCTTGGAGAATACAATATCGGAGGCGACGAATGGGAAATCTCTAGGGTGCTTCACAAAATCGGGTACGATGTGATCACCACTATGACGGGGAACTCAACTTATGATGAAATCAGTATGGCACATCATGCTAATCTAAATCTAGTTCAGTGTCATAGATCAATTAACTACATTGCTGAAATGATTGAGACCAAATACGGTATTCCATGGCTTAAAACCAATTTTATCGGTGTTGAAGGTATGAGCCAATCTCTTAGAGAAATTGCAATGTATTTTGACGATCCAGAGCTCACAGCTAGGACTGAGGCCGTTATAGCAGAGGAAGTGGCCGCAGTAGAAGAAGAAATGGCTTACTTTAAGGAAAAATGCCAAGGTAAAACAGCGATCTTGTTTGTAGGGGGATCAAGAGCACATCATTATCAAGGCCTTTTAAGTGAGATTGGCATGTCCACAGTGGCAGCTGGTTACGAATTTGCACATAGAGATGATTATGAAGGCCGTGATGTGATTCCAGATATTAAACTGGATGCGGATACTAGAAGTATTGAAGAAATCACAGTGGAAAAAGATGATGAAAAATATCATTTACGTATACCTGTTGAAAAATATGAAGCACTAAAAGATAAAATTCAACTCAGCAAGTATGATGGTATGATCAAAGAAATGAAGGATGGCAGCTTACTAGTAGACGATTTAAACCACTTTGAAACAGAAGAACTGATTCATGCGCTTAAACCAGACTTCTTCGGTTCAGGTATTAAAGACAAATACGCAATTCAAAAAATGGGCGTTTATTCGAAGCAACTTCATTCGTATGATTATGGTGGTCCTTATGCAGGGTACCAAGGCGCACTGAATTTTGCAAGAGACGTTTATGCAGGAATCTTTACACCCGCGTGGAGTTATGTGAAGCCACCGTGGAAGACATCGCCTAATCTCGTAGGGAAATGGGTAGAGGAAGGAGAGGTGAAAAATGCTTGATAATACACCAATAAGTAGTATAGAAAGAAAAGCTTTAGTGGTTAATCCCGCAAAGACGTGTCAACCAATTGGCGCGATGTACGCAGCTATAGGCATCCATAACTGTCTCCCTCATAGCCACGGGTCACAAGGGTGTTGTTCTTATCACAGAATGCATTTGACTAGACACTATAGAGATCCTATTATGGCATCTACAAGTTCATTTACTGAAGGAGCTTCTGTATTTGGCGGGAAACCAAACCTCACAACGGGTATAAAAAATATATTTTCGATCTATAACCCGGATGTAATTGCCATCAATACCACTTGTCTTTCAGAAACCATAGGAGATGACATTGGAGAGATCATAAGATCTTCTAAAATTCCAGAAGGTAAAACGGTCATTCATGCTAATACGCCAAGCTATGTGGGGTCGCATGTAACTGGTTTTGCTAACATGGTTAAGGCCATGGTCACCTATCTTGCAGAACCATCTGAGGAGAAGAATGATGTGATAAATCTACTGCCTGGATATGTGGAACCTTCTGATATGAAGGAAATAAAACGTATTTTAAATCTTCTAAAAGCCCCATTTATTATGTTTCCAGATACAAGTGATGTGGTAAATGCACCACTTACTGGACGCTATCAGATGTATCCAAAGGGTGGCGCAAAGGTTGAAGATATTCGAAAATCGGGACACAGTAAAGCCACTATAGCAATGGGCAGTTTTGCTTCAAAAGATGGTGCTTATGAACTCGAAGCTAAGTGTAATGTCCCAGCACATCTTATTAAAGTCCCTGTGGGCATTAAAGCCACAGACGATTTCATTATGAAAATTCTCGAATTAACAGGTGGAGAAGTTCCTTATGAGCTAGAACTTGAGCGAGGTCAGTTGGTAGATTTAATGGTGGATGTTCATAATCACTATCACGGAAAACGTGTGGCACTCTTCGGTGATCCCGATGTTATAGTGCCGATGACAGAACTTGTTGTCAGCCTTGGCATGATTCCAGTTCATATCTTAACTGGAACACCGGGTAAAGAGTTTGATAAGAGCATTGAAACCGTACTTCAAGAATACGGCGTTGAAGCTGAAAATGTGAAGTCTAAGGGAGACCTTATGACGCTTCATCAGTGGATTAAAAACAGTCCTGTGGATATGATTATAGGCAATACCTATGGTAAATTCATTGCGAGAGCCGAAGGCATTCCACTTCTAAGAGTTGGATTTCCGATTCTCGATCGTGTGGGGCATAGCTTTTTCCCGCTTGTGGGTTATATGGGTATGATTCGCATGATTGAAAAGATCAGTACGGCTTTTCTGGATATCAGGGATTTAACTTGCGAGGATGAAGACATGGAACTGGTCTTATAAGAACGTTAAATGATAAAGGATATCAATTTCAGAGAGGAGGCGTTTATGGCAAAACCAAAGCATCATATTTTTATATGTGCAAGTACAAGGTTAAATGGTAAAGTTCAGGGCGTTTGCGAAAAGAAATCATCCCATAATTTGATTCAGACTTTCAATGAGGCGATCTTTGAAAATGATATGGACAAAGATGTGATGATCACTGGAACCGGTTGTATGGGGCTATGTGACAAAGGTCCAGTGGTGATGATTTATCCTGAGCAGACATGGTATGGCCATGTGACGGATGAAGATGTGGATGATATTTTAGAAGCCTTAGAAAATGGAGAAACCATCGATAGGCTTCTCATATGAAAGTCCCCCTGTATGCTTGTAAATGGATGAGAGATTTTAATGCATCATTCAAGTGTACAGGGGGACTTATATAAAAAAGGGGGATGGTATCTTGAGCAATACAGCAAATGCAAAAGTGATAGAAGAAACGCTATTAGAAGAAAGAAAATTGTCAGTAATGTACAACAATAAGACAAGTGATAATACAGAATTCGAATGTGATCAAGGGAGCGTATCAGGTGCTGTGAGTCAAAGAGCATGTGTCTACTGTGGTGCACGTGTGGTTTTGAATCCAATTACAGATGCCATTCACATCATTCATGGGCCCATTGGGTGCGCAAGCTACACTTGGGATATTAGAGGGAGTTTGAGCAGTGACAAGGAAATTTTTAGAAATAGCTTTTCCACAGATATGAAAGAAAGAGACATTATTTTTGGGGGTGAAAAAAAGCTGACAAGCGCCATTGATGAAATTATGGCAGTGTATGAACCCAAAGTAATTTTCGTATATGCCACTTGCGTGGTGGGGGTTATCGGGGACGATCTAGGTGCTGTATGCAGTAGCGCAGAGGCAAAATACAATATTAGAGTTATTCCGGTGCAATCTTCTGGCTTTGCTGGGAATAAATCAAGTGGTTACAAAGCGGCTTGTAATGCAATACTAAGTTTAATGGGGAGAAAGGAGACTGTTGAGAAGCCTGATCCACTCACATTTAATCTCTTAGGCGAATTCAATTTAGCGGGTGAAGCTTGGCTTGTAAAGTCATATTTTGAAAGAATGGGCATACGTCTCATTACAGCGATCACAGGAGATGCCACATGTGACTCACTAAAAGAAGCCAAAAATGCAGCTTTCAACATTGTTCAGTGTGCAGGCTCTATGGTTTACTTAGCGGGAAAAATGCAAGAGGCATATGGTATACCTTATGAAAAAATTAGTTTTTTAGGTATTGAGGATACAGTGAGGTCCTTAAGAAGAGTAGCGGCCTTAACAGGAAGCGATTTGGTCAAAGCAAAGACAGAAGCATTGATTGAATCATATGTCAGCAAGACGGAAGCGGCCATTGCACCTTATAAAGAGCGTGTTAAAGGTAAAACAGCAGCAATTTATGTTGGCGGGGGTTTTAAAGCGATTTCTTTGATTAAGCAATTTAAAGATATTGGTATACAATCAGTGATGGTGGGCACACAAACAGGCCAAAAAGATGAATATGCAACGATCCGAGACTTATCGGATTCTGGTACTGTGATTTTGGATGATGCGAATCCAACAGAACTTGAAAATTTCATCAGAGCAAAAGGCGCAGATTTACTTGTGGGTGGGGTTAAAGAAAGGCCGCTTGCTTATAAACTTGGTGTGGCCTTTATCGATCATAATCATGAGCGAAAACACCCTCTCAGTGGTTTTGAAGGTGCCATAAACTTTGCAAGAGAATTGGATTTAACTTTAAATAGCCCTGTGTGGGCACATATAAGAAAAGAGCAGAAAAGGACAATAGCGTTTGGTGAGGTGATTGAATGAGTCGAAATTTTGTGAATCTAAATACAAATCCATGTAAGATGTGTATGCCCATAGGAGGTTGTTTGGCCCTTAAAGGCGTTGAAGGTGCCATGATTATGATGCATGGTTCACAGGGGTGTAGTACTTATATGAGACGGCATATTGCCACACATTACAATGAACCCATTGACATAGCTTCTTCATCACTGAATGAGAAGGAAACTGTGTATGGGGGGAGTGCTAGTTTAAAAAAAGGTATTAGTAATATTTCTAAGCAGTATGCACCTGAAATTTTAGGCGTTTTAACCACTTGCTTAGCAGAGACTATTGGAGAAGATATCAAGCGCATCACAGAAGAATTTAAAATAGAGAATGATCTTGATATGGAGATTATAACTGTGGCAACGCCTGGATATGGTGCATCTCAGTATGAAGGGTATTTTGCCGCACTTAAGGCTATCGTATCTCACTTTGTAAAAACAAATGAACCCTCAAATCATATTAATATAATTTCAACATTAATTACGCCTGCAGATCAAAGAGCTTTAAAACGTATTTTAGAGTTGTTTGAAGTGCCCTACGTACTGCTTCCTGATATCTCAAGGACGCTGGATGCGCCTTATTCAAATGAATATGTCAAAATTCCCAAAGGGGGCACAAAGGCATCAGATATAAAAAAAATGGGGGGTGCAATCGCCACCATTGAAATTGGCAGTTTTATAGGTGCTTATTTATCACCTGGTATGTGGCTTGAGGAAAACCATGGCGTTCCATTATATCAAGTGCCAATACCAATTGGATTAAAGCAAACGGATATGTTTTTGAATTGTTTATCTGAAATCACTGGGAAACCTGTTCCAGAATGCTTGAGAGAAGACCGTGGACGCCTTTTAGATGCCATGGTGGATTCTCATAAATACAACGGGGAAGGCCGTGCTGCTATCTTTGGAGATCCTGAAATCGTCTATTCGACCACTTTGCTCTGTATGGAAAACGGTATTGTTCCCGAGATTGTGGCCACTGGCACACAAAGTGAAAAATATAAGGAACGTTTAAAATCGAAAGGACTTAATGAGACGACATTGCTTTTAGATGATACTGATTTTGATACCATTCAGAAGTATGTTAGAGAACGTCAAGTCAATCTTTTAATTGGTAACTCAGATGGGAAGTTCATCATGGAAAAGGAAGAAGTGCCTCTTGTGAGAATTGGATTTCCAGTTCATGATCAAGTGGGAGGACAGAGGAAGCTTTTTGTTGGATATGAAGGTACCATGAGATTTCTTGATGATTTGACTAATACCATATTGGATCATAAACATATGGGTTATAGAAACTCTATCTATGAGACTTACTTTGGAGAGCAGAAATTAGAAGGGAGTGAAGATGATGTCAGCAGAATTAATGATCAGAAAAAAGATGCCTAAAATTCCCGCAAATATCACAGAGGATATAGCGAGGAAGACACTTAATCATCCTTGCTATAGTGCAGATGCACATGAATATGCTCGAATGCATTTGCCTGTGGCACCTATGTGTAATATCAAATGTAATTATTGTAATCGTAAATTTGACTGTGTCAATGAAAGTCGACCAGGGGTTTCCAGCGAAATTTTATCTCCTATTGAAGCCTTAAAAAGATATGTGGAAGTTAAAGAACAACTGGATAAATTATCTGTTGTAGGGATTGCAGGTCCTGGAGATGCACTTGCAAATTTTGAAAATACATTTAAAACGCTGAGGCTCATCAGAACGTATGATTCAAAAGTCACATTTTGTCTCTCCACCAATGGACTGTTGTTGACTGAGTACTTAGATGATTTGATAGACCTTGGCGTATCTCATATCACAGTGACTATTAATGCCGTTATCCCAGAAATTGGTGCTGAAATCTACAGTTATATTCACTATAAAAATAAAACTTATTACGGTATAGAAGCCGCTAAAATACTTATGGATAAGCAATTAGAAGGTATCGAAGCAGCATCTAAAGCTGGCATTGTTGTCAAGACCAACACTGTGGTGATTAAAGGCATTAATGATCAACATGTGGTTGAGGTTATAAAAACAGCCATGGAGAAGGGCGCGGCCATTTCCAATCTGATTCCTTTGATTCCTGTTAGTGGCACGAAATTCGAGCACAGGGCAACGGTTTCTGATGAAGAACTTGCAACAATTCGCAGTGCAGGTGGTTTATATCTTACACAGATGTATCACTGTAAGCAGTGTAGAGCGGATGCTATTGGAAGGCTTGGAAATATTGGTATGAAAGGTCATGCAGGTGTTTGTAGAAGAAAAAATGTGGGGTAAATAGCCTATAGAAGCTTAAAATGAATCGAGGATAAGATGATGAGAAGACTGAATATTTTAGACACAACTTTACGAGATGGTGAACAAACGCCTGGTGTGGCGTTTACACAAAATGAAAAAGTAGAGATCGCAATTATGTTGGACGCATTAGGGGTTGATATCATAGAAGTGGGTGTTGCAGCCATGGGAAAAGATGAAATCGAAGCCATCAAAAGCATTCAACAATTGAAACTCAAAGCAGACCTCTTAATATGGAATCGAATGAAGATGGAAGATATTGATTTTGCACTTCAAACAGGTGTTAAGAATGTTCATATAGCCGTTCCATCTTCTGATATTCATCTTAAGCAGAAACTATTCACGACACGGATGCAAGTACTTGATGAAATGACTCTTGTGATTAAATATGCGAAGTCAAAAGGCTTAAATGTCTCTATTGGAGCAGAAGATGCTTCAAGGGCAGATTTAGATTTTTTGAAAACACTTTACTATGAAGCTGTAGAGGCAGGTGCTGAACGTGTGAGATATGCGGATACATTGGGCATTTTGAGCCCGTTTATGACCCTTGAAATCATCAAGACACTTACAACAGAACTAACTGTGCCACTTGATTTTCATGGACATAATGATCTCGGCATGGGGACTGCAAATGCACTTGCTGCTTATAAGGCAGGTGCGGATTGGATCAGTTGTAGTATAAATGGTCTAGGGGAACGTGCAGGGAACACTGCTCTTGAAGAAATTGTAGCGGCACTTACTTATATTGAAGATACAGAAAGTCGTATTAATAAAAAGTTGCTCATGCAGGCATCTGAAATGGTTGCGCTTTACTCGGGGAAGAAAGTACATGATCTGAAGCCGATCGTGGGTCAAAATTGTTTTTCACATGAATCGGGTATTCATGTGGATGGCATTTTAAAAGACGCTAGTGTTTATGAAGCTTTGATGCCAGAAGAATTTGGAAGAAAACGTGAAATTGTCCTAGGAAAACTTTCGGGAAGGCATGCTGTAATTTATAAAATGAAGGCATTAGGTTATGATGTGGACTTTCAAAAGGCAGGTAAGATCATAGAACTCATCAGAAGTTACAGTTATCAAAATAAGATGGATGATGAAATTCTGACACAGATTCTTCGAAATAATATGGAGTATTAAAGAAATGTTAAGAAATGAAATGATAATTCAACAGTGGTTTGGGTGTCGTTCTTATATTTATTTATGATAGAATGGAGTTGAAGTTATATAAGATCAAATGAAGATAAATCTAAATAAATGGGATTTCGAGATGGGAGTTTATATGTTTAGTGAAAGTATCAGATCGTTGTTTTTGAGGTTAGTTGCAACTCAAAGCGACACCAACACGTACAGAGAAACTTATATAGAGGAACAAATTTTGAATTGGATTAAAGAGCAAGCCTATTTCAGTGAACACAGTGAGTACTGTGGTGCCTATCCACTTGAAAACGATCCTTATCAACGCAGTGTCATATGGTCACTGGTAAAGGGGACCGGTGATAAAACCATCGTTTTGATGCATCATCATGATGCCATCGATATTGAGGAATACGGTAAACTCAAATCAGTCTCTTTAAGACCCGATGAATTAATCGAAGCTCTTGCCAATAAAAAAATAAATAGTCAAGCAAAAGCAGATCTTGAATCCGGAAATTGGACGTTTGGCAGGGGTGTTGCTGACATGAAATCAGGTGCTGCGATTCAATTGGTTTTAAGTACGTATTTTTCGGAATTGGAAGAGTTTGAAGGTAATATTCTTCTATTGAGTGTCCCAGATGAAGAAACTTTATCCAGAGGTATGCTCTGTGCTGTACCGCTTATGACATCACTGAGAGCAAAATATGGACTTGAGTATCTTTTAACGATTAACAGTGAACCGTATTTTAATCAGACTAAAGGCAAAGCCATTTTTTATGAAGGCTCTGTCGGGAAAGTTATGCCTGTACTCTTTGTTAAAGGCGTTAAGAGTCATATCGGAGACCCCTTTAACGGGTTTAATCCTTCGCTGGTACTTTCAGATTTGCAACGGAAAACAGAACTCAATATTGATCTATGTGATGTCTTGGGAGAAGAAGCGACACCGCCACCCGTTTGGGTTAATCTAAAAGATCGAAAAAAAGCATATGATGCTTCGATTCCAGAAGCTGCTACGGGCTATTTTAACTGGTTGACATTTACCAGATCACCAAAGCGCATTATGGATAAGTTGGTTTCTCTTGCAAATCGATCTCTACGAGATACACTCATTTATTTTGCAGATGCTTATGAAAATTATTGTAATCTAACGGGTGTTATTCCGGAACAGATTTCCTTTGTGTCGAGGGTTTATACTTTTGACCAAGTCTATCAAATGGCAATGACAGAAATAGGGCAAAGCTTTGAAGAAAGTTATGACTTATTTCAGGAAGAACTCAATGATCTGTTGACTGCAAATACCATTACTTTGCCTGAGGCCACAACGCGGTTAGTGGAGTTTGTTCAAGATGCCATTGATTTAGAGGGTCCTGCTATCATCATAGCTTTATCAGGTCCATATTATCCTCATGTAAACAATACAGAAATATCGAAGAAACTGCCATTTTCACTTGAAGAAACCATCAATGAAATTGCAGCTGAAAAATATGATCTCGTCTTTGAGTCACAAAGTTATTTTATGGGAATCTCAGATTTATCCTATGCTACTTGGTCAGGAAACGAAGAAGATATCGCCATGATTAAAGCCAATAGCCCAGGGTGGGATACGATTTATAGAATTCCATTTAAAGAACTATCAACACTGAATATGCCAGTCGTCAATATAGGGCCATGGGGTAAAGATCTGCATAAGACAACGGAACGTGTTTATACTAAAGATGTCTATGAACGCATGCCCTATATTATTAAGGAATTGATAGTGAAGTGTTTAGAAGATGAAATTTAGAGAAATTAGTCACAATTAAAATGCGTTAGAAATTAAATAAAAAAATGAAACTAGAATATAAAAAAGAGTTGAATACCGTCAAAGCCTATATTTGAGGCATTGGCGGTATTTTTATGTCTATCTCAAATGTGTTTCAAACTATTTTATGAATAGTGTGATTGTAATCGTGATTACGGTGGTATCAGTACTTATAATTGCATCTATGACGGGCGTGATGATTAACTCGCAAGTGGCGTTGATGCCACTCTTTGATATATTAACAAAGTTAGGCGTGATGAACACAAGGCTTGCTTTGAGCTTGCCTTATATCGCGTTTAGATTGCCACTAAGTATTTTCACTTGTTATAATTTAAAAACATCTTGTTAGAGGCTTTTCAGCAGGATCTGTTAAAGGTTAGGAGGCATTTATATGAAGTTAATTGGTATAGGCGATAATGTCGTTGATGTCTATGTAGATCAACAGGTTTATTACCCCGGTGGAAATTGCGTCAATGTTCTTGTAAATGCAAAACGAAATGGTGCCGAAAGAGCGGAGTACCTAGGCATATTTGGAACAGATGAAGCTGCAAAGCATATTCAATATGCGCTAGATCAAGAAGGGATAAGTTACCCTTTTTCAAGAACAACTGTAGGTAAAAGTGGTCATCCTGGCGTCACCTTAAATGAAGAGGGTGATCGTGTATTCATTGGTAGTCCTCGTGATACAGTTCAACATATCGTCAAGCTGAATTTGACAGAAGATGACTTAAACTATATTAAAGATTTTGATTTGGCACATGTGAGTCGATATTCGGCCATGGAGTCAGAACTTGAAAAATTATCGAAAGTGATCCCAATTTCCTATGACTTTTCAAATGCTTACTCACATGAATATTTGAGTCAAGTATGTCCTTTTATTGAATATGCCTTTCTATCTGGAGCAGATTTGAGTGATAATGCTCTTGAAGAACTTATTCAAACGGTTAAACCCTATAATTTAAAGGTGCTCGGCATAACCAGAGGGGCTGAACTAGCTGTTTTCATCTGTAAGGACAAGCGCTATATCCAAGAACCTGTGGAAACGCGTGTTGTGGATACCATGGGGGCTGGGGACAGTTTTATCGGTGGTTTTTTGAGGGCTTTTATAGATGGTGAGACAATGGAAACAGCATTGACTTTAGCGGCAAGTAGCGCTGCAAAGACTTGTGGTTTTCATGGTGGTTTTGGGTATCCTAAAGATATGACATCTTAAGACGAAATATGTTATAATACAGATATCACCAGTCTTCTGCGAAGAAGCACATAATATCGAAAATATACTAGAGCCGAATGACTTGAAGAGCACATATAATCTCTGAAAGACGTCGGCTAAAGTTGTTTTGAGAGTGCAAAACGATTTCGAAATTTATTATAAATATTGAATGGTTAGTAGACTTAAGATGGTAAGAATGGAGAGCTCAAAATATTTATATGATCAGATTCGCATGAACAGCCTTCAAATGATAGAGGATAATGTCTCGACTTTTGAGATCGTTCATAAAGAATATGGTATCAAATTTATGAAAGCCAGAAAAGTCGTTGAAGTGGTTTATCCTGATGAAGACGTCAGTAGATAATGTCAAACTATTTATTGATATTGATGATAAAAAAGGTGAGCATTTAAAGCTTTTATGCGGATTTCATAAAAGCATTGTTACAATAAATTAAAAAAGTATGGTATGATTAGAAGTAACTGACTAAGGGGATAAAGAACTCAGGTTAATAAATTTATATTGCCTAGAAGTCTTTTGATAGAGAAAATTGATATGAACTTACTTGGAATTTTAAAGGATTAGAGGTGACCATGGTTGATCAGTATGTAACACATAGTCTTTATGGACGAGGTATCGTAAAAAAACGTAAGGGAAATTATTTAAAATTGGAGTTTAAAAGTGGTGAGAAACTTAAAACTTTTTTATATCCAGATGCCTTTGAGTCATTTTTGACATTTGAAGATGAAGCGTTACAAAAAAAAGCACTTGAAGATTTGAAAAAAGTTATGGCAATAAATAAAATTGAACAAGATGAAAAAGATTTGAAAAGTGCTGAATATGAACAAAATCTTAAGGAAGAACGTCGTGAAGTTCTTAAGAAAAAGAGAAAAGCAGCAGCACCGAAAGTTCCCAAAAAAGCAAAGGCAAAGACTGCAAAAGCGAAAGTTGTCAAAGAAAAGAAAGTTCGAAAAGTAAAAATTGAAGATTAAATTGTAATAAAAATTAAAAATGCTATTGACATTAAGGTCAATAAACTTTATAATCATTTTTAACTTAATAGCTCTATCAAGAGTGGTGGAGGGACAGGCCCTTTGAAGCCCGGCAACCAGATTAAGACTGGTGCCAATTCCTGCAGTGATGACATCATCTGTCGTCATTGAAAGATAGTTGAGCGTTTATAAACCGCCTCTACCCAAGATGCGGTTTTTTTAACCTCACATGAACAGATTAAAAGCTCACCATTTGAGCAATTGATCGAGTTTGCGTGGGGGTTTTGTTTTTTCAAGAGGAGGTTTTAATGCCAATAAAAATTTTAGACAATTTACCAGCAATTGAGATCCTGTCACAAGAAAATATTTTTTTAATGCGGGAAACACGTGCGGCAGAGCAAGATATTCGCCCACTTAAAATATTGATATTGAACTTGATGCCACTAAAGATTGATACAGAAACTCAACTCTTAAGGGTACTTAGCAATACACCGTTACAGCTTGATGTGACGCTTATGCATCCAGCAACACATACTGCGACACATGTTGATTTAAAGCATCTGGACACTTTTTATAAGACATTTGATGAGATTAAAAAGCAGAAGTTTGATGGTATGATTATCACAGGTGCACCTATTGAACACTTGGCGTTTGAAGAGGTTTCATACTGGGAAGAACTTAAGACGATAATGGATTGGAGTTTGCATCATGTTTTTTCCACACTTCACATTTGTTGGGGTGCACAAGCAGGGCTTTATCATCATTATGGCATTGAAAAATATGCCATCGAAAATAAGTGTTTCGGTGTCTTCAAGCATAAATCACATGTGGAACATCTGCCGTTGTTTAGAGGCTTTGATGATGAATTCAATGTACCGCATTCGAGACATACAACGATCCGAAGAGAGGACGTTGAAAAAGTCAGTGCGTTGAAGGTAGTGGCTACATCAGAGGAAGCAGGTGTTTATGCGGTTATGTCAGAAAGCGGTAGACAAATTTTTATTTCAGGACACTCTGAATACGATTCTGACACTTTAAAGAAAGAATATGATCGAGATGTAAAAGCGGGTAAACCCATTGAAATTCCTAGAAATTACTATCCAAATGATGATCCTTCAAAAGCACCTCTTGTCACTTGGCGGGCACATGCAAATCTCATGTTCGAAAATTGGCTTAATTATTACGTTTACCAAGAAACACCATTTGATTTGAAGAATATAGATTAAATTATAGATTGAATTAGACTTTAAACAAAATCCTAAATATAACAGACGAAAGCGAGGCAAATTTATGTCAGAGAAAAACTATCAATTTGAAACCCTTCAAGTACATGCTGGTCAAACGCCAGATCCTACAACTGGATCTAGAGCTGTTCCGATTTATCAAACTTCCTCATATGTGTTTGAGGACACGCAACATGCAGCAGATTTATTCGCACTTAAAACAAGTGGTAATATTTACACTCGAATTATGAATCCTACTACAGATGTGCTTGAACAGCGAATCGCAGCACTTGAAGGTGGTGTCGGTGCTTTAGCAGTGGCTTCGGGTTCTGCTGCTGTTACGTACGCTATTTTAAACATTCTCGGTGTAGGAGATGAAATTGTCTCTGCAAGTACACTTTATGGTGGGACTTATAATCTTTTTTCTTCTACTTTGCCAAGATACGGCATAACAACTAAGTTCATCAATCCAGATGATGCTGAAAACTTTAGAGCAGCAATTACGGAAAAGACAAAAGCATTTTACGTTGAAACCATTGGAAATCCAGGCATTAATCTTGTAGATTTAGAAGCTATTTCTAAAATTGCACATGAAAATGGTATTCCGCTAATTGTGGATAACACCTTTGGAACACCATACTTGATTAAACCTTTTGAACATGGGGCAGATATAATCGTGCATTCAGCGACTAAGTTTATCGGCGGACATGGGACTTCCATTGGAGGCGTCATCGTGGATTCTGGTAAATTTGATTGGATTGGCAGTGGTAAATTTGACTGTTTAACCGAGCCAGATGCCTCTTATCATGATATTTGCTATGCTAAAGATGTTGGTGCAGCTGCTTATATCACAAAAGCAAGGGTTCAACTTTTAAGAGACACAGGTGCTTGTATCAGTCCTTTCAATGCTTTCTTGCTATTACAAGGTCTCGAAACACTATCTTTAAGAGTTGAGCGACATGTGGAAAACACTCGAAAAATTATCACATTTTTGAAAGCGCATCCTTCGGTGACGTGGATTAACTATCCAGAACTTGAAGATAGCAAATACCATGACCTTTTTAAAAAGTACTATAAAAAAGGTGTGGGTTCGATTTTCACTTTCGGTGTAAAGGGTGGTGTTGAAGCCGGCAAGAAATTCATAGAAGCACTTGAAATTTTCTCGCTCCTTGCAAATGTGGCAGATGCCAAATCTCTTGTGATTCATCCAGCCAGTACTACGCATGCACAGCTTAGTGAAGAGGCACAAAAGTCTGCTGGTGTTGCACCTGAACTTATCCGAGTGTCTGTGGGTATAGAAAACGCAGAGGATCTTATAGCAGACTTAAAACAGGCGCTTGATCAGCTTTAAAAAGACGGAATAAAGTTAGATATATTAAAGAATAAAACGTGGAAAGCATCAGATCATGAGCTCTCCACGTTTTTTATGAGAATGTAATGCAAATGTCTTTAGAGGTTAATTGAAAGTGAAATTTTATATTGATATAATGAACAGGTGAAGAGGATGATAATCTCAAGGATTGATAACTTAGAAGATTGAAAAAGTCTTTGTATAAGAATACGAAGTTAATGGTGTAAATTTGATTATATTATTTGGAGGCTTGTGTATGAAAAAAGAATTCATAGTGTGTTTAGCACTTTCAACTGTTTTGAGCACCGTTTCATTTGCGGATTTATCAAGGGTAGAAAATGATGAAAATTCAAAAATCTATCAGCAGAATTATACATATACTTCTAGTAGTAGACAGGCTACCTACTTAAGCTTACCCGCATATCCCATCAATCTCAATGGTGAAATGATAGATAATGCACATTTGGAATATCCGTTTTTGACGTACAAAGGGATTACTTACATGCCCTTGACCTATAACCTCACAAGATGCCTTGGCATTGAAACTTCTTGGACAGCAGAGACCGGGTTAAAAGTTGATGTGACGAATGTCTCGTCTGAATATAACCCTCAACTTAAAAAGCGTCAAAATGCAAAGCGCGTCAAAGCTCAAGCACCACAATATCAGGTTTTAGTTAATGATACGCCACTGAGTGGGGATGACACATATCCTTGTTTTGTCTATAATAATATTGTATATTTGCCTTTGACCACTGAGTTGGCTGAGAATGAGCTGAATCTATCGCTCCAATATGATACAAAGATGGGACTTGCAATTAATGCTTTAAATCCCCATGTGAAGGCGTATAAAAAAATAAGTCAAAATTTCAGTGATGAAGATTGGCAAAAATATGTGAAGGTTTATAAAGATAACATTTATTATATTGATAATCAAGATAGGGTCATGGTGCAATCTGTTGATCTGTCCGTTGAACCAAAAGCGTTTAAAGCGTTGAACGATGAAATATCTAGCTTTCCAGATAATCACTTTTTTAGCCAATTTGAGGTTAAGGATGAAAGTGTTTTATTGACTTGCCATGTGGGGGGTGCGATGATGGGATCAGATTTGGTTTATAAGCTATTTGAAGATGGCACTTATACACTGATTAGCTCAAGTTATGACATCGTTGAACAGTTTGAGGATTTTGATATCCGATATTGGGGCGGACCAATGGGGGGCGGTTCTCTGTATATTCGCTATAAAAGTGATGAAGAGGCAAAACCAAATGTGAATGCTATAGAGACTGAGGATAACCAATATGAGCGGGTTGGAGCAGAAGATGTTAGGTTTGGCTGGTATTGGTATGAAAAAGATGGCTCAGCAGGTGGAAGTCCCAGTGGTCCTGTTATTCTAAGGGGAGATAATCTATATCTGCTAGGATATGATAGTGTAAATGATGATCATACCAGTATTTTTAATGTGAACTATAAAACGAATGAAACTAAGGCCCTCATAGGGCGTGATGTGAATACTTTTACTAGTTCAGGCGATGATCTATACTATAAATCGCCCTCAAGCGAATTAACAGATGCTATTTATCGCTACAATATAAAGACTCAAAAAGACGAATTGATTTATCAATCCGATGGCTACATTTTGACTTATGCATTTTTAGGGGAACATCTTTATTTTATGGATGATAAGCGACAATTTAAAATGGTTTTAGACGAAAACACAAGTCAACCTGTACCATCTACTGAAAGTACCTCATGTGAAGGGCTAAAATTGTTTGATGATGAAGAGACTTATCTTGTGAGTACCTTTAAAGAGACAGCAGATTCAAAATATAGAATTATCGTATTAAATGAAGCTGAAGAGATTATTTTTAAAACATCCGATTATGCAAATCTTGGATCAATCTCCATTGATGACGATGTTTTGTATTATGTCAACGATGCATCAGGGGATTTATGCTCGGCTTCTCTTAAAGGCGTTCAGTAGTTTATGATAATATAAAAAACAAGAAATGGAAAAATGGAAACGTAATTATAGGAGATACGATTATGAGACAGAAAAAGATTGTTCTATTCATGATAAGTAGCTTGTTGATACTTTCTTTAACGGGTTGTAAAGCAGATCATAAAGAAAGTAAGATTGAGGTCAGCACTGATCAGAATCCAACTGAGCAAAATCTGACTGAAACAAGTACAAATGAGCCTATTCTGGAGCATGAAAGTGGTTTTTATGACCAGATCTATAGCGCTGCACTGGATGCCATAATGCCACTTGAAGATAGCTTAAACCAAAATATGACATACATCGCCATTGATACAGACACTTTAGTAGATGCTACTGATGAAGATATTGCTAACATTATAGATCATTTAACCAAGTACAATGTCGAAGTCATAGAGGCATCATTTGATACTTTAAAGTCTAAAGACATGGTCAAAGATGGAAATACTTTAGAGGGTGTTTTACTTAAAATTTCAAGTGTTAAAATCATATCAGAAGATAAAATTGAAATAATAGGTTCAAAATATAAATCTGGCATAGCGGCTGTTGGCGTGAAATGTGAACTTATAAATGACGCGGGTGAATGGATCGTTGAAAGCTCAGAGATCATTTGGATGAGTTAAAGTCAAAAAGATTGAAAATAACGCCTCATTCAAATTTGACGTAAGTTTGTAGAAAGTACGTAATTTAGAAAGAATTTAGGAGCATATATGTTTTTTATTATTGGGATCAGCCAAAAACAGAAAAAATTAGAATTCAATCAAATGAGTGTTTGTCCTTGCTGTGGACGCTATGGACAAGTGGAAATCATAATGACCTATACTTACTTGATGTTCTTTTTCATACCTCTTTTTAAGTGGGGGAGAAGGTATTATGTGGTGATGAAATGTTGTGGCACAAGTACAGAACTGGATCAAGAAGTAGGGAGAGCTATTGAGACCGGCGAACAAGTCAATCTTGATTTGGAGCGTATTATGGTCAGCTGCCAGCATCTTCAAATAAAAAGATGTGCAAATTGTGGCTTTAGTACAGATGAGGATTTTGAATATTGTCCTAAGTGTGGCATGCGATTATAGGGGGATATTGGTTGTGTAGGACACAGCTTGTACACTTGATTATGTTATAATAACCGATGAATTAATTCATAGTAGGAGGGCATGAAATGAAAAAGATACTCATTTATTTTCTGCTTATTTTAACAATCAGTCTTACAGGCTGTGACTACACCAGTTCAGATATTGATAAGTATCTCGAAACAGGAAGTGCTCTTGACGGTGAAGCCATTTCAGTGATGCCAATTCTTGATAATCTACCGAAATCAGAGGATATGAAGTATGCTCATACACATAAAAATCTGTTGATGTTTGAATCGGATTCAGTTGTCTTAGAGGTCGTCTATAATGAGAATACATACGAAGAAGAAAAGAATAAACTCAATAATCAATTTATTTTTTTTAAGGGCAGCAGCCTAGATGAAGATACAGGCAAAAGTGAAGACTATAAAGCAATAGAAGATTATACCTTTAAAATGGAGAGCTATGTTTTTAAAATTGTTGCAAAAGATTCAGAGAACAATACAGGGGTTCCTAAATCTTTTGGTATGATTGGCACTTCAGATGAAAAAAAGGCAATTGCATACTTGTATTTTTATGATTTTGATTTAGATACTTTGGGAACTGAAATGGTTGATTTTATTCATGAATATTTTGATTATGACTTTTAGCAAAGTGTTAGAACTGGACCATGACAATGTAGATTGAAATATTAACTTGCAACTCAATATAGGAGATAGGACATTATGATTCAAAAATTTTTTAAGTGGTGCATTTCGAATTTAGATAAGTATGGTATTCATTTGCTTCTCATCTTACTGCTGATTTCTTTAACCTTCAAATTAGTGTTCGTATCGGATGCATTACATGCGTATCAAAAGGAGCAAGATATGACAGCAACTTACGTACAAACAACTTTTGATGGTCAAAACCTGCAGGGGGATGGTGGTGAGTATTTTACTTTTATAGAGGGTGAATTTTATAGATATAAACAGTTTGAAATGCTTGATTATGGCACTTTCGCAAAAGTAGATAAAAATGTCTATCAGTTAGTAGGCAACACCACAAACCAATTTATTGTGATTACGCATGAAGGGTTTTACCTTAAAAATGATGTTTACTCAGAGGCATCTATTTTGAAATTTGTTCAGTTGTCGGATGTCCCAACTTTTATAAATGTAAATGGACCGATTCAGCTTGAAGCAAATTTAAAAAAGGCACTTCTCAAACTGAATATTGATAAAGATCAAGATGGTGAAATTAATTTTAAAGAAGCCTGTTTGGTTAAAGGGTATTTAGACCTCAAAGGTAAACATCTCACAGATATAGAAGGTTTGCAGTATTTCTATGGCGTTACCGATGTTAATTTATCGAACAACAATATCGCACAGATAACCCCTATTTTTAAATTGAGAAATTTAAAGACACTTAATATAAGTGGGACTGTAGTGCGGCATCTAGATGGCATCCAAGCTTTAACAAAACTTGAGAAATTAGCAGCCTCAAACTGTGAGTTGGTTGACATATCACCATTGAAGGCATGTTCTAGGCTTGAAGATCTCGTACTAGTTGGCAATCGCATAAAAGAGGTTGCCCCTTTATCAGAACTTACAGAGTTAAAAAGGCTTAGTTTAACAGGGAATAAAATTACGGCTATAGCGCCCTTAAAGACATTAACACAACTTAAAAATTTGTCTATTGGTGGCAATGAGATAGAGTCTATTGAAGCAGTTTCTGAAATGCCTTTATTAGAAGGGCTATGGTTGTTTGATACAAATGTTTTACAATTAGAGGCACTCTCGAGTTTAACTCATATAGAGACTTTAGACATATCCAATACAAAGGTTCGTGATTTATCGCCACTTGAAAGTATACTTAGTTTAACAAAACTCTCAATTAAAAATTTAGACATTGAGGTTGGTTTAGAACGTGACACGATTGAAATAGAAAATTAATGTGAACTTAGGAGATCAAGTTTACGAAGCACCAAAAAAATAGAATTATAAAATTTAACACAATTTGCATTGAAGCATAATGGAAATTGTGTTATTTTAATTAAGAAACGGGATAAAAAAATACGGATAAGGGATAAGCAATGTCCCTTTTAGAGCTATAAGATCGTTAGGAGATTGTTAAAATGCCTTATAAATTAATCGCACTGGATATGGATGGAACATTACTCAATGAGAAGAAAGAAATTTCAATTCGCAATAAACAAGCTATTAAAGACGCAAAAGCAAGTGGTAAAACGGTTATTATAGCCACTGGAAGGCCTTTGATTGGGATTCAAAACGTTCTTACAGAACTTGAGCTCAACACCGAGGCTGACTACGTTGTTTCATTTAATGGCGCTTTGGTTCAAAATGTAAAAACGGGTGAAGTCATTTTCCAAAATACATTGACACATGATGATTATAGGTCCCTATATGAACTGAGCAAAACCTACGGGGTTCATATCCATGCACTTACAAAAGATTATGTGACGACCCCTGTGTTAAATCCATATACGAAGGTTGAAGCCGATATAAATGTCATAAGAACTGTAAAATGTGATGTGGACAAGTTTCCAGAGAGTGAAACCATCATAAAAGTGATGTTCGTAGACGATAAAGAAAAACTAGATGAAATTGAGCGGATTTTATCACCAGAGATTAGGGCGAAATATACTGTGGTTAGAAGTGCAGATATCTTTTTAGAATTCTTGCATCCAACGGTTAATAAAGGCGTTGGTGTGAGTGCTATAGCGAAGGTTAAAGACATATTAGCACATGAAGTGATTTGCGTAGGGGACGCAGGCAATGATATTGCTATGTTGGAGTATGCAGGTCTTGGCGTTGCCATGGGAAATGCCTTTGATGAAGTTAAAAAAGTTGCCGATCATATCACTGATACCAATGATGAAGATGGTGTTGCAAAAGTAATTGAGCAGTTTATGCTGAAAAGGGCAATTTAAAATATAGTTTGACAGCATTAAATACAGGTTATTATGACCTGTATTTTTTTTGCAATTCTATTGTGAGACTATAAATAATAACATATAATTGATAGGGGATGGGAAAAAATACAAACGATGTATTTGTATTGAAAACCTAATTGTGATGATTGAGGAAAGGGTATCAGAAGAGGTTCTTAATAAAATCTAAATATATTTTAAAGGGAATTTAAACATAATATGAATATAATGGGCATAGAGGAAGCAAAATTTCTATGAAAGGTATAAAAATATCTAAAATATCTATAAAAACTTACTGTGAATTGAGCTCTTTTAAAAATAGAAGCGCTTAAAAAGGAGATGGCTAACTATGGCAACAAAGGATGATTCTCAGTACATATTGAAACCCTATAAGCAGACGCTTTACTATGCTGTTGAAATCTATTTTTATTATTTGATTTACTGTCTGCTATTCATTTATAGAGGCCATGTCTATTCTGAATTGTTGATGTTTCTATTCTGGGCAGCAGTTACTTTGCTTATACTTAAGCAGCTTAATATATACAAGATAGTAGTTGATAAAGAAGGTATAGCTTTTAAGAAAGCATTGGGCAAGGATTTCAGTATAGAATATAAAAATATTCAGAAAATTGGATTTGAGAATACTGGTGATTCTCGATTGAGATCAGTCACGATATACCTTTATTCATATGATAGAATTTATGAACATAAGATTTCAAGATATGATATTGATCATTTGATTGAAATTTTAAGCGTAAAATGCATAGAGTATTCTATTGAATTAGATACAAAAGATTTAGAACCGATTGTAACTTCTTGGCTTCTAAAAAAGTTAAAGCAACTTTGGGGAAATCAGCGGATCAAGTGAGAGGAGGGCGTTATGAAATTGTTGAAAAAATATGTGGGTTATTTGCTCCTTGGGGTCATCGAGATTATCGCTTATTTTTATATGATGCCTCATAATTTAGAAATGTTTTTCATGGGCTGGGGACTTTTCTTCTTTGCTCTCCTAATTTATAATATTTTCAATGTTTTTGCAGATGGTTCCATGGCGTCTGTTGGAGATGGTTTCGCGGGCAATGCTGGGAAACGAGTTCTTGTGTCGAAATTAACAGAATCATTATATGGTGAAAACAAAAATGATAAAAGAGAAGGCGGTGGACTTCTAGATTCTTCTAATATCTTTTTTCTCATACTAACCTTTATCAATATAGTGGGGTACATTAAGGTCATGCCAAAATAGAAATATTATTTTAAGTGCTCCCATAATCGTCGTGAATTGTTTATATGAGAGGAGGACATTATGAAATTGTTAAAAAAATATTCGGGTTATTTGCTTCTTGGGATCATTGAGTTTATCGTTTATTTTTATAAGCCACCTCATAATTTAGAAATGTTTTTTATGGGCTGGGGACTTTTCTTCTTTGCTCTTTTAATCTATACTATTTTCAATGTTTTTGCGGATGGTTCTATGAATGCCATAGGCGTTGAGCAAAAAGTGCTTGCATCAAAATCAAAAGAATCTCTATATAAAGGCAATAGAAATGATAAAAAAGAAGGTAGTGGATTCTTAGATCCGGCTAATCTTATTTTTCTAACATTAACCGCGGTCAATGTAGTTGGGTATATTGTTGTAATGCCAAAATAGAAAAAACGATAGGAAGCATAGAGCTGCGACCTATCGTTTTGAGGTTTACATAGAAGTTTCAAGTTGTCTTGTATGCTGTTCGCGTAATCCGAAGAATCCGAAAATGAGTGACAATGCCAATGCTGGAAGGAGCCAAGCAAATCCCACATTTGCAAGTGGCAAATAATTGACCAGTGTAAAAATAGGGTCAAAGATCGTATTGAGCGCATCAATTTTTAGTGCTTTTATGGCATCTATAGCACCTATTAATCCTGCGCCTAAGGCTGCACCCTTATATGCTGCATCATGTGGCAAGTAACGATCGAATAGATTAAACAGTATTAAGACCATAGCGATTGGGTAGACGAATACTAATAGTGGGACAGCAATTTCTACTATCGTTTCAACACCTACGACACTCATTATTGAGCTAAAGGCACAGACGAAAATGACAGTAAACTTATAGGGGATTTTACCGTTTGATATACTCTCAAAGAAATTCCCCACAATAGCGGTTAAACCAATAGAAGTGGTTAGGCAAGCTGCTGAAACTGCAACTGAAATAACTAAAAGTCCATGAGGTCCCAATATTGATTTTGTGATTTCAAGGATAAGTGCTGTTCTGCTAATATCTGGAGCGACTGTCGTGCTGATGCTAGCCCCTAAAAACATGAGTCCGCCATAGATTAATGTGAGTAGTGTTCCAGACATGATCCCTGCAATTGTGGTCATTTTTATTTGTTTTTTACGGTCTTTATAACCCTTTTCAATCAGTGCGGCTAATATGATACCACCCATTACGATTGAACCAAGGGCATCCATGGTTTGATAACCCTGTAAGAACCCAAAAGAAAAAGCGTTTTCAAGCTTGCTTACAACTGGAATACCTATTGGATGGATAAAGCCTGTTACAATAATTGCACCAATTACAAGTAATAAAATAGGGGTTAAGATCTTGCCAATCTTGTCTATGATCCCTGAAGGCTTGATTACAAAAAAGAGCGTAACCGAAAAATAGATGACTGACACCAAAAGTGGATTAAAAGTGCCCAGTGGTGCGACGCCGATTTCATAAACAGTAGCCCCTGTTCTGGGGATTGCCAATAGAGGGCCAATCGCTAATATAAGAATTGTGCTAAAGATCAGTGAAAACTTAGGACCAACTTTTGAAGCCAAGTCACTTATAGTGCCGCCTGATAGGGAGACTGAAAGTACCCCCAAAACAGGTAGGGTTATACCCGTTATAAAGAAGCCAAATAAACTGAATAGCCACTGGTCTCCGCTATTTAAACCAATTGCAGGTGGGAAAATTAAATTGCCCGCACCAAAAAACATCGCAAAAAGTGCTGCTCCAAGTACAATAGAATCTTTAATTTCTCGTCTCATAAAATGCCTCCATCTCATCATGTCGTATTATATGTTTTACTATTATTGCAAATCGTATGCCAAAGCTTTTTGAGAGAGGAAAAAAGATTCACACAAGTGTTCTTTTTATAAGACATTGCGCGCATAAAGCATTTTGAGAAGAAAAAACATTCTTCAAATGTAACGGAAATGACGTAACTGTTTCAATAAAGAAATAAAAACAAAGATTGATTTGAAAGCCTTAATTTCAATAGATACAAGTGATATACTTGTATTAGTACATTGTTTCAATAGTTTTAAAATTATGATTATTTTGAAATTCGAAAAAGATCATCAGAGATTTTTGCATTAATTTATAATGAAATAATACGAAAATTTTACAAGCATCATTTAATTGTTACAATTTAAAAATGTGGGAAATTTAATGCGCAGTTAGAAAGAAAAAAAGTTCGCACTTTTATTAAAGGAGGTATTTCAGATGATTATTAGCATAAGTAGAAGAACCGATATCCCTGCATTCCATACGGAGTGGTTGTTAAATAGAATAAAAGAGGGTTATGCTTATGTGAGAAATCCAATGAATCCCCATCAAGTCTCTAAAGTATCGCTTAAACCTGAAGATGTGTCTTGTATGGTCTTTTGGACTAAAAATCCATTGCCTTTACTAAAAAAAATAGAAAATCTGAGTGATTATAAATACTATTTTCACTTTACTTTAAATGCTTATGGACAATCCGTTGAAAAAAATCTTCCAGATCAAGAAAATCTTATAGCGACTTTTAAACAACTATCCAAACAAATTGGGAAAGATAAAGTGATTTGGCGATATGATCCTATACTGCTGAATCAAGATATGAATTTGGCATATCATATCGAACATTTTAAAACACTTGCAAGTGAGCTCAAAAATTATACTGAACGATGCATCATCAGCTTTTTAGATGTTTACCCTAAAATTAGTAAACGATTAAGACAAAATCATGTGGTAGGGCTTACTGAAGATGAAATCCTCTATATTGCAGAACATTTTTCAAGTATTTGTAATACATACGGTATAGAGCTTCAAACTTGTTCGGAAACAGTAGATTTAAGTGTGTATAACATTAAACATGGCAAGTGTATAGATGATGAACTGATTTGCAAGCTCTTTGATTATAATGGTCAGGTAGCAAAAGATAAAAATCAAAGAGCAACTTGTGGTTGTGTCAAAAGCATAGACATAGGCGCTTATAATACGTGTTATCATAACTGTGTGTATTGTTATGCGTGTTATAGTGACTCTCTTAAGCCGAAATCAAATCTTATGGATAGTCCACTCTTAAATGATACGATTGGCGATCAGGATAAAATTTATGAAAGAAAGACCGAAACTCTTTTTACGAATCAGTTGAGTTTCTTATGACGAATGACGAAAGGAATAAAAAATTTAAAACCACAATTGGCAAAGCGATATTTGGACTTCGAATAGAGACGACGGAAGGGATTTCTATTTCATATAAATCAGGGTTTGAAAGAACATGGATCCTTATAGGAAAAGGGCTAGGATATAATATTCCGATATATAATCTTGTAAGACTTTGGAAAAGTTATAAACTCTGTTCTGATAAAGAGGTTCAATCCTGGAATGATGACATCTCTTATACGATTAAAGATGCTAAATGGTATAGAACGCTAGGTTATATTGGGGCTAACTTAAAGGATAAAAAATAAAGAAAGTTGATTCGAGCAGTATTATACTCTAGAATCAACTTTCTTTGTTAAAACAACTCTATATAGAATGTGTTGGATTGAGAATTATTCAGGATCAGCTACATTGATCGCGATGACAACTTGATTTTCTGACTACTTTTTTTCGATTTCAAAAAGTTTGATTTTATTTTGAAGCTGTCTTCGTGTAATTTTCAATATATCAGCTGTCTTGGTGACATTATATTGATTTTTCTCAAGGAGAGAAATTATATAACGCTTTTCAAGCGCATTTCTAAAATCTTTAAGGGGTTGGTCATCGACATTGGTAGTAAAAATATCATTTTTCAAAAAGAGATGTTCTGCTGTGATGATTTCATCATCACTAAAGACTACAAGTCTTTCCATGATGTTTTTAAGTTCTCTAACATTACCTTTAAAATCGTAGGCGAGTAAGTGGTCCCAGACTTCATCAGTTATGGTATGGACACTCTTATGCATTTGTTCGGATGCAATTTTAACAAAGTGCTCTGCAAGTGGACGAATATCTTCTTTGCGCTGTCTAAGTGGAGGAATTACAATCTCTACGGTGTTAATTCTATAGTAAAAGTCTTCTCTGAAACGACCTCTTTCCACCATATCCTTAAGCGAACGGTTCGTGGCAGTAATCAATCTAAAATCCACAGGTCTGTTCGTATTACTGCCAAGTCTTTCGATGGAACGGGTTTCGACTACTCGAAGCAATTTGACTTGGATAGAGAGGGGGAGATCGGCGATTTCATCTAAAAATAGTGAGCCACCATCAGCAGCTTCAAAACGGCCAATGCGTTCCTCTGTAGCACCTGTATAGGCCCCTTTTTTATGACCAAAGAGTTCAGATTCTAAAACACTTTCTGAGAGTGCCTGACAGTTGACTGCAATGAAAGGATTGCCAGCACGTTCACTTTCACTATGAATGAGATTGGCAAAGACCTCTTTACCAGACCCTGATTCACCGATGAGTAAAATGTTGACTGGTGTTTTGGCGGCTTTTATAGCCATATTGATGGCATTTTGGTAATCTTTATTAAGCGTTTTAATCATAGGGGTATATGTTGAATTTGCAAAAGTAGAAGTTTTCAAAATGGTTTTAATATCATCAATGAGTGATTCTATGGGATTGCCTTTCACATAGTATGAAGAAGCGCCTAGTTTCATAGCTTTAACAGCATTTTCCACAGTGGCATATGCCGTCATCAAGATGACTTTAGTACCATAGTGATTTGATTTAATGGCTTCGAGCAATGTTATACCATCAGTTTTACCGAGCATAAGATCAGTGAGGACGAGATCAAATAAATGCCCCGAAAGCTGTACCAGAGCATCTTCAGCAGAATAGGAGACCGTGACTTGGTACCCTTCAAGTTCTAATATCTCTTTTAAACCCAGTGCAAAATCTTTTTCATCTTCAACGATAAGAATGGGATTATTCATGAGAAAACTCCTTTTGTTCAATATTTAAAGTCAATTTAAAGCAAGTACCAGCACGACTGGTTTTATCAACGGTGATATGACCACCTATTTTCTTAGCTTCATTGTAGGCAATATAAAGTCCAAGCCCTGTGCCTTTTCCTTGTGATTTTGTGGTGAAAAATGGATCGAAAATAGTATCGAGATGTTCTGGGGCAATTCCAAGTCCTGTATCCTCAATCTTGATCATTAGAAAAGGAAAACGTTCTTCAGCAGATATTGTAAGGTTCCCACCATAGCCACGCTCTGTCATGGCATCTTTGGCATTGTCAATTAAGTTGATGAGAATATGTTTTAGAGGCTCTGGATAAAGTGATTTTTCAAGTGTATCAGAAACCTTTAAAGTGACCTCTATACCTTGATCTTTAAACTCTTTTTCATTCAGTCTCAAAAGGTTTAAAATAAACTCTTTGACGTTTAAAGTCATCTGCTCATAATCAGAAATTCTTGAAAAATTTAGTAGATTGTCGATAATTTTATTAGCACGTGTAGTTGCAGTTTCAATGGTTTCTACAGATTTTAATGCTTTTTCGTTATCCAATATTTTTTTCAGTAAATACGCTGAATTTCGAATGATACCAAGTGGCGTTCTTATTTCATGGGCAATACCGGCAGAAAGTTGACCTATGGCGGCCATTTTACTGGATTGGCGTAATTGCTGTTCGCTGAGTTTGAGTTCTGTAATATCTTCAAACATAAGTAAAATAGTGTTAAGATGCTTGATATCTGGCTCAAGTGGATACGCCTGTACGGTGAATAAACGGTTTTGAAATTGAATTTCTCTTCGATCGATCAGTTGTGTTTCTAAACAGGTTTTAACAGGACAGTCAGTACAAACAGTTCCAAGAAGGCCCTTAATCTCATGACAATGTTTTCCGATGACTTCTTGACGTTTTAAACCGATGAATTGGCAAAAGGTATCGTTGGTTTCCACCACATGACAATTTTCGTCCACAAGAAGCAATAGGTGATTTGTTAGACCGTTAAAAGTGGTTTCTAGGATGTTATTGGATTGCCTTAGTGCATAAGTTTGGCGAGAAACTTCTTTTTTGAGTTCGGTATTCCATAAGTAAAAGAATAAGCTGATCAAAATGATGATTAAAAGAGCATACTGTATGAGCTTTGTAATAGATTGTGAACCTGTATCTTTTGTGATAAGAGGGGACCATTTTTTGTTAATGAGGTTCATGGTCTGCTTGCGTTCAAGGCTCTTTATACCTTTGTTAAGGATGCTCAGTAAAAGAGTGTTTCCCTTTGGTACGCCGAAAACTGCTTCTCTTTCATAGAGGGAAGTATCAAGCAATTTAAAGCGATTCGTAAGATTTTCGTTCACGATAAGGTAATGGAGTACGGATTCTTCGCCTAGTACAGCATCCACCTTACCGAGTCTGAGTGCCTCTATGGCTTCGTTTAAATCATCGCATTCACGAATCGTAACATTTTTATATGTAACATGGACATGCTCTATGACATAATCGTCTTTTATAGCGGCTATTGTAGTGCCTTCCAGATCATCTGGAGAGTGGATTCTATCTTCAGACCGATTGACCAGTACTGAACCCCGCTGAAGATAGATCGGGATCGTAAAATCATAAAATTCAGATCGTGCTTTTGAAGGATGCATATCACATAAGTCTATAGTGCCACTTTTAAGTGATTCTAACGCTTCGTGCCAGAGCATAGGATGTGTTTTGATGTTGACGCCAATTTCAAGTGAGAGTGCATTTAGATAGTCAATAAAAACGCCTTCGTATTGCCCGTTTGTTTCATTAACGCTTTTTAGCGGTGGGACATTGTAATCTGCACCATAGTTGAGAACGCCTTTTTCTTTTAAATAGCTTAATTCCTCATCCGTGAGTTTTTGACCATCAAAATAGTAACTGTAGACGCTAATGCCATATTCAACTGTATAATAACTATTGATAAGCAAAAAGGCAATGAGGCTTGCAAGCAATATCATAATAATTTTTTTCTTCATAAATACTCCTTGTATAACGAACATGCCTATCATATCAAAAAAATGACTTTGTGCATACTTCAAAAATACGTTATTTAAATCAATTCTATGCGATATGAGTAAATTGTAGTAAGATAACATTGTGTATGCAAATACTTAAATAGTAAAAGATGAAGTATTGAATAAGTAAACGGTAAAATATAGGAATCAATAGATTGTATTTTAAGAAAATGAGTCCAGAAAAAAACGGGGGGAAAGATATAAATGACGTTAAAAGAAATCGAAATAAAGACTGGTATGGAACAGGCGAACATCATCTTCTATGAAAGTGAAGGTCTGATCTCGTCTATGCAGTTAGAGGCTGGCGAACGGTATTACTCAGAGGAGTCGCTACAGATTCTACTTCGAATCAAGTTGTTGCGTAGCTTACATATTTCTTTGGATGAGATTAAAGTACTTCGGTATGGGAATCAGATGTTAGCAGAGACCCTTTCAAATCAAATTGATATTTTAAAAAGTGAGTCCCGTGATGTTTCGTATGCAATAAAGGTCTGTGAGACGTTAGCGAATGATCAAGTGACTTTTGATGAATTAGAGGGTCAAAAATATCTTGATCTTATGGATCAGATCAGAGAAAATCCAGAGAGCGTGGTTTTTGAAGTTAATGAAGATAAACTAGCTCAAGTATTCCATCCATGGCGGAGATATTTTGCCAGAATGCTCGATATTTTTATATATACTTGTATTTGGTCTGCGGTGTTGATCTTTCTTCTTCATGTGAGCATGGTAAGACGAGGGTCTCTTTGGGATTTGTTTGATACCTTTGTGGCGGTTGGCATGATGCTTTTTATTGAGCCACTCTTGCTCAATAAATTTGGCACAACACTTGGTAAGGCATTGTTTGGACTTAGGATAGAAACATCTAGTGGGGAAAAGCTCTCTTATAAAGCGGGATTGGATCGAACTTGGCATGTTATAGGCGCTGGTATGGGTTACAATATTCCTATTTATAGTCTCGTAAGACTTTGGAAGAGTTACAAGTTGTGTCAAACTGAGACCATACAACCGTGGGATAGATATTGCGCTTATTCTATTAAAGATACTAAATGGTATCGAGGTTTAGGCTATATTGTAGCCAATATGGCTTTAATCGGGGTGTTGATTGTTATGATGGTAAGTCAACTCTTACCACCAAATCGCGGGGATTTAACAACCTCAGAATTTATAGAAAACCATAATTATTATGCCCATTATTTTGGGATAGAGTTTGGCAATAAATTTTTAGGCAAGAATGGCGAATGGGTGGAGAATGCTGGTGACAGCACAGTGACTATTAATTTGGGTAATCGAGAAATGCCTCAATATGTATTTACGCTTGAAAACGACGCTGTAAAAGCAGTTTCTTTTAACGTTGTTATGGAAGAACCTGATGAACTCTTATATTCTTATGACGTTCACATGCTTCTGGCTTCACTTGCTTATGCTGGTGCTCAAGATGAAATGAAATTATTCTCTGAATTACAAGAACGGATTGCAAATCAAATATCAGATCACACGTTTGAGGATTTTCATTTTACTGAAGCGGGCATTAAATTTGATTGCGATGTTGAATATAGAGGCTATATGAACACTTCCTCAAATGTATTAATCTTAGAGGATAATGCCTCGTCTCCTTATTTTAGTATAAAATTTTCAATGAGACAGATTGATTAAGAAAGTTTTGAGCAAATTCTCATCATTCATAGAGGGGTGAATTTGCCATGAATAGGCAACAACATTTGAGCCATCTTTCGATGCCTCAAATCGATTTTCACTGATGCTGTTTGAAGTTGAACACTCCTCATCACAGCTTTCGGCTCAAATCTTGTTGTTTTAACAACATTTGAGCCATCTTTCGATGCCTCAAACTGATTTTCACTGACGCTGTTTGAGGTTGAACACCCCTCATCACAGCTTTCGGCTCAAATTTTGTTGTTTTAATAAAAAATCCGCTTATAAAATTAATAAGCGGATCGTTGGTTTATAAGATTATAAAAATGGAGCGGGTGAAGGGAATCGAACCCTCGTAGCCAGCTTGGGAAGCTGGAGCTCTGCCATTGAGCTACACCCGCAGGAACTACAATACTTATTATACAAGAAAAAGATGCATTTGAACAGTTGTACTTTGCATTTTATGCTAAAAAAAGTACCGTCTAAAAGTTTTAAGATATAACTTTAAGATATAACTTTAAGATATAACTTTAAGACGGTACCTTAATTTTTATAAATTATAATACATTTTGAATTCCTCAGGATGAGGCAATTGTGCCACCTTCATATGGTCGGCTTTTATCTTTTGAATTTGATTTTTAATGATGCTTTCGGTAAAAACGCCCGACTTTAACAAGAATTCATAGTCGTTTTCAAGTGCTTCTGCTGCTTCTAAAAGGTTGGTAGGGAGGCCCTTTACAAGCGATTTTTTATCTGGGTCGAGATTATAAAGATTTATATCATATGGTCCAAAGCCTTCGGCAGTTGGATCTATTTTATTTTCTATACCATCAATTACGGCCATAAGGATAGCAGAGTACGCAAAATAGGGATTACAAGTAGCATCTGGTGATCTTATTTCGAATCTTTTTTCATGAGGCTCTGTTGCATATCCTGGAATTCTAATGACGGCACTCCTGTTTGCTGTTCCAAAACAAATACTTACAGGTGCTTCAAAACCTGGTATGAGTCTTTTATATGAGTTAGTACTCGGATTGGTAAAAGGCATTATAGCAGGAGCATGTTTAAGGAGTCCGCCAATGGCGTGTAGTGCAGTCTGGCTAAGGCCTGAATATCCATTTTCATCATAGAAAAGCGGTTCGCCTTCTTTGAATAGATGGATATGAACATGTAAGCCGCTGCCGCATTCACCGCTAAAAGGTTTTGGCATAAAGGTGATGGTTTTACCGTAGTGCTCTGCATAAGCTCTTAGTATGGATTTTAGTTTCAATGATCTATCAGCCATATCTACAATATCGCCGTGGACAACTTCAATTTCAACTTGACCGGGTCCACCATTTTCACCGTGATGGTATTTCACTGGTATGTCGTTTTCTTCGAGACAAAGCGTGACAAGATCTCTAAAATCTGAGTTGACATCAAAAGGTTTATCAAGGTGGTAACCGTTGTGATTTCGAATAGCGATACCTTTGTTGTTCTCTTTGCTAGATGAGTTCCAAATGCCTTGTTTTGAGTCAATTAGAACTTCCATATGATTGACTTCAGATGTAACAGAGACTTCATCTAAAATATAAAATTCAAATTCAGGTCCAAGAAGTGCAGTATCTGCAATGCCTAAATCCATTAAAAGTTTTTTTGTTTTTTCTACAACATATCTTGGATCATCTTCAAAACGAACTCTACCATTATGGATGGTATAAATATTACCAATCATAGTTAATGTAGGGACCACTTGAAAAGGTGCAACATAAGCGCTAGTTATATCTGGAATAAAAACCATATCTGATTTTTCAACGGTTAAAAAACCATAACTGGAACCATCAAAACCAATGCCGTTTTTTAAAATAGTTTCGTCAAATCGAGACGCTGGAATGGATAAATGATGCCATCTACCGAACATATCTGTGATTTTAAAGTCTAAAATTTTGATTTGGTTTTTTTCAATATACTGGATAACCCCTGAATAAGCATTGAACATATTACGCCTCCAAATTTCATTTTTGAATCATGTCATCTGATCGCCTTTTGTAAATTCAAAGGTTACTTTCAACCTAAATGAATTTGTCCCAAGCTATAAGAAGACTAATGATCTATAATAGTATATAAGCAAATGCAGTGCCAAATATGATATTGCTATTTTTCAGCTTCTGTGGTAATTTGATAGAGAAGATTAATGGGAAGTGGTTTGGATTTAATGGGATTTTACCCAATTGATTAGTATCTCATTAACATCTGTTACGGGAGGCGTGTTTTAAATTATGAAAAAGAAAATTGCAGTTTTGGCGATTGATGATCCGATTGGAAATTACTTTGTAGAAGAACTGAAGAATATCTTTGAAAACCGAATTGATGTGGATTATTACACACCTGATATGGTGAATAAACCTTATATTTCGAATGTAGACCTCATACTCTATACAGATCCAAGTATCCTAATAGATATCATAGATAATATCAAGTGTAATGCACCGATCCTTATGATGAAGCGTACTATTTCTAAAGAAGTCATCGATACACTTCGAAGTATTGAGAGTGGAAAAAGTGCTTATGTGGCGAATATCAATAGTTTTATGGCAAATGAAACCTTGGCAACGCTTTATAGACTAGGGATTAAAAATCTAAGACTTTACCCTTATTATGATGGCATAGTAGATCCTAAAGAAGTAGACTATATCATTACGCCGAATGAATTCGCCTGTATTGGAAATCTGAGTGGTGAAATTATCAATATTGGGAATAGACTCTTTGACGCTTCCACAATTCTGGATATTATAGCTTACCTTAACATTGAAAGAAAGTTTGCAGAAAAAATCATTAAAAAGTATTCTTCAAGAGTGCCTACTTATTGGCGTGGCTTAAAGAACACCCTATACGACAAAAAGATGCTATTTGGTCAATTGGAAGTTTTGCTCAATGAATTTGACAATGGGATTATCCTTTGTGATGAAAAGGGATTCATCCAACTCTCTAATTCTAAAGCTTCTGAAATCTTTGGAATTGAAAAAGAATATATTGAAGAAGAAAAACTCAGCCAATTAATCGCTCGCAATAAAGAACTGGCAATTTTAGAAAGTGCGGATGAAATAAATGGTGAAATGGTCAGGTTTAATAATAAAAATCTGATTATAAGTGTCAAGAAGGTTATATACGATGAGGTTTATTTCGGAAGACTCATTATTTTAAAATACTATAATGAATTACTCAGAGAACAAAATCAGTTACACAAGAAATTGGTTGGGAAAGGGTATTATTCAAAGTATAGTTTTGATGATATTTTAGGCAATCACAGTAAACTGGTGGAAGCCATTAACATCAGTAAGAAGATTGCAAATTCATCCTCTTCTGTACTGCTCATTGGTGAAAGTGGTACTGGAAAGGAACTTTTCGCAGGGGCGATTCACAATTATTCTGAAAGAAAAAATAAACCCTTTATTGCCATCAATTGTGCAACGCTGCCAAGTAATCTCCTTGAATCAGAGCTCTTTGGTTACGAAGAGGGTTCTTTTACAGGTGCTCTGAAAGGTGGCAAAATGGGCGTTTTTGAAAAAGCCAGCGGGGGAACGCTTTTCCTAGATGAAATTGGTGAGATTCCTCTTGAGTTACAAGCAAGACTTTTAAGAGCGCTAGAAGCGAAAGAAGTGATGAAAGTCGGTGGTGATTCAATTATCAGTGTTAATGTCAGAATAATTGCAGCATCAAACAGAGATCTTGAGGTTATGGTTAAAGAAAGAACTTTTAGGGATGATTTATATTATCGATTAAATGTATTTCAAATTAATTTACCACCACTTAGAGCACATAAAAGTGATATTAGTTTGCTTATAGAGAAATTTTTTAAAAGCTTTAAGGACTATAGGCAGATAGATGAACAGTTCATGGCGTTTTGTCAAAACTATGATTGGCCTGGAAATGTCAGAGAACTTAGAAATGTAATCGAATATATGCTCAAGATTGATGATGGCAAGTTCGTCGTTGAAAATCTACCGGCTTCACAGAAAAAAAGAATGGGCTTAAAATTTCAATCCAAGGAGGATAAAGAAAAGTTTGTAATAGAAATTCTGACTTCTCTTTCACAAAAGGGTCTTAGCACAGGTCGCAGATCCATACATGATGCCTTCTGCAATCGCTACTATAAAATCTCAGAAAGTGAAATCAGAGAGATACTCAAAAAATTAGCGGATGATGGCGTCATTGAAATATTTCCGGGGCGGAAAGGGTGTCGGTTTAAATCATAATATCTACAAATGGACTTATAAGAGTTAAGTGAAACTACCGCTACTGCCTACCCTTTGGGCTAGAGTCCTTGCTTATGCCATGGATAGCCTTGTGATAGGATGCTGGCAGTGGTTTTTTTTGATTTCTTTCTATGTCACAAGAAATTATTTTGAAATATTAATAATAGAATGAATATTGTTTATATGATATACTTGAAATGATATGAAAATTGTAATCATAATAATTGAATTGGCTTGATAAGTCAATTGATTTGATGGAGCAAGGGGTGGCATATGGATTCGAAGCAGGTAATCAGAATAAACAAAGTTCTATTCACAGGATTAACGTTAACAACTATTTTCATGTTAGTTGGTAATATCGCTCAACTGGCATTTTCAGGTCGTTCGCCAATAGTGAGTATTATACCTATTATCTTATTAATACTTTTTTATTTGGGTAGCATTTTTGTTTTCGCAAATAAAAAATTGTATTTAGTATTGCTACCTTATGTTGCAATCAGTTTTTCTATCGTTTATACCGTTGTTTTATTAAGTTTTAGTAGCAATACGAGCTATCCTTTTATGATTCCTATTCTATTTATATTTATGCTCTATTTAAATAAAAAGATCTCGATGCGAATGGGTTTCTACTTTATTTTCATAAATATTGTTAAAATCGCTATGATGGTTGCAGCTGCTTCAAATTTGCAAGATGTCATTGAATTTGTGATGATTCAATTTATTATTTCTTTGTTATGTGGCACTGTATTGATCTTAGGGACTAATATTCTTATTCGTTTTTTTGATGAATCATCCAGTAAGATTAGGGAAGTTTCAGAATCCAATAGAGCAATGGCGGTTAATGTTGTTTCGTCTGCAAAGTATGTGCTTAGTAATGTGGAAAGTACTTCAGAAGCTTTGAATGAAATTGCAACAACTACTAATACGATATATTATGCGCTTAAAGATATTTCAGATGGCAGTACTCAAACTGCTGAAAATATTGAACAACAAACTAGTATGACGAATTCTATACAGGAAGTTATTGAGGATACTTTTGAGAAGACAAAAGGGATCGTTGAAATAGCAGAACACACATCAACAGTGATTGATAATAGCGTATTGGTCATGGATCAATTAAATAAACAATCGGATCAATCGATTAACTCAGGACAGTCCATGAAAGAAGCCACTGATGACATGATGAAAAAGGCAACTGAGGTAAGGAGTATTACAAGTATCATACTGGACATTTCAGCACAAACGAACCTACTTGCTTTGAATGCTTCTATTGAAGCTGCAAGAGCTGGAGAAGCTGGCAGAGGGTTCGCAGTCGTTGCTGAAGAAATCCGAAAATTAGCAGAAGAAACGAGAAAGGCTACAGAAAATATTTCTGTGATACTGGATGAATTATCTGAAAACACCAGTGCTGTATCTGAAAAAGTATCTGACAATGTTCAGATATCAGAAAATCAAAAGGCATTACTGGATAAGACAAGAACAAACTTTCATCAGATTGAATCAGAAATGCAAAAACTCAATAGGAATGTAATCGATGTAAATGATAGAATGAAAGGGATTCATCTTTCTAATAACAATATTGTAGACTCGATCAGTAATCTTTCTGCCACAAGTGAAGAAATATCCGTGAGCAGTGAACAAGCCGTTAATATCAGTCAGAACAATGTCCGCTATGTGGAAGATTTCGTCGAAGCTATGAAGGAAATTTCGAAAACAGTTGAAGCCTTGACTAACTATCAGGTTAATGAATAACATAAAGTGTCTCTATATAACCCCCTTACCATACACGTACCCTTCGGGCTAGAGTCCTCGCTGACACTGTGGATAGCCCTTCGGATGTGTGTATGGTAAGGGGGTATTCATTTTATATCTTGAGTGTGATGAAAAAGAGACTAAAGGCTTTTGGTGGTTGTATTATCAACTGACAAAGGCTTTTAATATTTGAATAATTACTTTCGCCATTTAATAGCATAGATTGGCAGTTAATAGTATAATATTCTTAGTGGCTCAAAAGCCACCTAATAAAATAAAAGATAATTTAGAAATATAGAAAATAAGGGGCAAAAATGATGAAACTCAATCTACAACAACTGGAAACAAAGCTTTGGGACTGTGCGGAAGTATTACGTGGTTCATTAAGCTCAGCTCAATATATGGATTACATCTTTGGTATGATGTTCTTAAAGCGTATGAACGATCAATTTAACTTTGAAAGAGAGAAGCTATTAGTAGAAAAAGCAGATTTGCCAAAAGATTTTTTAGATCAAATGATTGAGGATGCACCTTCTTATGACACCTTCTTTGTCCCTAAAGAGGCACGCTGGGAGAAACTAAAGGACTTAAATCTCAATATTGGACCACAACTGGATAAAGCGTTTCAGGCGATAGAAGATCATGCTAAAAACTCAGAACTTGTGGGCGTCCTTACAACAGCTAATTACAACGACAAAGAACGTGTACCAGATGCAAAACTCAATCAATTACTTCAGATTTTTGATAGCATCAATTTATCTAACGAAGGCCTTGAAAAGCCAGACATACTTGGTGATGCTTATATGTATCTTCTAAAGAAATTTGCTGATGATGGTGGTAAAAAAGGTGGCGAATTCTACACACCTGAAGGGATCAAAGAATTAATGGTGAAAGTGTTACAACCTGTAGAAACAGATACTATTTATGACCCAACAGCGGGTAGTGGTGGCTTTTTAATCAATGCTCTTGAGTATGTAAAAGCGCAAGGGGGTAACCATAGAAACGTACAAGTCTATGGACAAGAGATTAACTTGTCCACATGGTCGATCTGCAAACTGAACATGTTACTGCATGATGCTCGTGGTGCTGCTATCGAAAAAGGCGATGTCATTAGAGAACCTAAGCACCTAAATGGTTCAACGATCAAGACTTTCGATAAAGTCATTGCCAATCCACCGTTTTCATTAAGCAACTGGGGGATTGAATTGGCACAAAGCAATTCATATCATCGCTTTAGTTATGGCGTACCGCCAAAATCTTACGGTGATCTTGCTTTTGTTGAACATATGATCGCATCACTTAATAGTAATGGAAAAATGGCAACTGTAGTCCCTCATGGTCTGCTCTTTAGAGGTGGCGCAGAAGGAAAAATTCGTAAGGGAATTTTAGAAGACGATTTATTTGAAGCCATCATTGGATTACCACAAAACCTATTTTACGGGACAGGTATTCCAGCGGCTATATTGGTGCTTAATAAGAATAAAACTGCTGATAAAAAAGGCAAAGTCTTATTTATAGATGCCAGTAATCACTTTGTTAAAGATGGCAACATGAATAGATTAAGACCAGAGGATATTACTAAAGTTGTAGCGGCGTATGATAATTATGAAGCAGTTGATAAATACGCTGAAGTGATCGCAATAGATGAGATTCGTGAAAACGATTATAACTTAAATATCAGCCGATATGTGGATACGACTGAACCTGAAGAAGAAGTGGATATTAATGCTGTGGCAAGACGGATTGCTGAACGTGAAGGAAGACTTGAAGAATCTAGAAAGCAGATTAATGAATTCTTGAGTGAGCTTGGATTTGAGAGGATATAGGGTGGTGGAACTATGGATGGAAACTACAAGAAAACTAAACTAGGTAGAATTCCAATAGAGTGGGAAAGTATTGAATTGAAAGAAATTGCTGATGCAACAGATAGATATTCGTTTTCTGGTGGTCCTTTTGGTTCTGACTTGAAAACAGAGCATTATACTGAAGTTGGTGTTCGAGTAATTCAATTACAGAATATTGGAGATGGAGAATTCCTTAATGACTCAAAGGTGTACACATCAGAGGAAAAGGCTGACGAATTGAGGAAATGTAATATCTATCCTGGTGATATAATATTAGCGAAAATGGCAGAACCAGTTGCTAGAGCGTGTAAGATTCCGTCAATTGAAGAGAGATACTTGATGTGCTCAGATGGTATCAGATTATCAGTAGATCAAAATAAGTACGATCCAGATTACGTTGCATACGCAATTAATTCTGACTATTTTCGCAATATTGCAATTGCAAGAAGTACTGGAAGTACAAGACAAAGAATTGGCTTAGGGGCTTTAAAAACAATTGAAGTTTTATTACCGCCTTTCCTAGAACAAAAGAAAATAGCCAAAATACTCTCTACTGTCGATGAGCATATTAATGAAGTAGACGGCATGATTGAAGACCTGAAAGAACTTAAAAAAGGTCTGATGCAAAAGCTGTTGACTGAGGGAATTGGGCATACAGAGTTTAAGGATAGTGAAGTTGGTCGGATTCCTGTGGAGTGGGAAGTTAAGAAACTTAAGGACCTTACAGATGTTCGAGACGGAACACATGATTCACCAAAACAACTTGATAATGGGATCCCATTTGTAACATCAAAAAATTTAAAGTCATATGGACTAGATTTTACTGAAATATCATATATAACTGAGAATGATCATCGAGAAGTATCACAAAGATCGCATGTTGAGAATGGTGATATTCTTTTTGGAATGATTGGAACAATAGGAAATCCTGTTATTGTGAATCTTGACTTTGAAATATCAATAAAGAATGTTGCTTTGATCAAATTTGCTAAGAGCAGTTATGATAATAAGTTATTGAAATATCTTCTTGATTCAGAAACTATTTTAAGACAATTTCAAAAAAAGTCAAATGGAGGAGTGCAAAAATTCGTTGCTTTGGGAATGATTAGAGATCTAGATATTCCAGTACCTTCTGAAGGTGAACAAAATGAAATTTCAAATGTTCTCTCTTCAGTTGATGAAAGAATAGAATTATATAGAACTGAATTATATAGTCTTATAGAACTTAAAAAAGGTCTAATGCAACAACTCTTAACAGGTAAAACCAGAGTCAAAATAGATAACTAGGAGGTGAACCCATGTCGTATCTAGGAAATGAATATATACTTGTTGAAAAACCAGCCATAGATTACATGACAAATCACCTTGGTTATACCTATCTCGATGGTAAATTACTCACCAAAGAATCCGGTGAACGTGCATCGAATCGCGATGTGATTTTGACAAAGTATCTTGTTGATCGTTTAAAGCATCTAAACCCTTGGATGAATGAATCAAGTTTGATTAAAGCAGTCGACATTCTTTCTAACGGATCGCAACATGGCACTTCACTACATGAGATTAATGAGAACCTCTATAAAATTATCGTGAATCTAAACTTGTCTCTAGAACAAGCGGAAGGTACTGGTAAGAAGAAACACCATACAGTAAAGTACATTGACTTTGACGATGTCAGTAATAATACCTTTCATGTGGTATCACAATTAAGAATCAAAGGTGTAAATGAGTCGTGTATTCCTGATCTTATCGTTTACATCAACGGTATTCCTGTGGTGGTTATTGAGTGTAAATCACCTTTTAAGGAGATGGAATCAGATATCAAAGCGGGTAAGAAAGACGGCTATGAACAGCTGCGTCGGTATATGAACCTGCGAGGTGCGGTAGAGGATGAAGGTATTGATAAACTGTTTCATACCAATTTTATCACAGGTATCTTTAATAAATACCATGGTTATGTGGGAACGATCAGCTCTAAGTATAACCACTATTTAGAGTGGAAAGATCCATATCCGTTTAAAAAGGCTGATATTGAAAATATCGAAAACAATGGACAGAACTTGTTCATACAAGGTGTTTTAGAAAAAGAAAATCTATTAAAGATCATGCAATACTTTATTCTGTTTGAAGAAGAGGGCGGCAAGAAAATCAAGAAGATAGCAAGATATCAGCAGTTTAGAGCTGTTAATAAAGCCCTCACAAGGATTGAACTTGGAAAAACACCTTTAGAACGTGGCGGTGTTATATGGGCAACTCAGGGCAGTGGCAAGTCGCTGTCTATGGTAATGCTCGCGCGTATGATTAGGCGTATGGAGTCCCTCAAGGATTCTACAATAGTGGTCATTACAGATCGTGTCGATCTTGATAAGCAGATTTATGATACTTTCTGCCGTGTATTTCCCGAATTGACACTAGCTCCTAAAGAAGAAGATAAGTTATTGGTACGTGCAAATTCTGTAAGGAGTATGAAAACACTCCTTGAAAAAGCACAACCAAAGATCATTATGACGACGATTCACAAATTTCAGAGTGAGAAATCAAAAAAAATTATCTTTGAAGACGATCATCAATCAAGTGGGTTATACTTTGAAGAAGACATAGAAGTATTGTCGAACAAGTCTAACATCATCGTCATGACAGATGAAGCACATCGCTCACAGTATTCATCACTTGCGCAGAATATGAGGATGGCATTACCGAATGCGGCTTTTATCGGCTTTACAGGCACACCTATAGAAAAAAATGATAAAGATACTTACCGAACCTTTGGTATGAAGATTGATCAATATACCTTGTCCGAAGCGGTAGAAGATGGGGCAACGGTTGGGATTCTCTACGAAGGCCGTAAACCAGAACTACAGATTAAAGTAGATACATTAGAAAATATGTTCTCAGAAACCTTCTCAGAGTATACAGAAGAAGAACGAGAAGCCATTAAGCAAAAGTATGCGAACAAGCAATCTATAGCAGAAGCGGATGAACGCATTGATGAGATTGCAAAAGACATACTTAAGCATTTTAAAGATAATATTTATCCAAATGGATTTAAAGCGCAGATTGTCTGTGTGAGTCGCAGAGCATGTGTGAAGTATTATGACGCACTTAATAAACATATGACTGAATTTTTTGAAGAACCACTTGAAGTAAAAGTCATCTATAGCTGTGAAAATAACGAGCAACCCTATTTAAAAGCACATCGGACGACAAAGCCTGAGCAAGATGAAATCATCAATCGATTTAAATGCAGAATAGAAGAAGATCGGTTGAGTTTTATCATTGTGAAAGATATGTTGTTAACAGGTTTTGATGCACCTATAGAACAGGTCATGTATTTAGATAGACCTCTGAGAGAACATACTCTCCTACAGGCGATAGCAAGAACCAATCGTACTTATATAAGAGAAACAGAAGAAATCAATGAACAAGGTGAATTGATTAAACATACATCGGCTAAACCTTATGGCTTTATTGTAGATTACTATGGGATTTCAAATCACTTAGAAGAAGCACTTAGCGTCTTTGATCAATCTGATGTTGAAGGTCAAATGGAAGACTTAAACAGCTTATACAGCCGTATGCAGGATTATAAACAAGCTGTACTACGTATGTTTACAGGTGTTGATCGTACTGATCTCGATGCCGTTATGCGTGTAATAGAACCCGAAAATAAACGTGTGGAATTTGAACTGGCGTATAAGAGATATGCAACTGCCCTTGAAGCCTTAATGCCTAACCATGTGAATAAAGAGGATTTAAATGATTTAAAATGGATGGCATATGTTCGTGCTGGTGCGAAAGCAAGATATGAACCTGAAAAGACAATTGATATCGCGGATTGTGGTGAGAAGGCAAGAGCCATAATATCAGATCATTTAAAAGCTCTAGGTGTGATTCAGTGGATTCGTCCGATCTCTTTACTTGATACGGATTTTCAAGATAAGATGGATACCCTTAAATCAGATGAAGCTGTGGCATCCAGTATGGAACATATCATTAGACATACCATTAGCATCAACATGGAAGATAATCCAGTACACTTCACCTCTTTACTTGAGAAGCTACAACGAATTTTGGATGAAACAAAACTGAGTTGGGAAGAGAGAAGAGCAAAACTTAAAGCATTTATTGATAAGGAAATGGCTCACAGTGAAGCGGATGAAGCCGCAAATCTTGGTTTTAAATCTAAAAAAGATTATGCTTTTTATCTAAAAATCAAAGAAATTCTGGGTGAAGAAGTAGAAAGTGAGTTGATTGCAGAGTCACCTGCTGAGTATTTATCAAGCTCAGATGTAGACTTATTTAGGGCGATGACTTTTGATGTTGTTAAATCAATCAAAGAGAACCGTTTAGATGGATTTGCAGTTAATAAGGCAAAGGCAGATCAAGTCGAAAGAGCTATCCAGAATACAATTATGACGAAGAAGTACTATAGTTTTGGCTATCAGAAGTTAAAGCAGTTGGTCAATCCACTTCTTGAGTTGGCTAAACGACATTTTGCAACAGATAACGACTAAACTTCAGTTTGTACGTTAAAGAAAGGAAGTGAAGTCTTTGAAGTTTGAATATGGGACAAAGGTGATTGAATTTGAAGTTACTTATCGAAAGCGTAAAACTATAGAAATTGGTGTAGAGCCACCTGATATTATAACCGTTGTTGCCCCTGAAGGCATTGACGATGAAACTTTATTAAGATATGTAAGGTTAAAGGCAAAGTGGATTGTACAGAAGCTTTATGAAATTAGAGAAATTCAAACGCGTCATATTGATCGTGAGTACGTTAATGGAGAGTCATTTTTATATCTTGGGAGGAACTATACTTTATATATTGTTGATAATAACTCTCTTAAGTTTCCAATCACAAAGTTGTTTCAAGGCAAGTTTTTAATTGAAACGCCTTCAAGAGATCAAACCAGTATGAAATTGTCCATGGAAGATTGGTATAGGCAAAAGACGTTAGAGAAGGTTTCAGAACGAATAGCTTACTATCAAAAGTATTTTGAAGTTGAGCCAACTCAAATAAAAGTGAAAGAACAAAAGAAACGCTGGGCAAGTTGTACTTCAAGGCGTGAATTATTATTCAATTGGCGCTGTACTATGGCACCAGCTTGGGTACTTGATTATATCGTGGTTCACGAGATGTGTCATATGATCCACATGGATCATTCAAAGGCGTTCTGGATGATGGTAGAAAACATTATGCCTGATTATGAAAAAAGGCGTGAGTGGCTCAAAAACTATGGCATTAAGATGGATTTGTAGGTGCTTAACACGATTTGTTATATCAGTCTAGTATTTTAAAATGAAATTTGGATCGTTTGAAATGGAGGTTTTAATGCTATTAATAATTATTGTTTTGTTTCTATTCGCATTTATTTATGTTTCCCATAAAGAAGTGATGGAACGCTTAGCAAATATAGAAAAAAAGATACATGATTTAGATAAAGACAATAACTTAAATGATTAAATGTGGTTATACAGCTTTTCTACCTTATTTCTTTTGAGAGATTTTTTGGATTCAAAAAGGGTTAGATGAAAATGATTGTATTTTATTTCCCAATTTATTGACGACACAAAAAGTCCCCCATTCATATATGTGCACCAGCAGGGCTATCCACAGCGACAGCGAGGACGCTAGCCCGAAGGGTGCACATATATGAATGGGGGACAGTCTTTTACATGTTCAATAAATGCCCTTTATACGTTGAATCAAATAATCGACCTTGCAATTTATAAAGTGTAGGGCGCTGTACTAAATATTCAGATAGTAATTTTGATTATTAAGGACGAGTAATCATAAAATATATGACTTTTTTATTGACTTTCGCCCAGGGCGAACCTTTAAGATAGGATTATGGAGGTAGTGTATGACTATAAAATTGAGAAGTATGATAATTGATGATCTAAAAAAATACGAGGAAATGAATCATCCTGACCGTTTGTTCCATGAATTCAATGGACCCTATTTTAAAAGAGAATCTTTGGAAGAGTTACAAGACCGTATAAAGAGAATGTATAATGTATTCAATTCTGGCAAACCGGTTAAAAACCATTGTAAAATGATTGTGGATGCTTCTAATGATGAATTGATTGGAGAAGTAAGTTGGTATTGGAAATCTGAGGAAACAAAATGGTTAGAAATAGGCGTTGTTATATTTAATGAGACTTATTGGGGATGTGGTATTGGTTATGAAGCCATGAGTTTATGGATAGATCATGTATTTACTATTTTCCCTGATTTGGTGAGAATTGGTCTAACGACATGGTCCGGAAATGAAAGAATGATTAAGCTTTCAGAGAAATTGGGTATGAGACAAGAGGCGTGTTTCAGAATGGCTAGGATTTATAATGGTGAATATTATGATTCTGTAAGTTATGGTATACTAAAAAGCGAATGGAGCATGTCTCGGTGAAAGGATCGTTAATGAATATAAAAGAAGTTGCAAGTACTTTTGGAGTAAAAGCAAACCAATTAAGGTTTTATGAGAAAAAGGGTCTGATTTTTCCTGAGAGAGATAAAAATAATTATAGAGTTTATTCTATGGATGATCTATTAAAATTGCAGGCTATATTAACGTATCGCGCATTTGAATTATCAATAGAGGATATCAAAATCTTGTTATCGGATGAAGTGGATTTGGAAACACAACTCTTTAAGCAACTGAGTATTGTCAATGATACCATTCACAAGTATAGAATGATTCAAAGTTCTTTAGAGACAGTTATGGATGCATATTTAGATAATAAAACGCATAAAAAGTTACAACTGGAGATGATTGAAGCAGGAAGGAAAATAGGTCAACAAATGAATGTCAAGAATAATTGGCGTGATTTATGGAACTTCGATGATTGGGCTGATAATTATGATACTAGTATAAAAAACGATATTGGAAATTTGAATTTCTTTGATAATTATAATCAAGTGTTAGATGAGGTCTATGAGATGAGCACCCGTAATTTTGAAAACGGTAGTGTGCTAGATATAGGTAGTGGTACAGGTAATCTTACTTGTAAATATCTGCTGTCAGGTTATGAAGTAATAGGTTTGGATCAATCTATAAAAATGTTATTTACATGTAAGAAGAAATGGCATGATCTGAAATTACGCTATGGGGAGTTTCTAAAATTACCATTTGAAAATAAAGCTTTTGATCGCATAGTAACAACATATGCCTTCCATCATTTGAATGAAGATGAGAAAGTAATCGCATTACAGGAAATGAAACGTGTATTAAATGATAAAGGTGAAATAGTTATTGGTGACATCATGTTTTCAGATGAAGTTAGCAAAAAAAAGTTTTATGAAGCTTGTGATGAGTTGACTAAAGAAGTAATAGATGAGGAATATTACTCTATTATATCCTTGTTAAAACCATATATCAAAGAACTAAACATGAAAATCGATGTAAAGCAAATTGATGAGTTGATGTTCATTTTACGTTTATATTAGCGCTTCCTTTTGGTAGGGCTTTTGTTCTGTTAATTTACGAGGTCGCCGTAATAGCGATCTGTAAAAAAATCCCCCCTCATCATAAACACATCAGAAGGGCTATCCACAGCGTAAGCGAGGACGCTAGCCCAAAGGGTGTGTGTGGTGAGGGGGGGATGTCCATTTTAAATCATGTCAATAACACATTAATTGGTGATGCATTTCTGAATTTCATTTCGTGCATCTCTGCGAAAGTTCAGACTCGCCAAAGTTAACCACGCCTTCGCTTGAGTTAACTTGCTCGTTGAGAACTTTCACTGCATTTCTGCACTTTTTTATACGTTGAATCTAAACAGCATCACATCGCCATCTTGAACGATATATTCTTTACCTTCAAGTCTCACTTTACCAGCTTCTTTAGCCACAGTCATGGTACCGTAAGTCTTGATATCTTCGAAAGCAATCGTCTCTGCTCTGATGAAACCACGTTCGATATCCGAGTGAATTTTACCAGCAGCTTGTTGTGCTTTAGTACCACGTCTGATAGTCCACGCTCTAACTTCTTGAGGACCAGCTGTTAAGAAACTGATGAGGTCAAGTAGGTGATAACTTGCACGGATGAGTTTATCAAGACCCGACTCTTTAAGCCCTAACTCTTCGAGGAAAGCTTGTTTGTCTTCATCATCAAGTTCCGAAATTTCTTGTTCAACTTTACCACAGATCATGACTGCTTCAGCGTTTTCTGAGTCGGCAAATTTTCTAACTTCTTTTACAAAATCATTTTCAATCCCTTCAACAACATCTTCTTCAGAGACATTTGCACAGTAAATAACAGGCTTGTAAGAGAGTAAGTTAAGAGATTTTACAAGTTCTTCTTCATCAGCAGTGAATTCCATTGTCCTTGCAGATTGTCCATCTTCAAGGACTTTTCTAATGCGTTCAAGAAGCTCAAATTCTTTCATCAATGATTTATCTGCTTTAAGCTGTTTTTGAGTTTTTTGAATTCTTCTGTCGAGCATCTCAACATCTGATAAAATAAGCTCAATATTAATGGTTTCAATATCTTTTAAAGGACCAATAGCACCATCCACATGAACGACATTTTCATCTTCAAAGCAACGCACCACATGAACGATTGCAGCAACTTCTCTGATATGACTTAAAAATTTATTCCCTAAGCCTTCACCATTAGAAGCACCTTTAACAAGACCTGCTATATCATAAAATTCAATAGCAGTGGGAACGACTTTTTTTGAGTCGTACATTTCTTTTAAAACATTAAGACGTGGATCGGGTACAGAAACGACGCCTACGTTTGGTTCAATTGTACAAAAAGGATAGTTTGCACTTTCCGCGCCCGCTTTTGTAATTGCATTGAACAATGTGCTTTTACCAACATTTGGCAAACCTACGATACCTAATTTCATTTTAAACCTACCTTCTATTTATATGTTAAAATCTTACAATTTTACTTCCAGCATGCATAAATCATTATAAACCATTAACAAGGCATTGTAAATATTATATAATAAGAAGATACGTAACGCTAGATTAACATCAATGAACTACTAATTGAAGGAAGTGACTTATGATAAAAGGAACCATGAAAGCAAAATTGACTGAAGGTGTGACAGTTCATGTGATTCAGTCGGAGAAGTTTAAAACGGTTTTAACAGGAATCTACTTTAAAAGACCACTTTTACCTGTTGAGGCATCTTATAATGCATTGTTGTCTAGAATTATAGACCATGCGACAAAATCCTTACCGTCATTGCGGTCGATTAACAATGAGTTAGAATATTTATATGGATCGGTAATCGTGGTAGATACACATAAGTATGGCAACAATCAAACGATTCAGATTAAAATGTCTTTTCCAAATGAAAAGTATTTGGATGAAGATCATTTTTATGAAAAACCATTAAAAATTCTCACAGATATTCTTTTCGATCCTTTAGTAGAGGATGGCGGGTTTAAAAAAGATATTTTTGAACAAGCCAAAGCGACATTAATCAGTGAAATTGAAATGCGAAAAGACGATAAAATGGATTGGGCAATTTCAAATTGTCTTGAAACCATGTTTGAAGATGAAAACTATAAAATTCATGAACTGGGTACGGTTGAATGGGTTAATGAAATAACGCCACAGTCGCTTTATGAGCATTTACAATTTTTGCTCAGAGAAGCGGAAATTGATATTATTGTAAATGGTGATGTGGAAGAAGAGCGTATTTTACCTGTGATCAAGGAATGTTTTAGATTAGAGAGAACCTCTTTTACACCTGTCTTGAGAACTTCACATAAAAAAGAAGTCAAAAAAGTAAAGTATCATGAAGAAAAGATGCAAGTGACTCAAGGACGATTGGTATTGGGCTATCATTTTGATATTGCATACGATGATCCTAGATATGCTGCGCTGTTTATTGCAAGTACAGTACTCGGTGGCGGTGGTGGTTCTAAACTCTTCACGACAGTAAGGGAAAAAGAATCGTTATGTTATACGATATTTGCAAGATCAGATAAATTCAAGTCCATTATGTTGATATATGCAGGTATAGATCCAGATAACTATGAAAAAACGTTGGCACTTATAAAAGAAGAAGTTGAGTTGCTTAAAGAGGGTGACTTTACAGAAGATGATTTAGCAAAAGCAAAAGAAATGATCATTTCAAGCTTCCTTTCAATATCTGATTATCAAAATAGTTTTATCAACTACTACTATGCTCAATGTCAGTTTAATTTACCAATGGACATTGATAAAAAAATTGAGATGATTGAAAACACCACAAAATCAGACGTAGTTGAAGCAGCAAGGCTATTGGAATTAGATACGATTGCCTTTATAAATAAGGAGGATTAAATGAGAATAGAAAAAATAACAAATGAATATCTTAATGAATCATATCATAGAGCCTTTTTAGAATCAGGTTTAGAAGTAATCATCGTGCCAAAAAAAGACTTTGTTAAAAAATATGCTTTCTTTGCAGTGCATTATGGTGGGATTCACAATAAATTTTATACAGGCGATAATGAACTCGTGGAAGTACCTGCTGGTATTGCACATTTCTTAGAGCATCAAGTATTCGAAGATTCGGATAGAAACACATTTTCTGCTTTTGAAGAACTTGGCGCTGGTGTCAATGCTTATACAAGTAACTATGCAACGGTTTATCATTGTGATACTGTAAAGTATATAGAAGAGACAATCAAAATACTGATGGAATTTGTACAGACGCTTAGTATCACTGAAAAGAGTGTCAAAAAAGAGCTTGGAGTCATTGAACAAGAAATCAGAATGTACGAAGATGAGCCCACTTGGCGCTTGAATAGGACGCTTATGAAAGGTTTAATAAGCGAACATCCATTGCGAGAGGAAATTGCAGGATCGGTTGAATCTATTCAAGATATTGATGTGGAGAAAGTACTTTTATGCTATAATTCTTTTTATACGCCTGAAAATATGAAGATGATTATTTATGGCGATGTAGATGTAGAAGAGATGGTAAACCTTGTGGATGGCCTTCAAACAGAAGAATTTAAACAGAGAGATAAGACTGCGAAAAAAGTAGAATTCACAGAATCAAATCCGATTCATACGAAGCGTACCGTCATTTATGGTGATGTGCATAAAAATCGATTTGAACTCGGTTTTAAGCATACCAAACCTGTGATTGGAGACTATTATGACTATATGGCTGCAATTAAAGTGGCACTAGATCTTGTACTTGGAAGAGGGAGTCGACTTTTTAAAGACGCTTATGAACAGAATTTAGTTCAAGGACAATTTGAATTTGACGTACAAGTTGAAAAGAATCTTTCTTATATAGTGATCTCCAACGATACCGATGACATAGAAGCCGTTGAAAAAATGATTTTTGATACCATTCGTTCTTTCAAGGCCAATGGATTTGATCCAGTCGATTTTGAACGCATTAAGCGCAAAATGATTGGAAGAGTTCTATCATCAATGAATTCACTCAATACAATAGCTTCTAATTTTACGTATCAACTGACTAAAAATCGTAATTTCTACACTCAAATCGAAGCTTATAAAAACGTGAAGTATGATTATATGGTTGAGGTGTTTAATTACTTTTTTGAAGATGAGGAAAATCATTCTATGGCTATACTCTTAAAAAATGAACTAAAGGAATAGGTGAAAAATGAATCGTTATGCATTTGAAATCTTTGGAGTAGGCATTGCTTGGTATGGTATCATCATTGCCTCAGCAATGTTTTTAGGGACAATATTTCTAACAAAACTTGGTAAAAAATATGGTTATGTGGAAAATGACTTAATTGATTTGGCGCTTGTGATTTTGCCATCGGCAATAATTGGAGCACGTGCTTATTATGTTATTTTTGAATGGTCTTATTATAGTGCGCATCCTAATATGATTTTGGCTTTTAGACAGGGTGGCCTTGCGATTCATGGCGGCATTATAGGTGGGCTTATAGGTGGCTATATCGTTTGTAAGGTTAAGAAACTTAATTTTGCAGATTTAGCAGATATGGTTGCTATTCCTTTGATCTTTGGTCAAGCGCTTGGACGATGGGGCAATTATATCAACCAAGAAGCACACGGTGGGCCGACGGATTTACCGTGGGGGATCATGGTGGATGGCGTTAAAGTACATCCTACTTTTCTATATGAATCTCTTTGGAATTTAATGATCTTCGGGATATTACTCATCACTTTTAAAAAACGGAAATTTTATGGGGAGCATTTCTTAAAATATATGATTTTTTATTCGATTGGCCGATTTTTTATAGAGGGTCTTAGGACCGATAGTTTAATGTTAGGTCCACTTCGAATTGCTCAAGTGATTAGTTTAGTCTTTATTGCACTTGGCCTTGGTGTTATTATTTACGCAAGAAAAACAGGGAAATGGAAAATTGAGGATAAACACTAGATGTAGTGTGCTCGGTTTTATAGTAGACTGCATATAGAAATGCAAGTAATGAATCATTTAAAAATTGAAAAAGATTGAAATTTCAATCCATTCAGAAGATGAGGCTATAGCCCTAGAATGCTAGGGAAAAGCGACTTTATTTAATGTAAAGTCGCTTTTTTAGTTGCGCTTTGTTCAAAAAAAGTTTAAAATAACTATATAAAGTGGTATAAAATGTGTCAAAGTGGGTAGAAAGACCATAGCTTTTAAAAAACAAAAGGAAGAGTGGATGATGTTTACTGGAGAATACAGACACTCTGTCGATGCTAAAAATCGATTGAGCATACCTTCAAAATTTAGAGAAAAGTTAGGGGAGACTTTTTATATCACTAAGGGTCTGGACCATTGTCTGTTCATTTTTTCAATGGATGAATGGCGATTGTTTGAAGAAAAATTAAAAGCATTACCACTTTCTAATAAGAAGGCAAGAGCGTTTGCACGTTCATTTTTTGCTGGTGCAGCAGAGTGCTCTTTAGATAAGCAAGGCAGAATTTTGTTACCACAGCCCCTAAGAGAACATGCCAGTATTGATCGAGAAGTATACATAAATGGTGCAGGCTCTCGAATAGAAGTTTGGGATCAAAAGGCATGGGAAGCATATAATGACTTTATGACCGCCAATATGGATGATTTAGCAGAGGATATGGAATCTCTGGGAATCAGTTTCTAACCACTAACGGATTGAGATGGGAGAATAAGACTATGGGGTTTAATCATGTTACTGTATTACTAAAAGAGACAATTGAAGGGTTAGATATTAAACCAAATGGTATTTATGTAGACGGCACTCTAGGTGGTGGTGGCCATTCGTTTAAAATTCTTCAATATTTAGAAAAGGGAAAACTCATTGGCATTGATCAAGATCAAGATGCGCTTGATGCTGCGGCGAAAAGGCTGTCTATATTTGAAGGCAAGTTTGTTCCAGCACATAGTAATTTTGAAAATATAAAAACAGTTTTGAAAGAATTAGAAATAGATAAGATAGATGGATTAGTATTAGACTTAGGGGTTTCATCATATCAACTAGATGAAGCAGAGCGTGGCTTTTCATATATGAATGATGGTGCGCTGGATATGAGGATGGATCAAACGGCTTCGTTTTCAGCTTGGGATGTGGTTAACACTTACTCAGAAAAAGAACTCCTTGAGGTCATCAGATCATACGGTGAAGAGAATTGGGCAGCTAGAATTGCCAAGTTTATTGTGGAGGCTAGAGCTGAAAAGTCTATAGAGACGACTTTTGAACTTGTGGACATCATAAAAAAAGCGATTCCTTCAAAAGCGCGACAAGATGGTCCGCATCCTGCAAAACGAACTTTCCAAGCGATTCGAATTGAAGTGAACAACGAACTTAAAATTATTGAAAAAACAATAGAAGATACCGTAAGTGTTATGAATAAAGGTGGTCGAATTGCTATTATCACATTCCATTCTTTAGAAGATCGGATTGTAAAGACGACATTTAAACGACTTGCAGAAGGCTGTATATGTCCAAAGGAATTGCCGGTATGTGTTTGTAACAATAAACCTAAAGTAAAAATAATAACCAAAAAACCTATTATACCATCAGAAGATGAACTTGAAAACAATCCTAGAGCAAGGAGTGCTAAATTAAGGATTGCGCAGGTGAAATAATACCCAAGGAGGGGTAGTATGTACTCAACCGACAGATTACAAAGCGAATATGATATCAACGATTTTAACAAGTCTCAATCCGCTAAAATTGTTAATATCAGAAAGAAACGCTTGGAAAGGGAAAAACAGAAAAAACGTGCAAAAACGACTTTTGTTAATATTGTTAAGTCGATGCTTTTGGTGTTTATCTTTGTAGCAATGTTGAGTATGATTATTTACAAAAACTCCCTGGTCAGTGAAGCTAAATATAATATATTTAGCTTAAAATCGGAGATTAAGTCTTTAAACACACAAATCGAAGAATTAAGTGCAGATATTGAACAAAAAACAGAGCTTAAAGCAGTTGAGAAAATTGCGATAGAAGAATTAAAGATGCAATATCCAACTAAAGAGCAAATCGTTTATATTGATTCAACGGTTAAATATGCACTTAAAGATAAACAGTCAGCAATTCCAATGGCATCAGAGATCGTAAAAGAAGAACCTAGTATGTTTAAGGATATTGTAGCTGCATTGTTTAGAGTAAATAAATAAGCTCGAATCTAGTTTATACGAAGTCTGCTTACCCGCAGGCTTTTCGTTTTATTAGAGACAATTACGGGTGTCTAATTTATAGTAAGTTTATTCGGTTAACAGGAAATTATAGACAATGATTGTATATCATTAGTTTTCGGTTATAATAGTAGTAGCGACATTTTGGAGGCAAATTAATGACTAAATTTAGGAATAGATTATTGATTTTTTTCATTGTCACTTGTTGCTTGATGGGCGCAATAGTTGGACGACTTTATTACATCCAAATTATATGGAAAGATGAACTTACCGCTATGGCAAGAGATCAACAAAACAAAAATATTCCAATCCCTGCTAAAAGAGGGGATATTTTAGATCGCAATGGTGATAAGCTTGCATTTTCAATAAAAACATTTTCGGTATGGGTAAAATCTTCCACTGTTAAAAATCCTCACGATACAGCAGTTTTAATCGCAGATGCACTTGATGTTGATGCTGCGGAAATTCAAAAGAAAATAGTGGATGCCAAAACGGTCTATGTCAAATTAGTATCTGATCTTGATAAAAGTCAAGGAGATCTGATCAGGAGCAAAGGCATCAAGGGTGTTTCAATAACGGAAGATAATAAACGAATTTATCCATATGACAACTTAGCTTCTCATGTGATTGGCAATGTCAATGCAGATAATGATGGTTATGTTGGCATAGAGTATGCGATGAATAGCATTTTAAAAGGTACTAAGGGTAAATATTTCGTTACAACAGATGTGCACGGGAGACAACTGCCATATGGTGAAGACACTATGGTAGCCCCTTTAAACGGTGATTCGATTAAACTTACAATAGATGATACTATCCAATATTTTGTCGAAGAGCGCTTGGAACAAGCTATGATAAAACATACACCTATCTCAGCTTCGGCTATTGTTATGGACCCTATGACAGGAGAAATCTTAGCGATGGCATCTAAACCGGATTATAATTTAAATGATCCTAGAAATGTGAGCGACCGCATGGATCCTGCTGACTTTGAAGCTTTGAGTAGTGAAGAAAAGTCAAATTACTGGAATGAAATGTGGCGTAATATCGTCATCGGCAATACCTATGAACCGGGATCTGTTTTTAAAGCGATTACGGCTTCTATTGCACTCAATGAAGAACTTGTTAACTTGAATACTAAGTTTGTGTGCAAGGGTGTCATGAAAGTGGCAGGTGTTCCTCTACATTGTTGGATTTATCCAAGTGCACATGGCGAAGAAACTTTTTTAGAAGGTCTTAGGAATTCATGTAATCCTGTTTTTATGCAGACGATTGACATGATCGGGTTAAAAACTTACTATAAATATCTCGAATTATTTGGTTTTTTTGATGTGACTGGTATTGGACTACCAGCAGAAGCAGGGTCCATATATATCCCCGAAGATAAAGTAGGGCCAGTGGAACTTGCAACGATGTCTTATGGACATGGGATTAATGTGACCATGATTCAAGTTGTAAGAGCAGTTTCGGCTTTAGTTAACGGGGGCTATCTCCTTGAGCCTCATATTGTTAAAGAAGTGATCAACGAACATGGTGAAGTTACTAAACTATATCCGAAAAAAGTAATACGCCAAGTGATTACAGAAGCCACATCAGAAAAAATGAAAGTAATGCTTGAAGCGGTAGTGGATGGCGGTACTGGTAAGAATGCTTATATTGAAGGTATCCGTGTAGGTGGTAAAACGGGTTCAAGTCGTAAATTTGCAGATGGTGCTTATCAAGAGGACTACGTCGTTGCTTCTTTTGTGGGGATTGCCCCAATAGATGCACCTCAGTTCGTAGTTTATGTCGTTGTAGATGCGCCACAAGATGAATTTGGTGGTGGTAGTGTTGCGGCACCTATAGCAAAATCAATGCTTGAGGATATTTTGCGATATAAGGCGATTACCCCGACGACGAAAGACAGTAAGATGATTAAGGCGCCTAACCTCGTAGGGTTAACTTACGAAGAAGCTTCTAAAAAATTAACTAAACTAAAAATAAGTTTTTCAACAGATCCTATAACGATTGATAATAGTAATTTATTGATCGTGGATCAATATCCTGAAGCAGATACTGAAATTTCGGATAAAGCAGTGATGATTTTATCAGTGGGTGATGAGGTCTCTACTGATGAAAATGCTGACAATTAAAATCGTTGATATCATGTGATAATAGGGCATAACATGATTTAGAAATATAATATCCAATAATTCATGAAAGCGATCAAGTGGGAGGCTGTATGATTTTAAATAAAATTTTAAGTGATTCTAAATTTGAATTAATAAAGGGTACAGTCGATAAAGAAATCAAGGCAATTCAGCATCATTCTGGTAAAATAGAGAATGGGACTTTATTTGTGGCAATTTCGGGTTATCAACGAGATGGGCATGACTTTATCGAACAAGTTATTCGTGATGGTGCTGCCGCAGTGGTGGTTGAAAAGGCAATTGATTTAAATCTTGTTCCAGAAAATGTGAGTGTGATTAAAGTAGCAGATACAAAGTTGGCGCTTGCTGAAATGGCAAATGTATTTTATAATCATCCAACTGAGCAAATAAACGTCGTGGGGATTACAGGGACTAACGGTAAAACCTCGATTACGCAGATGCTCAACAATCTTTATAAAGCAATGGGACATACCAATGCGGTTTTTGGAACAATTGCCAATTTCATAGGTGAGACGAAAATCCCAACGGTTAACACGACACCGGATGCGCTTGAACTGGCAAGGCTGATGAGTAAGGCTGTTGAAATGGGCTGTGAAAATTGTTTTATGGAAGTGAGTTCGCATGCGCTTAAACTAGGCAGAGTTCATGGTATGAACTTTAATTATGCAGTTTTTACAAATTTAACAGAAGATCATCTTGATTTTCATCCCGATTTTGAAGATTATTTTTTAGCTAAACTTAAACTTTTTAAAATGGCTACAAAAGGCTGTGTGATTAATAATGACAACGCATATGGACAGCGCATATTAAAAGAAATAAGTCTGAATAAAAGATGTCTGTCATATGGCTTATCCGAGGCATCTGAGCTTTGGGCAAATCATATTGAATATCATCAGTGGGGGAGTACTTTTCATTTAAACTGGTGTGGACAGAGTGTGCCAGTAAGACTCAATATTCCCGGTAAGATTTATATTTACAATTTAATGGCTTGTGTGGGGGTAATGCTTCTTCAAGGTTTTAAAATAGAAGCAATCAGTGAGCTTGTTTCAGAAATTGAACCTGTGAGAGGTAGACTTGAGCGTGTACCTAATGATCAATCTAGGACTGTATTATTGGATTATGCGCATACACCGGATGCACTTGAGAATGTCTTACAGGCTATTCAAGAATTTTCGCGTGGTAAGATTATAACCGTATTTGGATGTGGTGGAGATCGTGATCGTAAAAAGCGTCCTATGATGGGAGAGATAGCGCAGAAATTATCTGATCTTGTGGTTTTAACCAGTGATAATCCCCGGACTGAAGCACCTGGACAGATCATAAAAGATGTCCTTGAAGGGATGAGAATTTCAGACGAGTTGTACGTCGTGGAAGATCGCCGTGAAGGGATTTATAAAGCGCTTACTTTAGCAGGTGAAAACGATGTGGTCCTCATTGCTGGTAAGGGACATGAAGATTATCAAATCATAGGCAAAAATAAAATTCATTTTGATGATAAAGAAGTCGTACAAGATTTTTTTGGTGGAAGGAAATAGTATGTTAACAATTTTTAAGTACAATAGCATGTATTATATTGCATTTTTCACAGTCAGTCTAATTGCAGCCCTTTTATTGGGACCGGTGATTATACCTCAATTAAAAAAACTCAAATTTGGTCAAGCGATTAGAGAAGAAGGGCCAAAGTCACATCTTTCTAAAGGTGGGACCCCTACCATTGGCGGATTGATTTTTATTACAGCTTTTTTAGTGCCAGTTGCTTTTTTCTTGATGCAATCCTATGAAGTGATATACGTTTTAACGGGTATGATTGGTTTTGGCATCATTGGATTTTTAGATGATTATATAAAGGTTGTTCGTAAGCACAATTTAGGTCTAAAAGCTAAGCAAAAAATATTCTTACAACTCTTCATGAGCCTTTTAATGGCTGTAATGGCATTGAAGTTTGGAAGGGATATAGAGATCCCAATTTTAGAATATTCACTTGATCTCGGTGTTGTTTTTATCCCTTTTATGCTATTTTATTTTATAGCAGTGGACAATGCGGTTAACTTAGCGGATGGACTTGACGGGCTTGCAGCATCGGTGACTACTGTTGTAATGTTCTTTTATGCTTATTTTGCATATTTACAAGAGATGCCACAGATGGTCATGCTTTCACTTGCCATGGCAGGTGCTCTTATAGGTTATCTTAGATTCAATTGGCATCCGGCTAAAGTTTTTATGGGAGATACAGGATCACTTGCACTTGGCGGGATTGTGGCTGCTATGGCAGTGGTTTTAAAAATACCGCTTTGGGTACCTATTATTGGCTTAATATATGTGATTGAAGCCTTATCCGTTGTAATTCAAGTTGGTGTTTATAAAAAAACGAAAAAGCGTGTTTTTAAGATGGCACCAATCCATCATCATTTTGAATTGGTGGGTTATACAGAAAAGAAGATTGTTATAAGCTTTGCAGTGATAACTTTAATGATGGGTGTTTTGGGCATTTTAGTATATTAAATTATGGAGGATGATCGTATGACTTTTAAAGATCAGCGTGTTTTAGTTATTGGACTCGCTAAATCGGGAATATCTGCTATAAAAGCATTAAAAGAAGAGGGCGCATTAGTGACCGTCAACGATGCAAAAACAGAAGCTCAGCTACAAGAGTTGATACCAGAAATTATGCCTTATGTGACTAAAACGATTTTAGGGAGTCATCCAGAACAAGTTGAGGAGATCGACTTAGTTGTGGTCAGTCCTGGGGTCCCACTTGACATACCTTTTATCCAAAAAATCAAACAGTGTAATATTCCTATTATTGGTGAAATAGAACTTGCGTATCAACTTTGTAAAGGGTCGTTTGTAGGTATTACAGGTACAAATGGTAAAACCACAACAACTGCTTTAACTGGCGAAATGTTTCAAAATGCAGGCAAAGATCATTTTGTAGTGGGCAATATAGGCATTCCAGCAGTATCAAGGGCAAAAAAGGCAACTGCTAAAACGACAATGGTGACAGAACTCAGTAGCTTTCAGTTAGAATCCATTCGAGAATTTAAAGCACATATTGCAGTGATCTTAAATGTAACACCAGATCACCTTAATAGACATAAAAATATGACCAATTATACAGATGCAAAAGCTAGAATTTTCGAAAATCAAGAAGAAACAGATTTTTTGGTTTTAAATTATGATAATGAGATCACGAGAGATCTCGGTGCAAAGGCGAAAAGCAGAGTGATTTACTTCAGCCAGAAAGTTGTTTTAGATGAAGGTGTTTATATTGAGAATGACCATTTTATTATTCAGCTAGATGCTGTGAAAATCAAAGTGTGTAAGGTTGATGAGATGTTCATTTTAGGCGCACATAATGTCGAGAATGCTTTGGCAAGTATTGCGATCGCATATCTGTCTGGCATTCAGGCTGAAACGATAAAACAGACATTAATGACTTTTAAGGGTGTTGAACACAGATGTGAATATGTGGACACGATTAACGGTCGCATTTTATACAATGATTCTAAAGGGACAAATGTAGACTCTACGATTTGTGCATTAAAATCTATGAAAACAAATACGGTTTTGATAGCAGGTGGCATGGACAAGGGCAGTACTTTCGAAGACTTGTTTGAAGCATTTGATGGTAAAGTAACTGCTTTGGTACTCCTAGGCGAGACTAAATATAAAATTAAGGAAGAAGCCTCAAAGAATCAATTTGACAATTGTTTCTTTGTAGATCATATGGAAGAAGCTGTTGCAAAAGCTTATGAACTCTCTGAGTCTGGAGATGCTATATTGTTATCTCCTGCATGTGCAAGTTGGGATATGTATGATAACTTTGAAAAAAGAGGTGAGCATTTCAAGAGATGTGTTCACGCGTTGAAGGGTTGATATGAAAACAAACAAGATAGATTATACACTTTTGATAGTGACATTGTTGCTTGCGGCATTTGGCTTGCTGATGGTATTTAGTTCAAGTTATTATTATGCAATAGAAAAGATGCAAAATAAAACTCATTTTTTTATGACAGATCTCAGGTGGATTTGTATAGGCGTGGTGGTCATGTTCATTGCAGCACAAGTTAATTACAAGGTCTACAAAAAAGTAGCAATGCCAGCTTTAATTGTAAGTATTGGCCTACTTGTCTATGTTCTTATCTTCGGAAAAGTCATCAATAATGCTCAAAGGTGGATCGTAATAGGTGGACTGACCTTTATGCCCGCTGAAATCGCTAAAATTGGTCTGATACTTTTCTTTTCATACAGTCTTGAAAAAAATCATACAAGACTGAATGAATTGCCTGTTCTAGGCGTTTATGTAAGTATTATTGCAGTCACGGGGTTTTTGATAATGAAACAACCGAATATGAGTACCGCGGTGATTGTAGCAGGCATTCTTTGCATTATGTTGTTCGTAGCAGGGCTTTACTGGCGTTACACAGTTTCGGGTCTTTTAGTGGGAAGTGCAATAGCTTGGGAACTTGTCAATTCAGCATCATATAGGGTGAGCAGGTGGACTGCCTTTTTAGATCCTTTTAGTGATCCAACGGATGAGTCCTATCAAGTAGTGCAATCTCTTTATGCACTTGGTACTGGTGGTATTAATGGGGTTGGACTTGGTATGAGTACACAAAACAAGCTTTATATTCCTGAACCACAAAATGACTTTATTTTGGCGACAATTGGTGAAGAGCTTGGATTTATAGGGACAGTCTTGCTCCTTATATTCTTTTTGATCTTGATATATCGTTGTGTTAAAATTGCTATGAATGCACCAGATCATTTTTCTTTTTTTATGGCAACGGGTATTACGGCTATGTTGACACTTCAAGTGATTATGAATTATGCTGTTGCAACTTCATCTATGCCTGCCACAGGTATTTCACTTCCCTTCATAAGCTATGGGGGTACAAGTGTGGTTATACTGATGGGATCGGTGGGGATTTTGCTAAACATATCCAAACATTGCATGAGTCGCAGTTGATGTATTCAATAATATAAGGAACAAATGGAGATAATCTATGAAAGTAATGATTACAGGCGGTGGTACAGGTGGCCATATTTATCCGGCTCTAGCCATCGCAGAACGTTTAAGAACAGAATATAAGGGCATTGAAATTTTGTATATGGGTGCTAAGCTCGGTATGGAAAAAGAGATCGTACCCAAGGCAGGTGTTACTTTTAGACAAATTGATGTGGCGCCACTTAATAAGAAAATTTCACTTAAGACCATTAAGGCTTTAGGTGTTTTAATAAAAGGACTTTTTCAAGCCAAAAGTGAAATCAAGCGCTTTAAACCCGATCTCATTATTGGAACAGGTGGTTACGTCGCAGGACCTATAGTGCTGATTGGTGCCCTTGCTGGGATTCCAACAGTTATTCATGAACAAAATGCGTTTCCAGGGATGACGAATAAAATCTTAAGTCGTTTTGTGGATCGTGTGTTGGTTACTTTTGAAGAAGCAAAAGCACATTTTAAGAACAAGGAAAAGATCGTCTATACGGGATTGCCTGTGCTTGAGAGCTTCCACACTGTGACGAGAGATTATGCGAGACAAAGGCTTGGGATTGCAAAAGATGAATTTGTCTTAATGACAGTGGGTGGCAGTAATGGCGCTTTAAAGTTAAATCAAGTGATGATGGAAACTTATGCGACCTTAACAGATTGTTCTAAAATCAAAATTTTCCATGTGTCTGGCAACCGCTATTTTGGAAATATCAATGAAAAAATAAAAACAGGGCAATATACGGTGGGAAAAAATTTTAAATTGATCAGTTTTATGAAAGAGATGCCGATATACCTCAATGCGGTGGATTTGGTGATATCACGTGCAGGTGCTTCCACGATAAATGAAATTATAGCAGCGAGAACCCCTGCAATTGTAATTCCTTCCCCAAATGTTGCTAATAACCATCAGTTTTATAACGCAAAAGTAGTAGATCGAAATGGGATGGGCATAATTATTAAAGAGGAAGATTTAAATGCAGAACTGATGCAACATACGATACTCGATTTCTATGGAGAGCCTTCTAAACTTGAAATTATGAGATGTAATTGCGATAAAATAGAACACATAAAACCACTTGATGCAATTATGAATGAAATTGGAGCATTACTCAAAGAAAGTGAAATATAAATAAGGGTATGGAGTGCTTTTAGATGAAGAAAATAAAGTGGATTTTACTTTTAGGCATTATATGCTTTGGAGGCTATTATTTAGTTTTTCAAACGGATCTATTGACAGTTAAAGCGATTTTATACAATCAAAGCGAAGAACTTGATATTTATGAACTTCAGCGGTATTCAGATATTCACTATGGAGATGCTTATTGGAAAATTAATTTAAAAAAAGCTAGAGAAGGGTTATTAAAACATCCTTTTGTCAAAGAAGTGGTGGTCAATCGAAATTTTCCAGATCAGGTTATTTTCAATTTAACGTATAAAACACACTATTTTAACCTAAAATATTCAGATATTATTTTATCGCTTGATCGGGATTTAGATGTTTTAAAAGTGTTAGAAGATGAAGGGGATGGGTATACTGTTGAAGGGTTCATGTTTAAAGGATTTTCCACAGGCAAGAAAATTGATGTAAATCAAGAGTATGTACTCGAAAATATTGTCGATCTAATTGAACTTATGAACCAGAGTGATTTTAATTACTATAAAATGATTCACTATGGAGATAATGATATTAAAATAAAAGTAGGTAATATTACAGTGAAATTTGGTAATGGTGAAAATATTGAAAGGCGGTTTAATGCATTTGCTTCTATTTACAAGGCATTGTTAGATGAAAGTATTACAGAGGGTGTGATTGACGTCAGTACTGATGGATTACCCGTCTATAAACCATTTGGAGAGTAGGTAAAATATGAAAACGGATAAAATATGGATTGGGCTTGCGTGTGTCGTTCTAGGCATATTTATAGCCTTTCAAATGAAGTTTATTCAAGGCACGTACCTGAATGGTTCGACGCCAACTCAGAAAACAACTGAAATTCTCAATGAGATGGCCACAGTTAAAGCTGAAAAGGAAGCCCTTATTGAAGAAGTTGAAAATTTAGAAAAACAACTTGGAGATATTCAAGGGTCTGCGTCTGAGGAAAGTGCAATTGTCAAGAATCTCACAGAGGAACTTAACAAATTCAAAGCATTTTCAGGACGGACAAAAGTTGCCGGACAAGGTATCTTAGTGACTATTGATAATCCGCCTACTGATGGGAGTTATGGCCTTGATCTCAACATAGCTTACGATTATAAATTGATTTTAGAATTGCTTAACGAACTCAATTCAGCAGGTGCCGAGGCGATTTCCATCAACGAACAACGTGTGGTCAATAGTACAGAGGTCAGATTAGCAGGGGCACAGATGAATGTCAACACGATTCCAATTTCACCGCCTTTTATCATAAAAGGCATTGGTAATTCCAAAACAATGGATGGTGCGTTGAATATGCGTTTTGGTATTATTGAAAGCTTAAGAGACAAAGGGTATTATGTAGAGGTGAAAACAGTTGAAAATATTGAGGTTCCAGCTTTCAATGGCACATTAAAATTTAAATATGCCAATACAGTTAAGTAGAAAGGTGAATCAATGAAATTAACATCACTTCAAAGGACGGTATTCGCTTTAACGATTCTCCTAGGAATCTTAGCAGCAATGCAGTTTAGAGCTGTCAATTCAGGCTATAAATACATGTCTATCAAAGAGATGTATGCCAATAGTATAGAGCTTGAAAGTCAGAATGCGGAGCTTGTTCAGCTCAGAGAAAAAGCGGAGAGTTTAAAAGAAAAAATTAGTGAGTTCGATGCGGCAAGGACTGATGACCACATTGATTATGAAAAAGTCTTAAAGGTTGAAATTGAGAATACAAAAAAGATTGCTGGGCTGACCAATCTTGAAGGCCCCGGTATTGTGATCATTGTAACAGATGGCACAAGAGAGCTTTATGAAAATGAGAATCCAAATGCTGTTACTGTGCATGACCTTGATATCAGAGCTATGGTAGATGATTTGAGAAATGCAGGTGCAGAGGCGATTTCAATTAACGATCAGCGGGTTATTTATAATAGATCAAAAATTCAATGTACTGGACCTACAATTAAGATCAATGACCAAGTTTTTGCAGTACCTTTTGTGATTAAAGCAATAGGTGACAGAAAGTATCTTGAAAGTGCAATCAATGAACCTGGGAGTTATAGTGAAAGCCTTAGAAAATGGGGTATTTTTGTGGAAGTTAACACGTCAATTAGTGTTTCGATACCTGCTTATGAGGGCGATATGGAAAATCAATACGTGATTCAGTAAAGGATGGTCAAAATGATAATTGCAATTATTGGTATAATTTTAGGTATTTTTATAGGTCTTTATATTCCCCTTGAGTTTACAACAATTTCTTCACTTTATATTTCAGTAGGGATTTTGGCAGCAATAGATTCTATATTAGGGGCGTTGAGATCAAGTTTTGAAGATAAATTTGATAGTGTTATATTTATAACAGGTTTTATTGTAAATGCGTTACTGGCGATTTCACTCTCTTATTTGGGTGATAAGCTAGGTGTTCCAATCTATTACGCCGCTATTTTTGTCTTTGGCACTAGACTTTTTAACAATATCGGAAGTATAAGACATTATTCAATCGATCGATTTAGGGCTAAAAGTAGAGAAAAGCATAAGTAATAAGACCTAAAACGGTTGAAAATACGAAAAAAAAGCATTTTTTTGAAAAAAAATATTCCCAAAAAACTTAAAAGAGTATATACTATATGTAGTAGAATTATAGGCATTTTAAACAATAGATATGGATAATTGCTTGTGATTTTACAATTTTACATCTGAGTAGTACATTGTTAAATCATATATAAAGAAATACGGTTTATTAAATAGAGAAACGAGATGTAAACACCTATAATTATTACTTAGCGGGAAAAGGAGGATTTTCATGTTAGAATTTGATGTTGCTGTTGAAGAATTTGCCCAGCTTAAAGTAATTGGTGTTGGTGGCGGGGGTAATAACGCTGTTAACAGAATGATTAAATCCAATCTTAAAGGCGTTCAGTTTATTGCGATTAATACAGATAAGCAAGCATTATACAGCTCTGCTGCAGAATACAAGTTACAAATAGGCGAAAAATTAACAAGAGGTTTAGGCGCTGGTGCAAATCCAGAAGTCGGCAAAAAAGCTGCTGAAGAAAGCAGAGATGACATATATCAAGCGCTTCAAGGTGCTGATATGGTTTTTATCACTGCTGGTATGGGCGGTGGAACAGGTACAGGTGCAGCACCGATCGTTGCTGAGATTGCCAAAGAAATGGGCATCTTAACTGTTGGCGTTGTGACAAAACCGTTTTCATTTGAAGGTAAAAGAAGAATGAAGCATGCTGAAGAGGGCATTGAGGAATTAAAGCGGAAAGTAGATACGCTTATTACGATTCCTAATGATCGTCTTCTTGAAATCGTTGAAAAGCGAACTTCTATTTTGGATGCGTTTACCATTGCAGATGATGTTTTGAGACAAGGTGTTCAAGGGATTTCAAATACAATCACTGAGACCGGACTTATAAATGTTGACTTTGCCGATGTTAAGACGATTATGTTTGAACAAGGACTTGCACATATGGGTATTGGTTCTTCAAGTGGTGACGATCGTGCGATCGACGCGACGAATCAAGCGATTCACAGTCCTTTACTTGAAACTTCAATACGAGGCTCAAAGGGCATTCTACTAAATATTCGTGGTGGCAAATCACTTGGTATGATGGAAATTCAACAAGCGGCTGATCTTGTTTACAGAGAAGCAGATCCAGATGCAAATATCATTATGGGTGCTGTTATTGACGAGTCTTTAAAAGATGAAATTACAGTAACCGTAATCGCTACAGGGTTTGAAACAGCTAAGATCGAACCTAAAGCTGAGGCGAAAGCTGTAAAAAATGAAAAAACTGAACCTGCTAAAGTACAACAAGTTGAAGCTGAAACTAACGAAGATGACACATTTAATATCCCGACATTTTTAAGGAAAAAAAGATAACCTTGCTTCTCGCAAGGTTTTATTTATATAACCCTTGAGGGCGTATGCCCAATTCAGCAGGCGTTAGAACGCCTACTGAATGCAATCCGATAGGATTGCCAAGGGTTACGAAGGTAGCGGAGCGTACTGAGTAAGAAGTCAGACCGATAATCTGATTGAGCATACGCGATGTTACGAAGGTAGCGAAGTGAACAAAATTCACGGTTTGAATATATTTTTTCGATTGGATAAACAAAAATAAATGGTGAGGTGAAGTGTATGAAATGTCCTTATTGCAGCAGTCTTGAATCTAAAGTCATCGACTCTAGACCTACGGATGACGGTCATGTAATCAGACGAAGAAGAGAATGCATCAACTGTAAACAGAGATTCACCACTTATGAAAAAATTGAAGAAATTCCAATTATTATTGTAAAGAAAGATGGCAACAGAGAGTCATATAATCGCATGAAAGTATTAAATGGGATTATAAGAGCTTGTGAGAAACGTCCGGTTTCTATGGAACAGATGGAGTATTTGATAGACCAAATTGAAACTAGATTGCACAGTTCCATGGAAAAAGAAATTGAATCCGAGTGGATCGGAGAATTGGTTATGTCTGGTCTTAAAGATCTTGATGAGGTAGCCTATGTGCGTTTCGCATCTGTTTATAGACAATTTAAGGACATCAATACTTTCGTGAACGAACTTACAAAGTTATTGAACGAAAAGACAAACGGATAATTTGAGGATGTTACCATAAAAAAAGTGTGGGTTTTCGTCACTTTATGTAGGAATGTGTAGCAAAGCAAGTATACTAATGTATGCTTGTTTTTTTTTGCTGAACTTGGAGCAAGCTATAAGTTCAGTCTATGTTTTACATACAAAAGGGGGGAAGGCTTATGAAGTCTATAAGAGCACAGTTAATCACAATTACATTATTATTGATTGTAATTCCATTTATTTTGTCTAATCTAATCAATGGCTATTATTTATCCAGTGCATATGAAAAAGAGTTATTGGAAAACAACACGACACTTGCAACGATGATTTCAGATCAAGTGAGAAGCTTTATGGATAAAGCTTATGGTTTAACAGAAGTAGTTGCATTAAACGATGACGTGAGCCAATTTGATACTAATAGACAAGTCTCTATACTTGAAAATATTGCAAGTAAAAATACCTATTTTGATTTGCTGTATATACAAGGGATTGATGGCATGCAAACAGCAAGATCAAGTGGCACTTTAGGAGATCGCTCAAATAGGTGGTGGTTTAAGCAGCTGTTAACAACTGAAAAACCCTTTGTGAGCAAGTCCTATTTTTCTCTTAGTGGTAACATGCCAGTGACTTCAATTATTTTGCCCATTTATGATGCTCAAAATAAATTGAATGGCGTAATGGGTGCCGATATCAAGTTAGATGCCCTTCAAGAAATAGTAGAAAAATTGAGTATTGGTTCCAAATATGCTTATATAATTGACGGTGAAGGCGTTGTAATTGCACATCCTGATGAAAAGCAAGTCTCAGAACTTTACAATTACGTTAAACTGAATAAAACAGTGTTAAAATTGGATTCCAATGGGGAAGTCGTTAAAGATGAACAGGGGAATCAGTTAACGGAAGAACGCGAAATTATGATTCCTGATACTTTAAAAAAGATTACAGAAAGTGCATTGGAAGGTAAAAGTGGTGTTGAAATCTATACAAATTTACAAGGCATTAAGGTCGTTAGTGCCTACAACAGTATAGAATTGCCTGGTGATTCTAAAAAGTGGGCTGTTATAACCGTTGAGGCACAGAAGGATGCAATGGCTTTTATATACAATTCGTATAAGCGTAACACTTTTATAGGACTTTTGTTATTGGCAATAGCAACTGTTATCTTATCTTTTGTATCTAAGACGGTGTCAGACCCTATTAAGAAATCTTCGGAATACTTGAACACAATAGCAAATGGCGATTTTAGGATAGATATTGATCCATGTTATCTCAGCCGTAAAGATGAAATTGGTACCATAGCAGGTAGTATTGATCAGATGAAAGAGGCACTTAAGGTTTTAGTAGATAGTATTAAGAATGACTCAAAAGACATAGAAATGCATGTAGATCGTGTCAAAATGGACATGTCGGACTTAAAAATCAATTTAGAAGACGTTTCTTCAACAACGGAAGAACTTGCAGCCAGCATGGAGGAAACTGCAGCTTCATCGGATCAAATGTCTATAACTTCTCATGAAATTGAAAGTGCTGTTCAATCAATGGCAGAAAGAGCACAACAAGGTGCATTGGTGGCGGGTGAGATCAGTAAGCGTGCTGAAAAAACGCAACAAGATGTTTTAATGGCACAAAAGAAAGCACAATTGATGTTGACACAAACCAAAGCGCAGTTAGAATCTGCTATACAGGACTCTAAAATCGTAGACCAAATTAATATATTGTCAGAATCTATCATGAAAATTACAGAGCAGACGAATTTATTGGCATTAAATGCTGCAATAGAAGCTGCAAGAGCTGGTGAAGCGGGGAGAGGATTCTCTGTAGTAGCGGATGAGATCAGAAATTTAGCGGAGCAATCAAAGCATACAGTTCTCGAAATACAGGAAATTACAACTAAGGTTGTCTCATCTGTTTCTAACTTGTCTGAAAGCTCAAATATGCTTTTAACCTATGTCTCCACTGATGTAGATCAAGATTATAAAGGGATGCTTGAAGTGACAGACTCCTACAGCGAAGATGCCACTAATGTAGAAGTCTTGGTGAGTGAATTTAGCGCAACATCAGAGGAGCTATTAGCTTCAGTTGAGAGCATATTGACATCAATTGATGGTATTTCAGATGCTGCGAACGATGGTGCAAGAGGGACGACAGATATTGCCATGAGAGTAAGTGATATTAACCATAGCTCATCTGAAACGATCATCAAAATAGAAGACTCTAAACAAAATGTGGAACACTTATTAAGTGAAACGAATAAATTTAAATTAAGCTAGGTCATCATAGTCACAAAAAATTCATAAAGGCTCTATTACGCAAAATCCTTTTTAGCAGGTTGGCGTATTAGAGCCTTTTTTAGAGTAATGATAAAAAGTCTAATTGTAAACAATAATCATTTTCACCATTTTGGATTGACACAAAATTTATGTTCTGATATAGTTGTATGTACAAACAAGAGAGGTGATTGTGTTGGATAAAAAATGTAGTTCAGATAAACATAGTTGTGGCTTAGAAAGTTGTTTATTTTTTTCATCTACAAAATTGGCAAGAGCATTTAAAAAAATAGCTGACGATGCATTTGCCAAGACAGGCTTGTCTCCAAGTCATGCATTTCTATTAAACCTTGTTAATTCAAGAGGTGAAATTCATCAAAAGGAAGTTGGCGAATTATTACATTTAACGCCTTCGACAATTACACGTTTTGTTGAAAAGTTAGAAAGAAAACAACTTATAAGTAGGCAATCTGAAGGTAAGAATGTCTATATTTCTAAAACTGAGAAAGGCATGGCGATGCAACCAGACATCGTCAAGGCATGGGATGACTTACACGCATGCTATCAAGATATTTTAACTGAAAAAGAAACGGAAACATTTATAATATTAACGAATAAACTTTTGAATGAATTAGGAGGCGAAGACAAATGATTAAAGTAGTTGCTAAAAATTTTGTTAAAGCAGATCAAGTAAATGAATTTACAAAAATCGTCAATGAATTGGTGAAAGAGACAAATGAAAAAGATAGAGGGTGTATTCGATATGAACTTTTTCAGGATTTATCTGACCCACTAATTTTTACGATAATAGAAGAATGGGAAGATGGCGACTGTCTTAAAGAACATAGTAAAGCAGAACATTTTTTAAAAGCCATTTCAGAACTGCCTAAATTTGTTGAAAAAGAGGGCATTACGAATTTTTATAAAAAAATATAGTGTAATCATAAAGATATGATTCAAGGAGGTATTACAATGAATGAAACAATTAGAAAAATACAAGATCATAGATCTATTAGAAGCTTTAAAGATCAGAAAATTGATGAAGCGACAATCAATGAAATTTTAAAATCGGCACAAGCAATGCCAAATTCAATCAATGGGCAACAGTCTTCTGTAATTGTTGTAAAAGATAAAGTCAAAAAAGCAAAAATTGCAGCATTAGCTGGTGGTCAAACTTGGGTTGATGATGCCCCGGTTTTGATGGTGTTTGTAGCTGATTTTTATAAAACGCATTTAGGCGCTCAGAAAAATAATTTAGAACAAGTTATTCATGAAAGTGTTGAAGGGACCTTAGTGGGTGCTGTTGATGTGGGCTTGAATATGGGAGCAGCTATCATTGCAGCAGAATCTCTTGGGCTTGGTATTGTACCAATAGGTGGCATTCGAAGAGATCCAGCTTTAATGATCGAATTGCTAGAATTACCAGAGTATACATTCCCTGTGGCAGCACTTGCAGTGGGATATCCAAAAGATAATTCACATAAAAAACCAAGGATGCCATTTGAAACTTTCAAATTTGATGAAAAATATCAGGTGGAAGGTTTAAAAGAGGCTATTGATAGTTATGATGAGCAAATGGTACCTTATCTAAAAGAAATTGGACGTGAGCAGGAAGTCAATTGGAGTGTATCTACATCTAATACTTATAAAAGTGTGTATTTTCCAAAAGTTCAACCAGTATTAAAAGATCAAGGTTTCAAAAATGATAAATAAGTGAATAAAGCACTATTTTAATAATTATATGGGGAGATTCGCCTATAATCGCATGCATTCTTATGATTAATAAGGCCTCTATATCGTTATAACCAAATTGACATTATAGCTAGTAAGTGATAATCTATAGATGTAATAAAAACATATTGATGATGGATTGTGACTGATTTTTCAGGCAAGACCAAAGGAAGAACTACGGTTGAGTAACCGTGGCTCACTCTTTTGGTCTTTTTTTATACGATGATGGAGGATCGCTGATAAATCAAAGTGCTGCGGATCAATGGTTAGTTGGATTCAGGCTGGAAACACCATCATTATTCGATATGTTGATTGTTAATTGATGAGTAGTATAATAAAAGGGGGATTCTGATGAGAAAACAAATCTATGCAGTTATTATGAGTTTATTGCTCTTGTTGACAATGCTTGGTGGTATATCTATGGCAGAGACGGAAAATGGAATGGTGGATGAAGAAGTTATGAAAATTCTCTATGAGAAAACTGAAAATCCTGAAGAGTGGCTGAACTTTATCAACCAAAATGCTGAAGACGATTTAGGAAAATGGTTACCGCTTTTAATTAAAAAATTGGGAGATCCGAGCAGTGCTTCTAAAGTACTCGCAGATGTGCATTATAAAACCATCACAGAAGCTTTTGATTGGGGCCCTGCAATTACGAAAGTCGTATTAGATTTTAATATGCCAATAAATGAAAATACTTTGTCAAATGATACTTTTGAAGTCACATCTGTTCGCTATTTTAAGGATTTTGACTTTGAGACGTTTACTTATAAGGATGAAGTCACAGCACATGAAGCTTTACGTTCAGTAACGAATATCTACAAATCAGATGAAAATGGGAACCGAGTGAATACAGGCGCTTTTGTAACGATTGAGATGCCTGTTGGACCACAGCGCGTTGAAAGTTCCCCTTTTAATTACAATATGCTCACTTCTAGAAATGAATACATTAAAACCCGCTATAAAATAAGCCTTAATCCAGGCGCTTTTTTAACATCACAAGATGGGGATAAGATCGTTATGATGCCCACAGCTGATCAAGCGTATTCTGGAGATGTGAAATTAGTGGCAGATGAATTTGATAATAACCAAAAATTTGAATATTCTAATATAGAGCTCTTATATGCTTCATATGTGCCGAATACAGCCTTTAAAGAGAACGGTAAAAATCCTTTAATCATATGGTTACATGGTGCTGGAGAAGGTGGCGTCGACACGACGATTTCACTTATAGGGAATAAAGTGGTTAACTTAGCGTCAGATGAGATTCAGAAATTATTTGGCGAAACAGGTAGCTATATTCTTGTACCGCAGGCACCAACCATGTGGATGGATTATAACGGTACAGATGTATATAATAACACAATCGAAAACAGCAATGGCAAATCTTATTATCAAGAAGCATTAATGGCACTGATTGAAAATTATGTTTCTGACCATCCGGAAATCGATAAAAATAGAATTTATATAGGTGGTTGTTCAAATGGTGGGTATATGACGGTAAACATGATTGTCAACTATCCAAATTATTTTGCAGCAGCATTTCCAATTTGTGAAGCATATAGTGCGAACTGGTTAACTGAGGATAGACTTAAAGCGATTAAAGAGATGCCAATATGGTTAACGCATGCACTTTCAGATGGTGTGGTTTCCATAGCGGAAGGCGAAATCGATGGTAATCATAATGTCATCGTCAAAAAAGACGCAATGGGAAATCCTATTTTAAAAGACGATTTCTCTAATGCACTCTATAATAGATTGGAAAGCTTAGGAGCAACTAACATTCACTATAGTCGATTTGATAAAGTAGTGGATACCTCAGGGATGTATAAGGCGCAAAACGGTGTTGATCCATACGAGTACATGGGACACTTCTCGTGGATATATGCTTTAAATAATGAATGTGTTGATACAATTGATGGCAAAGAAGTCACTCTCTTCGAATGGCTCGCGGATCAATCAAAATAAAACAAAATGATAAATGTTTATTGTTGAGAAAGTAGAAAAGTGAGTCGTCATACGATGTGTTATCATAAAACGCATCGTATGACGACTTTTTTATTTGAATATCGCTAAATTGTGTGTTCCCTAAGCTGTTCTACAAGTGTTTTTTTATTGAGTACATAAGTAGTCGTCGTAGAGATTATAACTGGAAAAGAAACGGCTAAGAGGATATAGCCAATAAAATAGAGAGATGGAAATTGCCACACCCAAGGTGATTTTAAGTAAGTAACTAGGTAGTAACCAATAGGCGTACCAAGGCACAATGTCAATAAAATATGCCAAAATGCCAAGATGAGCCCTTCATATTGAAGTGTTCTCAAGAGCTGGCGTCTGCTTAAGCCAATTGAACGTAAGGTTGAAAACTCATGTTTACGAGAAAGCGTTGTGGCAATCAGGGTATTTACTAAATTGATCATGGCGAACAACAGCGTAAACCCACAAATACCAAAAATTACAGCACTTGTTCTGTGATACATGAGGTAACTCTCTTCATAATAATCATTTAATGTATCTAGGGATAAATACGCATTTGGAGCAACAAGGATCTTTATCTTACTTCTTATTTGAACTTCGTCATCGGCATAATTTTGGATAGACACAATAATCTTATTGTTGAAGTTAAAACCAGAAGGCATCATTTTTTCTAAAGTGGCCTTAGGGATTATGAAATCGCCAACAGTACCAAAAATTTCGTCACTGACAGGATTCTGAAATAGTGCATCGCTGATTTCATTGCTAATTTTAAAGGTTTTAGATTGGTTACTTTTGCCATCGTACCATTTAAAGGTGATCTGATCGCCAACATTAAATCGCCAACCATAGATGAATTCAGTGCTTTTGTTCCTTGCCACTAATATTTCATCTTGCTCTACCATTTGTTCATAATTAATAGTGCCATTAAGTGTGTATTGATTTAATAAATCTACTTGCTGAGGTTTGAATGGTGTAAGAGCATTATGCGCTTGATGATTTTGATAGTCGTACAGTATGGCTAAGCTTTCATAAGACTTTATTGATTTTATACCTTCTATTTTTGATATTTCATGGATCAATTCTGGATTAAGTGGATTTTTAAGTTGAAGACCAGTATAACCATGGTCATTATTTTTTTTAGCATTTCTGGATAATGAAATGATAAATTCACCGTATTTCATCATACCATGGCGTGCGAACTTTTCCATATTCAGTGAAGCGAGCAAAGTGGTTCCGGACATAAACATAATACCTGAAACAGTGAGTGATAATAGTGTCAACATTACTTTTTTACGGTTTCTATAGATGCCCATTTTCGCAAGATTCAGTGGGGTTATTTTACGGTGTAGGTGTTTAGGGGCTGAAATATGGGTGTCTTTATCAACTATTGATTTGATGGCTTCAATAGGAGCAGTGTGGCTTGCAATCTTGGCTGGTTTCCATAAGGAGAGGAGCACTGTCATGTAAGTGAATATAAAAATGATTATGCTAGTGATTAAGGTATTACTAAGAGTCCATCCACTTGGTTTGTATAAAAATGCGATACTTGCACCTATTATAAGACCAATGCTTGTACCGATAAAGCAAAAAATAAAACCTTCTATTTTTATAATACGTTTGATCTGACGTGTGGTTGCGCCGATTGCACGCAATTGTCCGAAATAATGAACTTGATTTTGAATATAAATGTAAAAAATGCTATAAATGACTAAATAACTTGCAAACAAAACAAAAAATCCAGTTGTTAGGATTATAATGCATTCTTCATTGTACAAATAAAGTGATTTTGAAAAGGCATCGTTGATATCAATATTCTTGTAAGCAATATGAGCGTCTGTACCGATCCTCCTGCTATAGGCTTCAAAGATGCCTTTGGACATATCATCCACATTTTTTAACTGAGTTGCAATTGAAGTCACTGCGTGTTGAAATTGACTTCCTGATGTAGCATAGTCACTAGAATAATAAAGGGCATATATTTTTTCTGATGTGTCATCATTTGTAAAACCGGTAACTGTATATGTTTCGGTGATGCCATTGTAAAAGGTGACTGTTAATTGAGTATTCAGTTCAGGTGGCTGTCCAATTTGCTTCATGTAAGCCTTATCTACTGCAATTTCATCGTATTTTTCAGGATAATGGCCTTCAATGAGTGTCATAACTGAAATAGGACTCGTCTTTTGTTCGATATACATAGGGACAATGGTGTATTGGTCGATGTCCGTGCTGTAAGCTTGCTTAATTAAAAGTGTATCGGAAATTCTTTTGTCATGGCGTAACTTTTTAACTTGAGCTTGATCGACGTCGACATAGGTAACATGACTAGAGCGTTCTAATTGTTTCTTTTCAGCCACATGCATGCCTGTGATGGAGAGTATAAAAGTGGACAGTAATGTGACTGAAAGTACAATGGTCAGTATAATGAGTGGGCTTTTTATTTTACCTGTTTTAAAACTGCAGAAGGCAAGTTTTTTTAAAATCGGACTGGTGTCATTTTTAAAGGGGAGAGTCATCTGAGTGCCCCCCTTATGCCACAATCTTGCCGTCTTCAAGACGAACAATACGATGTGCAAGCTGTGCAAGTTCTATGTTATGGGTAATCATGACAATTGTCTGATTAAATTCATGGCTTGTACGCTTTAAAAGCCCCATAACATCAGCACTGGATTTGCTATCAAGATTTCCAGTGGGTTCATCAGCTAGCACAATTGCGGGCTTGCTAATAAGTGCACGTGCGATTGCAACGCGTTGTTGCTGGCCACCAGAAAGATTGCTGGGCATGCTTTTAAGTTTGTTTTCAAAACCGAGCATGCTAATAATTTCACCCATATACTTTTGATCAACAGTATCACCATCCAGTTCAACGGGAAGCACTATATTTTCATAGACGTTGAGCATAGGAACGAGATTGTAATTTTGAAAGACAAAGCCAATATTTCGACGTCTAAAGATGGTCAGTTGTTCATCCTTCATTTGGGAGAGATTTCTATTCTGTATAATGACTTCACCAGAGGTGGGTTTATCTAATCCGCCCATCATATGAAGTAGTGTGGATTTGCCTGAACCCGATGTGCCAACAACGGCAACAAATTCGCCTTGATCGACAGTGAAATTGACGTCATCAAGAGCACGTGTAATATTGGGGGCAATACCATAATATTTTTTTAGGTTTTCTGTCTGTAGAATACGCATAAATGAACCGCCTTTTTAGTTGATATACTCATTATAAATCCCAATTGTTACAGAAATCTCCCAAGGATTGAATTTTATAATTTTAATGGAACTAGAAGCAAGGTAAAAATACAGAAAAGGTGCTACCTTGATTAAGTTTTGAGGTGACCTTGATATAACCACCTTGCAACGTAATGATTTCTCGTGTGAGATAAAGTCCAATTCCGATGCCTTCGATATCGTGCACACTTGCTTCTCGATAAAATCGACTGAATATTTGAGCTTGTTCACTTTCTGGAATGCCTTTGCCTGTATCCATCACGTCTATTTTAAGATACATTTCCAGTGCTTCAACATTGACGCGAATAATACCTCCTGATGCTGTGTATTTAACGGCGTTGTCCAGTAGATTGAAGAATGCCTCGGAAGTCCATTTGGTATCATGTGGCACAGTTAGCGTTTCGGAGCAGTTCATTGAAAATGTGATGTTTTTGTCTTCAAGAGATGGCAATATACCATTAATAGCAGCCACAAGGGTCTCATATAGTGGCATTTCTTTTTTTTTCAGTACAATTAGGCCTGTTTCTAATCTAGAAGCTTTCACCAATGCTTCAATCATAAAAGCCAGTTTGTTAAGTTGACTTTGAGTAGCTTGTAAAAATTCAAATTGTTTTTCAGCAGGGATATTACGCGTTATCAGGGTATCATTTATCATTTTTAGATTGGCTATAGGCGTTTTGGTCTGATGTGAGATGTCTGAAACGAGAGTCTGTAATTCTTTCTTTTCAATTTCAACCTTGTTTTGTGTGGATTGCATAATGTTGTAGAGCCGCTCTAGTCGGTGATTAATACGGGCCAATAGAGTTTCTTCTTCTAGATGGACGTGAGGTATTTCATCGCCATCTATCATATGATCCAAGGTTCTACATAAGTCAGACGTGAAGTAGAGTAGTTTTTTTTGAAAATAATGAAGAAAGACAGCACACCAAAAAAAGAGGGCAAGTATAAGCCCAACGCCTATATAGAAAACAGTTAAATCTCTAACATATAGGTACATTAATAAACCTGCAAAAAAGAGAGATAGAAGCATGCCAGTGGCTACAATGATCAGAATTTTGTCTGTTAAAAGTGTTTTTCTATTCATTGAGGGTCACCACCGATCCATTGATACCCTAGGCCATATGTGGTTTTGATATATTTATGACCTTTGTGTTCAATTTTTTTGCGTATACGACTTATCGTGGTTGTCAGTGTATGCTCATCTACAAAGTTGCCATCAATATCCCACAATTGTTCTAAAAGTTGCCGTTTGGTGAGTATCTGTTTTGGATTTTGGATAAAAAGAGATAAGGTGCGATATTCTTTTGGCGTGAGCTCTATGAGATTGCCGTTCAAAGTAGCCGTTTGTTCAGAAAAATCTATTTTTAAAATGCCGTCATTATATAGATCATGTTTTGGACTTTGCTTGTGAATCGTTTCAAAGAGGACGGCTACTTTTTTGCAAAGAACGGTGATTGAAAAGGGTTTGGTGATATAATCAAACCCACCAGCATCATAACCTTTAATCATATCACCCTCTTGATCATTTGCAGTTAAAAAGAGGTTATATGTATCTGGAGAGTTTGATTTAATAATTTTACACAAGTCAAACCCATTACCATCTGGGAGGTTTATGTCTAGTAATACTAAATCAAATTGGGATTCTTTAAGCCACTCGAGGGCTGAGACACAGTTAAAAGCCGAAATGACATCATAGCCATCAGCCACTAAATTATAAGATAAGGTTTTATTTAAGAGGAGATCATCCTCGACGATCAAAATTTTATACATTGATTCACTTCCTTAGTATTTGAAAGAGTTGGACAGGTTTTAGTTATCCGATTATACCTCTATATTTTAACTGAATGAAAGCCTTTTATCAATTCGCATTATCGAGCTAGAGGACTTCTAAACTTTTGTCTTTTGACACTCTAATCATTTATGATACTATTATATAGACTACATATCACATTAATCGGAAAGGAGTGTATGCTGAACTTTTGTAGCGGTGTACAAAGAAGATCATGATAAAATTTGAACAGTTAAAGGCGACCTCTTTACATTTAGGCATAACAGATAGGACAGGTGGTGTAAGTCAAGGTGTATATGGTGGGATGAATACGAATTTTTATAATCCAGAACAGTTTGAAACGGCATGTCAGGACATTAAAATTGCCATAGATATCCTTGGTCTCACTGGAAAAATACTCGTCGCCACAAGACAGACACACTCTAATCACATACTTAAAATAGATGAAAATACAGACTTTCAAAGTTTAGATGAAATAGAGGTAAAGCACACGGCATTATCAGAGTATAGACTTTATTCAAGCCCTGACACAGATGCCTTGATGACGAACCGTAAGGATGTTATCTTGATGACATTTTATGCGGATTGCGTGCCTCTTTATATCTTTGATCCTGTAAATGAAGCAGTTGCCATTATTCACAGTGGGTGGCGCGGGACTTCCAACAAGATTGCTACAGATGTTTTAAAAGCGATGAAGCACTGCTATCATAGTGAAGCTGAGCATCTTTTAGCAGGTGTTGGTCAATCGGCGGGTAAATGCTGTTATGAGGTAGATGAACTCGTAAAGACGCTTTTTAAAAAACGTTTTTCAGAGCGTGATATGATGTGTTTTTTTGAACCAAAGGCCAATGGTAGATATTTTATAGACTTGAAAAAAGCCAATGAACTTATTTTTATAGAGAACGGTTTAAAAAGTGATCACATAGAGATAAACGCTGCTTGTACTATCTGTGAAAGCGAGTTGTATCATTCGCATCGAAAAGCAAATGGAGGCAAACGAGGAACCATGAGTCAACTGTGCCAAATCATAAAATAGGATTTCTTCTAAAAAGTAAATCATTGCAAAAGTTTCATTTGCACTTTGAATGATTTTATATTACAATATTAGATTGTATGGTAGAGGATTATGTTATGATGGGAAGGCCTGTATGAATAAGATAAAGAAAGTGCTCCCGGGTTCAATCGCTGAGGAATTGGAAATAGAATCGGGCGATATTTTACTCAGCATTAATAATAAAAAAGTGGTTGATATCATTGATTTGATGTATCTCACAAACGATGAATTCATTGTGGTTGAGATACAAAAAAAAGACGGTGAGATTTGGGATCTTGAAATTGATAAGGAATTTGATGAAGAATTGGGTATTGAATTTGAAAATCCCATTATAGATGATGCAACACGTTGTTCAAACAATTGTATCTTTTGTTTTATTGATCAATTGCCTAAAAACATGAGATCAACTTTATACTTTAAAGATGATGACTCGAGATTGTCTTTTTTACAGGGTAACTTCGTCACCTTGACGAATTTGAATGAAGATAAATTTAATCGAATTATTGAATATAGAATCAGTCCTATTAATGTCTCTGTTCATACGACTAATCCAGAACTTAGAGTGAAAATGCTTGGCAACAGATTTGCAGGCAATATCATGGAACGTCTGGAGAAATTGACTTCAAATGGTATAGTCGTTAATGCACAGATTGTTTTATGCCCAGGATATAATGACGGTGAAGAACTCAGACGTACACTTGACGACCTCATTACTTTAGGGTCCAATTTACAGAGCGTTGCCATAGTGCCTATTGGTCTTACAAAACATAGACAAGGTCTTATAGAAATGCAAGGGTTTAATCAAGTTACATCAAAGCAAGTGATTGATATTGTGCATCCATTTCAAGAGCGTGCACTCAAAAAGATTGGAACGAGATTTGCTTTTCTTGCAGATGAATTTTATTTGCTTTCTGGAGTGCCTTTCCCGCCCTATGAAGCTTATGAATCTTTTATACAGCATGAAGATGGCATTGGTATGATCAGAAAGTTGGATCATGAAGTGCGTGAGATTTTAGGCTCTAATAACTATAGATTAGAAACACACAGACAGGTTTTAATCGTTACTGGTGTGGCGGCTTATCCTTATTTACAAAGTTTAGCGGCAGCATTAATGGCAGAATTTCCGAATCTGGAAATTAAGGTAAAGAAGATCGAAAATGATTTTTTTGGAGAGCGTATAACTGTGGCAGGATTGGTCACGGGTACAGATATAAAGAAACAAGTTTTAAACGCAGAGAATTGTGATGCCATTTTATTACCAGTATCTATGTTTAGAGCAGATGAAGACGTGATGTTAGATGATTGTTCCATCACAGACCTTGAAACACATTATCAAAAACCTGTTGTCAAAGTCGGTGAAATGGGAATCGATTTCGTTGAAAGCATATTATATGGAGGGAAGTAAAATGAGTAGAAAACCAATCGTTGCGGTGGTAGGCCGCCCGAATGTGGGGAAGTCCACGTTTTTTAATAGAATTGCTGGAAAGAGAATTTCCATTGTAGAAGATACACCCGGTGTAACACGTGATCGTGTATACGCCGAATGTGAATGGTTAAGGTATAACTTTACACTTATTGATACAGGTGGTATAGAGCCATCTTCAACAGATATCATTTTATCTCAAATGAGAGATCAAGCGCAAATCGCTATTGATACGGCAGATGTCATCATCTATTTATGTGATGGCAAGTACTCCTATACAAGTGCTGATGAAGAAATCGCGCAAATGCTAAGGGTATCAAAGAAGCCTGTTGTTTTAGTACTTAACAAGATCGATGTGTATAATACACCAAGTCATTTTTATGATTATTATAATTTAGGTCTCGGAGAGCCAATTATGATCTCGTCTGTAAATGCAATGGGCCTTGGAGATTTATTAGATGAAGTTGTCAAATTATTTCCTGAGGATACGTTGCTCGAAGAAGAGGATGACGCTATTAAAATTTGCTTCATAGGGAAACCAAATGTAGGTAAGTCATCTATGGTGAACAAGATCATTGGTGAAAATAGAGTTATTGTATCTGATATTGCAGGCACAACACGTGACGCTATTGATACACCGTTTACTTACAATGATCAGAAATTTGTGCTTATAGACACAGCGGGAATTAGACGTAAGTCTAAAGTTAACGAATCCATTGAAAAATACAGTGTATTAAGGGCTTTATCTGCAATTGAGCGTTCAGATGTTTGTTTCCTCATGATTGATGCTGTTGAGGGCGTTACAGACCAAGATAAGAAGGTTGCTGGATATGCACATGAAGCAGGGAAAGCGATCGTAATTGTTGTCAACAAATGGGATTTACTTGAAAAAGACAATAGTACTTTCAAAGACTATACAAAGAAAGTTAAAGAAGAGCTTGCCTATATGACTTATGCACCTGTGATGTTTGTTTCTGCACTGACTGGACAAAGGGTAACGCAGCTTTTAGAACAAGCGGTTTATGTCTCAAATAATCATGCGCTTAGAATCTCAACAGGTGTACTTAATGATATTCTCAACGAAGCGATGGCGTTAAATCAACCCCCTTCTGATAAAGGCAAAAGACTTAAGATTTATTATGCAACTCAATGTGGTGTGAAACCACCGACGTTTGTGCTCTTTGTCAATGTCAAAGAATTGGCGCATTTCTCATATGTACGTTATATTGAAAACCAAATTAGAAAGAACTTTAATTATGAAGGGACGCCAATTGTTTTTAAGGTTAAACAAAGAGGTGAATAATTTTTATTACAAATAATCGAACTGATTTTTTGAGGATCATGTTATATCGTTGTGGATGTAAATGATCATTGAAAGATCAGTTTTTTTGCGTTGTTAGGGTTGGAAAAGGGGTATATATGTTATAGACAGTGTTAGGGAGGCGATTGTATGTTCAGATTTAATGACCTAATAGCGCATTTGAGAATAGAAATTGGTGATGATAGCGAGTTCTATGAAGATGACGTGGATTATGACGAAGAAAATGAAGAAGATGAACATAATTGGTGGGATCACCCTTTAAGCGAGTATGAAGATGAAGAGGACTATAAAGAAGACGATGAAGATTATGAAGACGATGATGATTATGATGAAGAGAATGGAAATGATGAAATATTCTGAAAATTAATGACGCAATTCTAAAATAATGTTAAAATATAAACAAACAAGAATATAATGTGAGATAGGATGTGTTATTATGAATCTATTAACTTGTGAACAGTGTGGAAGGCCGATCATAAACAGATTAGATTTGACGGTATCAAAAGAACATCATTTACTGATTCCAAAAGCATATCACCATGATTGTTATATTGAACAAATGGAAGATATCAGATCGTATTATACACAGGTGGAGCCTATAAATAGCATTCTGTATACTTTGAGAATACTGATGCTCACTGCGGTTTATGTGTTCTTATTTTTGATTAGAATTCGGAGTGTTTTGTATTTTATCTTCTTAGGCGTGTCAGGAACTCTACTTGGTGTTGAGTGGTTTTCTAGAATTTATAGCTTGGTTACGTATGAGCGTCAATTTTACTTCAAAAATCAAATGAGAGTCTAATTTTTAAGAGGTGAACATATGAATGTAAGATTTGCAAGACATGTAAAATCATTAAAGCCATTAATGCATTTTTACTGTACATTACTTGGGCTAAAAGTGAATTCGGAGTTTAAAAATCATAATGGTTATTCGGGGATTATCTTAGGTTGTGATCAATGCAACTGGGAAATTGAGTTTACAGAGTCAAGCGATTCTCCAAGACACTCAGCAGATGAGGATGATTTAATTATTCTAAAATATGAAGATCAATCGCAGTTTGATTTAGTTTTAGAAAGACTGAGGAAAGAAAAATATTTGGAATTTGCACCCAAAAATCCTTTTTGGGAGGAAAATGGCAAGCTGTTTAGAGATCCAGAAGGCTATGGAATTGTAATTACTTTACTTTCTTAAAGGTCTAAATTTTGTAATAGAATCTGTGAATTATCGAATATATAGGGAAAGCATAGAACCATTGAGTACGATAGAAATTAATTTAAGTATAAAAGGATACGTTAGAAGTTAAAGGATTGTCCCATTTTGACACTAAGAAGATTTGTATAAGTGTACATATGTGATCAATCCTTTTTAAGTTTATGAATGCACGTTTTTATGCTATAATGGAAGTCGTATGATTAGTTCGAAATGGAGGCATAATTTGAAAGTAGCAATCGTGGCAGCAGGAAGCTGGGGGACTGCGTTATCCCTTGTTTTAAATGAAAATGGTCATAAAGTTTGTGTTTGGGCACGGCATCAAAGTCAAATAGATATCATCAATCAAACGGGTATGAATGAAAAATACCTTAAAAATATAGAATTACCTAAATCAATACAATTTACTTCCGATATACAGACAGCTGTGGTGGGCGCTGAGGTTATTTTGTTTTCAGTGCCTTCTCAACAGTATCAAAAGACATTGGAAAAATTTATAGCAGGCGGTTTTATTCGTAAAGAGACTATCTTGATCAATGTTTCTAAAGGTATTGATATGAATACGCTTGAAACTGTATCACAGATTACACAACGCTTATTACCTGATCAAGACTTTGTGACCTTATCAGGACCTTCGCATGCTGAAGAAGTTTCGCTAAAACTGCCTACAGCACTTGTTTCTGCATCTAAATCAAGACGAGCTGCTGAATTAATTCAGGATCTTTTTTCCAATGACTACATGAGAGTATACACGAATCCAGATGTGGTAGGTGTTGAGATCAGCGGTGCACTTAAAAATATTATTGCACTAGGCGCTGGTATTAGTGATGGCCTCGGTTATGGTGACAATGCAAAAGCCGCTCTGATCACTAGAGGGATAAATGAAATCGCATATTTAGGAACGGCAATGGGGGCTACTACAGAAACCTTCAGAGGCCTTGCTGGAGTGGGTGATCTCATTGTGACCTGTACAAGCATGCATAGTCGAAACCGTCGATGCGGTATTTTAATCGGTAAAGGGCATTCACTCGAGGAATCCATTGAAGAAATTGGCATGGTAGTAGAAGGTGCCTATACTGTAAAATCAGCATATGATCTTATGCTCAAGTTTGATTTAGAAATGCCAATTACCACAGAGTTATATAAAGTACTATATGAAGGTAAAGACGCGAGAGTAGCTGTTAATAGTCTTATGACGAGACAAAAAAAGCATGAAATTGATGAATATGCTAAGGCATTTGAAAATTGGGAATAATCCTTTAAAGGTGGATGGATAGATGGCAAAAAAAAAATCGGCTCGTAAAAGAAAACCACATTATGGTAGGATTTTTTTCAGTATAGCCTTAGTGGGTGTGATTATTTTCTTTTTAGTGAAGCTGGGTTTAGACCTCTTTTATAAGGAACAAAATTCATACTTAGTGCCTTACGGTGATTTGGACCTAAAAGATCAATATCAAGCCATTATTTTTAGAAATGAAATGGTCGTTAAAACGAATACCTCTGGAGATCTTAATTTCTTAGCAGAAGGCGGCAGAATTGTCGCTAAAGGGGAACCAGTTGTAGAACTTTATAACAGTGGCAGTAATGCGAGCGCGGATTCTTTAAACATTTCTTCTAATGCGGATGATCCTAGTGTCAATTCTACGAAGGAAAATATTCCGCAGGAGACCCAAAAAAAGCTAGAATATAACTATAATGTTTTGGAATTTGATATTATGAATTTGAAAGATCAAATTGTTTTTGATATTAAGCATAAAAATTATCAAGAAATTCCTGCACTCAAAAGAGATTTGTTGTTGAAGCTTGAAATGCGAGAAAAGCTTGAAGGTGAAAATAAATTTTTAGCGAATAGAACGGCCAGCTATACTCAAAAAACAGTTGGCAATGGAAGTTTAAAAGAGGGACAGTCTTTAGTTGTGACTGCACCTGCAAGTGGTATGTTGACATACCAGTTAGACGGTTATGAGGACGTATTTACTATTGATAACATTTACAATATCAATTATGATGAAATAGACACAGTTAATATTACACCAAAGCGGATCTCAAGTGATCATGTTAATTCAGGTGATCCTGTCTTTAAAATTGTCGATCATGCCACAGGCTACCTAGTGGTTCTAATCGATAAAGAAGAAGTTGAAACCTACAAAAATATCTCTAAAGTTAAAGTTAAAATCAATAACGAAGTGATAGATGGACAAGTGTATGATGTATTTGTCAGTGCGGATAAAGCAGTTGCTGTGGTCAGGGTTTCAGAAGCCTTTGATCAATATTTTGATAAACGTATTGTAGGGTGTGAAATAACGAGACAGAACTATAAGGGCTTAAAACTGCATACGGATTCTCTTTTGACTTACAATAATCAAAATGGAGTCTATGTGGTAGAAAAGGACCGAACTTTAAGGTTTGTACCTGTAAAAGTGATCGGCTATGATGATGATTATGCGATTATCTACAATGAGCAATTCTACGATGCGACTTTAGGTCTTGTGAGAAGTATCAAGGCAAATCAAGAAGTTGTCAGAGAAGGTGCTAAATATAAAGAAGGCGATCGAATTAATTAGATTTGAGGTGTTAAATGTATTCTTATTTAGATGAAAATATAAAAAATGTTAATGATCGTGTTAAGTTGGCATGTGCACAGGCTGGTAGAGCTGTTGACACGGTGACTTTGCTCGGTGTTACTAAAACTTATGAAGCTGATGTGATGAATGCTGCAATTGAATATGGTATTACAGATATTGCTGAGAACAAAGTTCAAGAAATTTTAAGGAAGTATGATGATGTAAATAGAGGTGTAAACTGGCATTTGATTGGACATTTGCAGTCTAATAAGGTAAAATATATCATCGATAAAGTTGAATTGATTCATTCTGTAGATAGTTTGAAATTGGCTGTGGAAATTGATAAAAGAGCTGGACAGATCCATAAAATACAGGATGTTTTGATTCAGATTAATATTCAAGATGAGGCAAGCAAGTATGGTATTTCGCCTTTAGAGCTTAAACCATTGCTTGAAGCCATGTCTAAACTGGCACATGTGAGGATTTGTGGACTCATGTACATTGCGCCAATTGTTGAAGAACCAGAACATTTGAGAGATGACTTTAAATTAATGAAAAAAATGTTTGATGATTTAAATAACACACCTTATCCTAATGTAAAACCTTTACATCTTTCTATGGGTATGTCGAGTGACTATGAAGTGGCAATTCAGGAAGGTGCAACTATGGTTCGAATCGGGACTAAGATATTTGGAAAAAGAATATATCAAACAAAATAAGATTCATTTTGGAGGAACCTATGGGTGATAAGTTTATTGATAAGATTAAATTCTTTTGGGGTGTAGATTCTCAAGAGGAAGAAGATTATGCAGCTGAGGATTTTTATAGTGAGATGAAACGAGACGATTTAGACAGTGAAGAAGCAATGAGTGCTATTGCAGAAACGACTCAAAAATCGATGAATACGATAAAAACGAGTAATAAAATTCTCAACATTCATTCAAATGCGCAGATGAACGTCGTCCTTTTTCATCCTAAAACTTTTGAAGAGTCTACAGGCATTGTGGACACTTTAAAGAGCAGACGTCCTGTAGTCATGAATATATCTGAACTTGACAAAGATTTAGCTCGAAAAATCTTTGATTTTTGTTCGGGTGCGCTTTATGCCCTTGATGGTCATATTCAACAAGTATCTAAAGGTATTTTTGTTTTGGCACCTCAAAATGTAGACATAACTGGCGATGCAGTAATTGGCAGGACGGAAAGTACAATTAGCTCATGGCTTAAAGAATAAGGAGAATAAGATGGGACAATTACGCGTAACTATTTTTTACTTTTTACAAGTGATCATGTATATGATTTTTGCGAGAGCTATGCTCTCTTGGTTTATAAGAGATGCTAACAATCCCTTTATGAGAGTTTTAATAAATTTGACGGAACCTATATTAAATCCTGTTAGAAAATTACTTTTTCGTTTGAATATCGGTGGGAATATGATTGATTTCAGTCCGTTAGTAGCATTGTTGTTAATTCAATTTGTTTCATATTTGGTTGTAGGCATAAAATAATGAACAAAGAAAATTGGTTAAGGCACTTTGGACACCTCCTGGATAAGGATGGTGTCTTTTTAAAAGGTCTTGAGAAAATAGAAGCTGCGGAGAAATATTATGAAGCTCAGGAAACATGCTTTTGTTCTCCAGACATAGCTTTTGGCTTAGAAACTATATTAAAGGCGAGTTTAGATCTTCACTTTATCAAGTGGGGTGGTTATGAAGGTGCAGAAAGAGTTAAGTTCCTAGTCACACCAGATTTTTTAGAGCCATCTATAGAACAATTTAGTTTTGGAGCTTTGGAATTCACATTTGCTTCAAAATATTATGCAGTTGAGCATAAAGACGTTTTAGGCGCATTAATGGGCCTTGGCATCAATAGAGATCGCACTGGTGATATCTTAATTTTTGAATCCCATTTTATTGTTTTTTTAGAACTTGATTTATGTGATTATGTTCTCATGAGCTTAGATAAAGTGGGGCGAGCTACTGTAAAAGGTCGCTTTAAGGACAGTGCCGAGATACAGCAGATTGAAAAGTCTGTCAAGACGAAGCACGATACAGTTAAGTCTTTACGACTTGACGCAGTGGTCGCCTCTTTTCATAATCTCTCTAGGAATGAGGCTCAGAAATTGATACAGTCTGAAAAAGTTAAAGTGAATTATAGACCTGTTACCTCTGCATCTTATGAATTGTCTGAAGGTGATTTGGTATCTGTTAGAGGGTTTGGTCGATTTACGCTGAGTTCTATTGAAGGGGTTACAAAAAAGGATAGAATTAGAATCAACTTTACAAGTCCAGTATAAAAATGTTATGAAAATGACATATCGGAGTAATCTATACGACGCCAATGTGGGTTATAATAGTAATAGAGTATAAAGCATCTTAAATAAGGGGGATGAATTTTATGTTAACACCACTTGATATACAGAATAAAGACTTTTCAAAGGCAATTAGAGGCTATAATGAGACTGAAGTTGAGGAGTATATGGCACAGATCGTCAAGAGTATGGAAGAATTGATTCATGTTAACATAGAAACCACTTCAAAGATCACTGAACTTGAAAAACAATTGAAGCATTTTGAAACCATGGAAAAAACCATTACGGATGCCATGGTTTTAGCGCAAAAGACTTCTGAAGATATTATCCGTACGGCGGAGAATAAAGCTCAGTATATGATTGAAAAGGCAGATGATCAAGCGAAGAAATTAATAACAGATGCCAATACAGAAGTCCTTAATATCATTAAGCGTCAAGAACACGCAAAACAGGAATTTATGAGCTTCAACACGCGATTTAAAGTACTCCTTGAGAGTCAACTTGAGCTCATGGCATCACAGGTTAAAGAGATTGGAAAGTAATTTTGTGTTGACTGTAATTTCAACATCGTTTATAATAAAGGTCAAATGTTCATAAATAAAGCGAAGATTGGAAAGAGTATATAACATTAAACTTTAAGAGAGTCAGTGGATGGTGTGAACTGATAGGGGATGTTATCGAAAATCAGCCATAGCAATTTATTCGAAAACTTTTAGTGAGTAGTTTAAATCGGTTTAATACCGTTATCATTATGGAGTGACATAGTCTATAAGTTTTAAGTGAAACTATAGATATGTAATTTGGGTGGTACCACGGCTTTTTCGTCCCATAGTTTTTATGAACTATGGGATTTTTTATGTTTTAAAACGATATATAAGGACAAAATCAAATTAATTAATGCATTACTTAAGATAAGGAAGGATGATGGATATGAGTTACAAAGAGCTCGAAAAAAAAGCAGTGGCTGAGTCGGAAGGCAGCGTACGTAGCTACTGGGAAGAAATTGATTTACTAAAGCTGAGTGTGGATAGCCGTGAAGGTGAAAAACCTTTTATTTTTTTCGAAGGGCCACCAACAGCCAATGGTAAACCTGGGATTCACCATGTGCTCGCACGTGCCCTTAAAGATGCTGTATGTCGTTATAAAACGATGCAAGGGTATCAAGTAAAGCGTAAAGCAGGATGGGATACACATGGCTTACCTGTTGAGATTGAAGTTGAAAAAAGATTGAACTTGAATGACAAGTCAGCAATCGAAGCTTATGGTATTGAGAATTTTAATCATCAATGTCGTAATTCTGTATTTGAATATGAAGATGCATGGCGTGAAATGACTAAAAAAATGGCTTATTTGATAGACCTTGATAATCCATACATCACACTTGAAAATAATTACATTGAAACTGAATGGTGGATCTTGGATAAGTTCTTTAAAGAGGATTACATCTATGAAGGTCATAAAATTTTACCTTACTGTCCAAGATGTGGCACAGGTCTTGCATCTCATGAAGTTGCACAGGGGTATCAAGAAATCAAAACAGTTACTGTGTATGTGAAGTTCAAAGTTAAAGATAAAGATGAATACTTCCTCGTTTGGACGACGACACCTTGGACACTTGCATCCAATGTAGCTTTAACCGTAAATGCAAATGAAACTTATGTAAAAGTTAAGAGCAATGGAGAAGTTTATTATGTAGAAAAAAATCTGGCACCTTCTGTTTTAGATGGAGAATATGAAGTCCTTGAAGAAATGAAGGGTAAAGATCTAGAGTATATGGAATATGAGCAATTAATGCCATTTATAGAAGCAGATAAAAAAGCATTTTTTGTAACTTGTGCAGATTATGTTACTGTGGAAGATGGTACTGGTATCGTCCATACTGCACCAGCTTTTGGTGAAGACGATTATAATACAGGTGTACGCTATAATCTACCTGTATTACAACCTGTTGATGAAGAGGGAAAATATACGACAACACCTTGGAAAGGTCAATTCGTAATGGACGCAGATCCTGAAATCGTCACTTGGCTTGCTGAAAATAATATCCTCTTTAGAAAACAAAAAATGGATCATAATTATCCGCATTGCTGGAGATGTAAAACGCCACTTCTATACTATGCTAAGCCAAGCTGGTATATTGAAATGACTAAACTGAAAGATCAATTGATTGCCAATAACAATTCTGTTAATTGGTTCCCTGATTATGTGGGTGAAAAACGTTTTGGGAACTGGCTTGAGAACCTTAATGATTGGGCAATCTCAAGAAGTAGATATTGGGGGACACCGCTTAATATCTGGAAGTGTGACTGTGGTCATTTGACCAGTGTGGGATCAAGACAAGAATTAGCAGATCGTGCGATTGAAGAGATTGATGAGTCCATAGAACTTCATAGACCTTATGTAGATGATGTCCATCTAACATGTGAGAAGTGTGGTGGTGTCATGACTAGAGTGCCTGACGTCATCGACTGTTGGTTTGACAGTGGAGCAATGCCATTTGCTCAACATCACTATCCATTTGAAAATAAAGAAAACTTTGAATCGCTTTATCCTGCTGACTTTATCTGTGAAGGGATTGACCAAACAAGAGGTTGGTTCTATTCGTTAATTGCGATCAGTACTTTTGTTATGGGGGTTTCGCCTTATAAAAATGTATTGGTTAATGATTTAATTTTAGATAAGCATGGTAAGAAAATGTCTAAGTCAAAGGGAAATACAGTTGATGCCTTTAACTTATTAGATCAATATGGTGCTGACGTTGTGAGATGGTACTTACTCTATGTTTCACCAGCTTGGGTACCGACTAAGTTTGATGAAGAAGGTCTTCTAGAAGTTAATTCTAAATTCTTTGGAACACTTAAAAATGTATATAACTTCTTTACGCTCTATGCCAATACAGATGGCATAGATGTGAGTACATTTAATGTAGCCCCTAAAGATAGACCAGAATTGGATCAATGGGTATTATCAAAGTTAAACTCTTTGATCAAAGATGTCAATAATGATCTTGAGGTATTTGACCTCACAAAAGCGGTTAGAAGAATTCAGGAGTTCGTCAGTGAAGATTTATCAAACTGGTATATCAGACGTTCAAGAAGACGCTTCTGGGACACTGAACTTTCAGTGGACAAGCAATCTGTGTATAATACAACTTATGAAGTGCTTGTGGCAGTTTGTCAATTGGCAGCACCATTTGCACCTTTCTTAACAGAAGAAATTTATAGAAACTTAACAGGCGAAGTATCGATCCATGTGAGTCATTATCCTAAAGCGGATGAGTCTATGATTGATAAACGTATTGAAGATAGAATGGATCTTGTAAGAGATCTTGTTACCTTAGGTCGTGCAGCAAGAGAATCCGTTAAAATAAAAGTACGTCAGCCAATTCAAAATGTTGTTGTTGATGGTAAGCATGAAGCCTTAATTGGTGATTTAGTGCCATTGATCATGGAAGAACTAAATGTCAAAGAAGTTGTGTTTACAACGGATTTACCTGAATATATGAATTTCCAACTTAAACCTAATTTCAAAGTGCTTGGTCCAATATTAGGTAAAAACATGGGCGCGTTTTCAAAAGTGCTTGCTGGCTTTGATCCACAAGAATATGCTATGAGACTTGAAGGAGGCGAATCTTTTGAGGTTGAAGTTGCAGGTGCACCGTTTACGCTTTCAAGTGAGCATGTTTTAATTAACATTGCTGCTAAAGAAGGGTTTACAGTTAAGATGGAGAATAACGTCTTTATCATTTTGAATACGAATTTAAATGAGACGCTTATTGGTGAAGGTTATGCACGTGAGATGATTTCTAGAATTCAACAAATGAGAAAAGCAAATGACTACGAAATGATGGATAACATTAAGATTTACTACAAATGTGATGCTGAATTTGAAAAGGGTATCAGTACACATAAAGAGTACATTATGTCGGAGACTTTGGGAACAGAGATTGTTAAAGATGCTGAGAAATCGTATGAAACTCATCAGCTCAATGGCCATGAAGTTGGCTTGTTCTTAGAAAAAATGTAAGGATATTGAGCTATAATGTTATAGCGTAATAAAATTGTTAGACAATAAAGCTGCTTTTAATTCATTTTAAGGAATGGATTGGAAGCAGTTTTTTATTTAAAATTGAGGATTAAATTTTAGAACAATATTGAGTAAATCTATAAAATAGGACCAAATATCACCCAGTGGGTGGTATACATAGAAAAATAAGTAGGATATACTGAAAAAAATACACTAATATTTTACAGGTTACAGAAAAGTCATAGTTATTTTAGTGAAAACGAGACTTATTCACTAAAATGTTGTTTTGACAGTTTATTTTTTGAAAAAATGGGTAAGGGGTTCGTGATGCAATTATAGTACTGGAGAAGTATTTATATTTTTAATTGTTAAAGTTTGCTTAATTTAAAAAAGATAACATATCTATAGTTAGCGATGGGCTTAATTATAATCTGAGTAGAGCCTAGGATTTTCAAGTGTTTATTTTGTTCTGACGGTATTGGCGGTATGTAAATAAGGAACAAATAGAAATAGTTCATAATGTGGAAAAAGTATAAAATTTATATCGTTTTAAAAACCAATCAATTCTTGTGACGGATTATATTATTATAGCAATGGATGGGTATCCACCAAGTGAAGGATAACGGCGTTGATAAAAATTTGTGAGTGGTTAGAGCAAGGAGAGGGTGTAAGATGCGATTAAAAAAAGGTAATTTAGGAAAAGCATTAATTTTGAGTTTCGTACTGATTTTAATGACTAGTGGAAATACATATGCTGTGGTAGCAGATGAAAATTTTGATGGTGCACCGGTTGGGGATACCGGTACTCAAAGTTATCTCCTTAACGGAATACGGTACATAAGTGATGATTCTGGTGGCGCAAATATTTTGATTCGTGATAGGGGAGATATAGCGTCTTCTTCAGATCATGCACTTCAGTACGATTCAACGGATGTGGGAACTAGTAGAGAAATTATTTTTAAGACAGAAGATGGGTCTGAATTTAAATTGAATAGTTTTGTTATAGGAGTTCGATATGGAGACCCTTCGGTGACAATAAGCGGTTATAGAGATCATGCTGAAGTTGTTAGTAAACCACTTACTGTAGTGACAAAAGAGGAGCCTCATTATTCTGTATTTGATGTTTCGGAAAATTCAGATTGGGGAAATATAGATGAAGTTAGAATATCTGGAGATGATCTTTATGTTGAGATAGATGACTTAGACTTTTCTGATCCTGTATATACAATTACTTATAACGGTAATGGTAGCACGAGTGGTTCTGTGCCAACAGATGATAGTGCGTACTTAGAAGGTGCAACTGTGACTGTGCTTGGCAATACAGGTACACTTGTTAAAACCAATAGTACATTTGCAGGCTGGAACACAGCGTCAGATGGTAGCGGTACAGACTATGCGTCATCAGCAACCTTTGCAATGGGTTCAAGCAATGTAACGCTCTATGCAAAATGGACACAAAGTGTCACTTACGATGCAAATGGCTCCACAAGTGGTTCTGTGCCAACAGATGATAGTGCGTACTTAGAAGGTGCAACTGTGACCGTGCTTGGCAATACAGGCTCACTTGTTAAAACCAATAGTACATTTGCAGGCTGGAACACAGCGTCAGATGGTAGCGGTACAGACTATGCGACATCAGCAACCTTTGCAATGGGTTCAAGTAACGTAATCCTTTATGCTAAGTGGACGCAAAGTGTTACTTACGATGGCAATGGCTCAACGGGCGGTATTGTGCCAACAGATGACAGTGCGTACTTAGAAGGTGCAACTGTAACTGTACTTGGCAATACGGGCTTACTTGTGAAACCACACTATACATTTGTAGGTTGGAATACAGCATCTGACGGCAATGGAACAGATTATGCGCCATCAGCAACTTTTGCAATGGGTTCAAGTCATGTGACCCTCTATGCGAAATGGACAGCAGATCCAACTTATACGATTACCTATAATGGCAATGGGAATACAAGTGGTACTGTGCCAACAGATAGTGCTTCATACTATAATGGAGACAGTGTAACTGTATTAGGGAATATAGACACACTTGTTAAAACCAACAGTACATTTGCAGGCTGGAACACAGCGTCAGATGGTAGCGGTACAGACTATGCGCCATCATCAACTTTTGCAATGGGTGGAGGCAATGTAACGCTTTATGCAAAATGGACACAAAGTGTTACTTATGATGCGAATGGTTCCACAAGTGGCATTGTGCCAACGGATGGTAGTGCGTACTTAGAAGGTGCAACTGTGACCGTGCTTGGCAATACAGGCTCACTTGTTAAAACAAATAGTACATTTGCAGGCTGGAACACAGCGTCAGATGGTAGCGGTACAGACTATGCGCCATCAGCAACCTTCGAAATGGGAACAAGCAATGTAACGCTCTATGCGAAATGGACACAAAGTGTCACTTACGATGGCAATGGCTCAACGGGCGGTATTGTGCCAACAGATGACAGTGCGTACTTAGAAGGTGCAACTGTAACTGTGCTTGGCAATACAGGCTCACTTGTGAAAACACACTATACATTTGTAGGTTGGAATACAGCATCTGACGGCAATGGAACAGATTATGCGCCATCAGCAACTTTTGCAATGGGTTCAAGTCATGTGACCCTCTATGCGAAATGGACAGCAGATCCAACTTATACGATTACTTATAATGGCAATGGTTCTACAAGTGGTACTGTGCCAACAGATAGCGCTTTATACTATAATGGAGACAGTGTAACTGTATTAGGGAATATAGACACACTTGTTAAAACCAACAGTACATTTGCAGGCTGGAACACAGCGTCAGATGGTAGCGGTACAGACTATGCGCCATCAGCAACCTTCGCAATGGGTGGAGGCAATGTAACGCTTTATGCAAAATGGACGCAAAGTGTTACTTATGATGCGAATGGTTCCACAAGTGGTATTGTGCCAACAGATAGCAGTGCGTACTTAGAAGGTGCAACTGTGACTGTACTTGGCAATACAGGCTCACTTGTTAAAACCAACAGTACATTTGCAGGCTGGAACACAGCGTCAGATGGTAGCGGTACAGACTATGCGCCATCAGCAACCTTTACAATGGGAACAAGCAATGTAACGCTTTATGCAAAATGGACACAAAAGGTTACTTACGATGCAAATGGCTCAACGGGCGGTATTGTGCCAACAGATAGCAGTGCCTACTTAGAAGGTGCAACTGTGACTGTACTTGGCAATACAGGCTCACTTGTGAAAACACACTATACATTTGTAGGTTGGAATACAGCATCTGACGGCAATGGAACAGATTATGTGCCATCAGCAACTTTTGCAATGGGTTCAAGTCATGTGACCCTCTATGCGAAATGGACAGCAGATCCAACTTATACGATTACTTATAATGGCAATGGTTCTACAAGTGGTACTGTGCCAACAGATAGCGCTTCATACTATAATGGAGACAGTGTAACTGTCTTAGGGAATATAGGCACACTTGTTAAAACCAACAGTACATTTGCAGGTTGGAACACAGCGTCAGATGGTAGCGGTACAGACTATGCGACATCAGCAACCTTCGAAATGGGAACAAGCAATGTAACGCTCTATGCGAAATGGACACAAAAGGTTACTTACGATGCAAATGGCTCAACAGGCGGTATTGTGCCAACAGATAGCAGTGCGTACTTAGAAGGTGCAACTGTGACTGTACTTGGCAATACAGGCTCACTCGTGAAAACACATTATACATTTGTAGGTTGGAATACGGCGTCAGATGGTAGCGGTACAGACTATGTGCCATCAGCAACTTTTGCAATGGGTTCAAGTCATGTGATCCTCTATGCAAAATGGACAGCAGATCCAACTTATACGATTACTTATAATGGCAATGGTTCTACAAGTGGTACTGTGCCAACAGATAGCGCTTCATACTATAATGGAGACAGTGTAACTGTCTTAGGGAATATAGGCACACTTGTTAAAACCAACAGTACATTTGCAGGTTGGAACACAGCGTCAGATGGTAGCGGTACAGACTATGCGCCATCAGCAACTTTTGCAATGGGTGGAGGCAATGTAACGCTCTATGCGAAGTGGACACAAAGTGTTACTTATGATGCAAATGGTTCTACAAGTGGCATTGTGCCAACGGATGGTAGTGCGTACTTAGAAGGTGCAACTGTGACTGTACTTGGCAATACAGGCTCACTTGCAAAAACCAACAGTACATTTGCAGGTTGGAACACAGCGTCAGATGGTAGCGGTACAGACTATGCGCCATCAGCAACCTTTACAATGGGTTCAAGTCATGTAACGCTCTATGCAAAATGGACGCAAAGTGTTACTTACGATGGCAATGGCTCAACGGGCGGTATTGTGCCAACAGATAGCAGTGCGTACTTAGAAGGTGCAACTGTGACTGTACTTGGCAATACAGGCTCACTTGTGAAACCACACTATACATTTGTAGGTTGGAATACAGCCTCTGACGGCAATGGAACAGATTATGTGCCATCAGCAACTTTTGCAATGGGTTCAAGTCATGTGACCCTCTATGCGAAATGGACAGCAGATCCAACTTATACGATTACTTATAATGGCAATGGTTCCACAAGTGGTAGTGTGCCAACAGATGGCGCTTCATACTATAATGGAGACAGTGTAATTGTCTTAGGGAATACAGGCTCACTTGAAAAAACCAACAGTACATTTGCAGGCTGGAACACAGCGTCAGATGGTAGCGGTACAGACTATGCGACATCAGCAACCTTCGAAATGGGAACAAGCAATGTAACGCTCTATGCGAAATGGACACAAAGTGTTACTTACGATGCAAATGGCTCAACAGGCGGTATTGTGCCAACAGATAGCAGTGCGTACTTAGAAGGTGCAACTGTGACTGTACTTGGCAATACAGGCTCACTCGTGAAAACACATTATACATTTGTAGGTTGGAATACAGCCTCTGATGGCAATGGAACAGATTATGTGCCATCAGCAACTTTTGCAATGGGTTCAAGTCATGTGATCCTCTATGCAAAATGGACAGCAGATCCAACTTATACGATTACTTATAATGGCAATGGTTCTACAAGTGGTAGTGTGCCAACAGATAGCGCTTCATACTATAATGGAGACAGTGTAATTGTCTTAGGGAATACAGGCTCACTTGAAAAAACCAACAGTACATTTGCAGGTTGGAACACAGCGTCGGATGGTAGCGGTACAGACTATGCGCCATCATCAACTTTTGCAATGGGTGGAGGCAATGTAACCCTTTATGCGAAGTGGACGCAAAGCGTTACTTACGATGCGAATGGTGCCACAAGTGGTATTGTGCCAACAGATGGCAGTGCGTATCTAGAAGGTGCAACCGTAACTGTGCTTGGTAACACGGGTACACTTGTAAAAACCAACAGTACATTTGCAGGCTGGAACACAGCGTCAGATGGTAGCGGTACAGACTATGCGTCATCATCAACCTTTACAATGGGTTCAAGTCATGTAACGCTCTATGCAAAATGGACGCAAAGTGTTACTTACGATGGCAATGGCTCAACGGGCGGTATTGTGCCAACAGATAGCAGTGCGTACTTAGAAGGTGCAACTGTGACTGTACTTGGCAATACAGGCTCACTTGTGAAACCACACTATACATTTGTAGGTTGGAATACAGCCTCTGACGGCAATGGAACAGATTATGTGCCATCAGCAACTTTTGCAATGGGTTCAAGTCATGTGACCCTCTATGCAAAATGGACAGCAGATCCAACTTATACGATTACTTATAATGGCAATGGTTCCACAAGTGGTAGTGTGCCAACAGATGGCGCTTCATACTATAATGGAGACAGTGTAATTGTCTTAGGGAATACAGGCACACTTGAAAAAACCAACAGTACATTTGCAGGCTGGAACACAGCGTCAGATGGTAGCGGTACAGACTATGCGACATCAGCAACCTTCGAAATGGGAACAAGCAATGTAACGCTCTATGCGAAATGGACACAAAGTGTTACTTACGATGCAAATGGCTCAACAGGCGGTATTGTGCCAACAGATAGCAGTGCGTACTTAGAAGGTGCAACTGTGACTGTACTTGGCAATACAGGCTCACTTGTGAAAACACATTATACATTTGTAGGTTGGAATACAGCCTCTGACGGCAATGGAACAGATTATGTGCCATCAGCAACTTTTGCAATGGGTTCAAGTCATGTGACCCTCTATGCGAAATGGACAGCAGATCCAACTTATACGATTACTTATAATGGCAATGGTTCCACAAGTGGTAGTGTGCCAACAGATAGCGCTTCATACTATAATGGAGACAGTGTAATTGTCTTAGGGAATACAGGCTCACTTGAAAAAACCAACAGTACATTTGCAGGCTGGAACACAGCGTCAGATGGTAGCGGTACAGACTATGCGCCATCAGCAACCTTCGCAATGGGTGGAGGCAATGTAACGCTTTATGCAAAATGGACGCAAAGTGTTACTTACGATGCGAATGGTTCCACAAGTGGTATTGTGCCAACAGATAGCAGTGCGTACTTAGAAGGTGCAACTGTGACTGTACTTGGTAACACGGGTACACTTGTTAAAACCAACAGTACATTTGCAGGCTGGAACACAGCGTCAGATGGTAGCGGTACAGACTATGCGCCATCAGCAACCTTTACAATGGGAACAAGCAATGTAACGCTTTATGCTAAGTGGACACAAAGTGTCACTTACGATGGCAATGGCTCAACGGGCGGTATTGTGCCAACAGATAGCAGTGCCTACTTAGAAGGTGCAACTGTGACTGTACTTGGCAATACAGGCTCACTTGTGAAAACACATTATACATTTGTAGGTTGGAATACAGCCTCTGACGGCAATGGAACAGATTATGTGCCATCAGCAACTTTTGCAATGGGTTCAAGTCATGTGACTCTCTATGCGAAATGGACAGTAGCTCCAACTTATACGATTGCTTATAATGGCAATGGGAATACAAGTGGTAGCGTGCCAACAGATGGCGCTTCATACTATAATGGAGACAGCGTAACTGTCTTAGGGAATACAGGCACACTTGTTAAAGCCAACAGTACATTTGCAGGCTGGAATACAGCGTCAGATGGTAGCGGTACAGACTATGCGCCATCAGCAACCTTCGCAATGGGTGGAGGCAATGTAACGCTCTATGCAAAATGGACACAAAGTGTCACTTACGATGCAAATGGCTCCACAAGTGGTACTGTGCCAACAGATAGCAGTGCGTACTTAGAAGGTGCAACTGTAACTGTACTTGGCAATACAGGCTCACTCGTGAGAACACATTATACATTTGTAGGTTGGAATACGGCGTCAGATGGTAGCGGTACAGACTATGTGCCATCAGCAACTTTTGCAATGGGTTCAAGTCATGTGACCCTCTATGCAAAATGGACAGCAGATCCAACTTATACGATTACTTATAATGGCAATGGTTCTACAAGTGGTACTGTGCCAACAGATAGCAGTGCGTACTTAGAAGGTGCAACTGTGACTGTACTTGGCAATACAGGCTCACTTGTGAAAACACACTATACATTTGTAGGTTGGAATACAGCATCAGATGGTAGCGGTACAGATTATGCGCCATCAGCAACTTTTGCAATGGGTTCAAGTCATGTGACCCTCTATGCGAAATGGACAGCAGCTCCAACTTATACGGTCACTTATAATGGCAATGGTAGCACGAGTGGTTCTGTGCCTGTTGATAGTACGGCTTATCATATGGGAGATTCCGTAACTGTATCTAGTACGACAGGAAGTATGGTAAAAGCAGGATATACTTTTACAAGCTGGAATACATCAGCTAATGGAAGTGGTACGAGATATACACCAGGTTCAACATTTATAATGGGTTCTGATAACGTGACGCTTTATGCACAATGGAAATTAAATGCAACTTATACGGTTACTTATATAGGTAATGGAAATACTTCTGGCATTGTACCAGTAGATTCTAAATCATATCAGCCCGGTGATACTGTAACTGTTTTAAATACCACGGGTAGTATGGTTAAGGCAGGGTATTCCTTTGTAACTTGGAATACGGCTTCAGATGGAAGTGGAACCAACTTTGCACCAGGATCAACGTTTATGATGGGGACAAGCGATGCTTTGCTCTATGCTAAGTGGCAGAAAGATAAAGAAGATAAAGAAGAGACTAAAGATCCAAATTCGGAAACAGGCAATAATAATACACCACCAAATGGTGGATCGACACCGCCTGCTTCTACTCCAAAAACTGAAGACGCAAGTATACTTGTAAATGGTCAAAATGAAAAAGTGGGAGAAGCGGTTCTAACGATTGAAGAGGGCAAAACCGTAAAAACAGTTTTGATTAATCCTGACATAATCTTACAAAAGTTAGAAAGTGAAGGCAATGAAGCGGTGATAACAATTCCAATCAAAGGAGACTCGCAGATTTCGGTTGGAAAAATGACCGGACAGATGATTAATGATATGGAAGCAAAAGAAACTATCTTGAAATTGGAAACAGAAAGTGCTTCCTACACGCTTCCTGCACGACAAATTGATATTAATACAATTTCTAATCAATTAGGCGAAAATATTAGATTATCTGATATCAGCGTCACTGTTGAAATTTCAAAGCCAACTGAAATTGAGACTCAATTTATGGAGAATGCTGCTGATGAGGGCAATTATACGGTTGTAATGCCACCGATTAGTTTTGAAGTAAATTGTGAATACGAAGGCAGAACTGTTAAAGTGGAGAATTTTAATGCTTATGTTGAAAGGCGCATTGCAATTCCTGCACAAATTGATCCGACTAAAGTAACGACCGCTGTTGCCTATGATGAAGACGGTAATATTCACCATGTACCAACAAAAGTGGAGATGATCGATGGTATTTACTATGCTATAATTAATAGTTTAACCAACAGTAACTACACTCTAATCTATAAAGAAAAAACTTTTGAAGATATTAAAGGGCATTGGGCGCGTAAGGCAATCGACGAAATGTCTTCAAGGATGATTGTTGCTGGTGTCACAGATACCAATTTTGAGCCTGACAGAGCAATTACTAGAGCAGAAGCGGTAACAATTCTAGTGAAAGGTTTGGGATTGAAAGAGCGTGTTTATCGGAATGAGTTCTCAGATGTAAATAATGATCAATGGTTTTCAGGGTATGTGAGTACGGCGAATCAATATGGCATTATAAAGGGCTATGAAGACGGTACTTTTAGACCAAATCAAAAAATCACAAGAGAAGAGGCCATTTCAATTGTTGCAGCAGCAGTGAAAATCGTTGATAAAAATCAGAGTGAAGGTTTAGATGACCAAGAAATAGATTTAATATTGTCAAAATTTATGGATCGTGAAAATGTGTCCAATTGGTCAGCTCAGTCTGTTGCCACTTGTACAAAACTGGGAATAGTCAAAGGAAATAACCAAATGATTAGAGCCAAAGAAAATATTAAGCGATCAGAAGTGACGGTTTTGATAAGAGAAATGTTGAAAGTGTTCAATTTAATCTAACCTAGATTTATATTAGAGCTGAATCAAGGAAACTAACATGAGTTATAAGATTATGGGTTCGAGATCACCTTAGATGCTCAATATATTTAAGGTGATCCTTTTTATGAATAAATATGTTTGATAATGCAAATTTGAGGTAAAAAAGTAAGGTATTATGCTAATGAACTCTATTACATAACATTCTATTAATAATCATTAGCTTTTATAAAGTGTAGATTTAACTAAAAATTAATTTGAAAGGAGAACACTGAAATGATGATGAATCCTTTACTGGGAACAATTATGCCATGGAGCGGATCTTTTGTGCCTGAAGGGTGGGCTCTGTGTGATGGAAGACTACTTAAGGTTGCAGAAAATCCAGCGCTTTATTCTCTCATAGGAATAGCATATGGTGGTGATGGCATGATTAATTTTGCTTTACCAGATCTCAGAGCTTGCGTTCCTATTGGAAGTGGAGAAACATCTTTAGGGAAACTTCCGCTTGGGCGGACATTCGGTACACCTAGCAGCTTGATTAAAATTGATCAAAATACGATGCCTGCACATACTCATAGACTTGTTGAGATAACTGTAGAGGTGCAAAAGCAATCTGCAAATCTTACATGGCAAGTATCTCAAGAACTAGGAGAGCGATCTAAACCTAAAACAAACGATTATTTGGGTGGTATTCCAGATATAGGTGACCGTGAGATGCATCTTTATCGAGATAAAAATGGAACAAGAGTAAAACTATCAGGGCTTCATGGGACTATAAATGCCCAAAATGTAGAAATTTCTGCTGAAGTGGGGGATACTGGATTTGGAGAGGGCATTGAGATTAACAATATTCAACCCGTATTAGGACTTAATTTTATCATTGCTTGCAAGGGCGAGTTTCCACAACGACCTAAAGCTTAGAAAGGAGAATAATAAATGTTTGAATATATAGGTACAATCTTGCCATGGAGCGTTAATTATGCACCACCTGGGTGGCATTTTTGCGATGGGACACTTCTGTCAGTGTGTAACTTTGCGTCTCTATTTAGCTTGATTGGAACACAATATGGTGGTGATGGCGTGAATAATTTTGCTTTACCAGATCTCAGAGGACGCTCTCCTATAGGCACTAATAGTGGTCCATATGAACCCAAAATTGAATTGGGAGAATCTAGGGGGGCTTACTATCAAACTATTGATCTTAGTGAAGCCAATTTACCAGTACATAATCATGGCTTAGAAACTGCTTCAATTGGGAAAAGAAGGGTCTCTTCTTCATTATATGCATATTCTGAGGATGGCAATCACGCTGTGCCACAAAATGGAGATTATTTAGGCGCTGGATCAGAAGTTAGTGGAGAGTATTCATATACGTACCGTGGAACGCTTGATGAGCCTATCACTTTATCTGGTGTAAAAGGAAGTATTGAGAGGACCGAAAAATCAATTTCGGGAACACTTGGTAAAAATGGTGTAAAACAGAAAATGAAACTAGATAGAACTCAACCAAGTCTGGTGATCAATTATATAATTGCCTATGAAGGTGCATATCCACCAAAACCTAAATAAAACTATTTACATGAGTTGTTAATAAAGAGAGGAGGAAACAATGGACGATGTTTATATTGGTACGATTATGTTATGGCCGATGAGCTGGGCACCTAAAGACTGGAAATTATGCAATGGAGAAGAACTAAAGATTAATGACTATACTGCTCTATTTTCACTTATTGGTACTACTTATGGTGGTGATGGCAAAACTACTTTTGCATTACCAAACTTAACGGGGTATATTTCTGTTGGTGCAGGAAATGGTTATTCAGTGGGAGATAAATTTGGAGCTTATAAAGTTCCCCTTCCCTTAAATAAAAATACGATGCCTGAACATAGTCATACGATGTCTGGGACTTGCACGATTCCTGCATATTCGTTTCCAATGACATTAGAGGTTTCGAGTAAAACTGGTGAGCGTAATTCACCTCGAAAAAACGACTGTTTAGCAGCAACAACAAAGATGGGCCGTAGTTCAGTCAATTTATATACAGGTACTCTTGGAACCGAAGTGTCTTTATCTGGGGTAGAGGGAACCATCGATGCATCACAATTAAATCTTTCGGGGAAAACAGAAGCAACAGGTGGTTCCCAGTCTATAGAGATTGATAATGTACAAAGAAGCTGTGTAGTCAATTATATTATTGCGATTGATGGAGAATATCCTCCAAAGCATAATTTTTAAGCGTTATATTAGATTGAATTTGAATTGCGAAAGATCACTCAGAGTTTATAAACTACTGGGTGATTTTTTTTGTCACAAAAAAATATGATTAAACCATATCAAATGAGTTCATATATATACTATAAGGGAGGCATTCATATGAAAATCAATGAAGCGATTATGACATTAAAAGACCAAATGATTTGTGATATTATTAGACTAATAAAAATCCCTAGTATAATGGAAACAGAGCCAAGTGAAAAACCTTTTGGAACTTCAATTGACGACGCATTGAAATGTGCACTTGAAATTGCAGAAGAGCTTGGATTTAGAACTTACTATGATCCAAATGGTTATTATGGATATGCTGAAATAGGTAATGGCGAAGATCTGATTGGTATCCTAGGGCATCTTGATGTGGTTCCAGAAGGTGATTCAGAGAATTGGACTTTTCCACCTTTTGAAGGTGTGTTAAAAGATAATAGACTCTATGGAAGGGGAGCTCAAGGTGCTAAAGGACCAATTGTTGCAGTGATGTATGCCATCAAGGCGCTTATGAGGCTTCAGGTTGGTTTTAATAAGCGCATTAGAGTTATCTTTGGAACGGATGGAAAAAGTCAGTGGAGAGGTATCCAGCAGTATATGAGAGAGCAAGAAATACCACGATTTGGATTTACACCAGATGCTTCTTTTCCTGTGATCTTTGCTGAAAAGGGGTTGCTTCAGATAAAACTTAAATCTAAAAAAGCATCTCCAGTCAACATCAATGCTGGAAACGCATTAAATACCGTACCGGAGTCTGCACAAATAATTTGTAATGATTACTTAAAACTTGAAAAGATATTAAAGCAAAATGGATTTGACTATGAAAACGATGGTGATGAGATTATCGTTATCGGTAGAAGTGCTCATGCATCTAAGCCGAAGTCGGGAATCAATGCGATCACTCGATTGATATTAGCCGTTAAGGAGATGGGGATAAGTTCTCCGGGAATAGATTTTTTATCTGAAAAAATCGGTCTTACAAATTATGGTGAATACATTTTTGGAGATTGTAGAGATGATGTATCTGGTAAATTGACTGTCAATGTTGGACAGATTAATTTTTCAAAACAAGGTGAAGTCATTGGAATTGATCTAAGAATTCCAGTTACTATCAGCAAGTCATTTGTTGAAAACGCCATAAAGCGTGTGGCAGAAAAATATAATCTCATCTACGAAGAGTTTGAGTACCTTGCTCCAAATTACATTGAGAAAACACATCCACTTTTAACAAAATTGACATCGGTTTATATCGAAGAAACTGGACTGGATGGAACGCCAATCTCAACTGGAGATGTTACTTATGCACGATCAATGAAAAATTGTGTTGCATTTGGGGCGACTTTTCCAGGTCAAACTAAAGCCGAGCATCAAGTGGATGAATATATAGATTTAGATTTTTTAATGAAAGCAGTCCAAATCTATGCAAAATCGATTAAAGCTCTGTTAGAGGCATAAAAAAATAATGAAAAAAAGCTGAAGTGATTATAAGCCACTTCAGCTTTTTTAATATACGATACAAATCAAAAAAATGCAGATACTTTATCAATAAAAATGCAAATATCATCGAACATTAGATTATATTTGACATTGTTGGCATTTTCAACAAATGAAGAATTTAATTTGTAGACATTTGTCAAGCGTATTAATGAAGATTCTGCATCAATAATCATAGCTGTTGATGAATTGTACTTCGTTGATGCAAACCAGTTATCAGATACAATTTCTATATTCTCTTTTAAGATGATAAGCCATCCTAGACCATCCACATGTATTTCTACCATTTCTCTCTTAGTATCCTTAAAGTAATTAATCAAAGCTTCTGCTTTTGCTTTTGAACTCATGAAATGAATACCTCCATCCTTTTTTTATAGTATACCTAATTTCAAATCAAAAAACAAAGTAATTATTTGATTGAACAGGTGGACTTGTAGAAGATTTAATAATATGAATACCATTTTGGCATTGAAATTGCGTGTTATAAAGTTTGAAAGGATTTTATTATCATTGAAAGGAGGATATAGATGAAACGTTTAGAAGGAAAAGTAGCAATTGTAACAGGTGGCGCAAGTGGCATAGGAAGCTCTATCTGTGAGGCTTTTGTGAGAGAGGGTGCGTTAGTAATTTCTGCGGATATGAAAATACCGACAGAAAGTAGAGCGAATGTTGAAGATGTGACTTTAAATGTAACGAATCGTACAGAAATCGAACAGTTTGTAGAGGTGACTGTAAAGAAATATGGACAGATTGACATTTTAGTCAACAATGCAGGTATTACCAAGGATGCCTTGATTCATAAAATGACTGAAGAAATGTGGGATGTCGTTTTAGATGTGAACTTGAAAGGCGTCTTTAATTTAACACAGGCCGTGGGACCACATATGATGGCGAACAATAAAGGCGCGATTATCAATATAGCATCTGTGGTAGGTGAGTACGGTAATGTGGGGCAGACGAACTATGCTGCAACCAAGGCTGGGGTAATTGGAATGGCTAAATCATGGGCAAAGGAATTTTCTAGAAAAGGGGCTGCTGTTAGAGTGAATTCTGTGGCACCGGGTTATGTTAACACTGAAATGATGAAGACAGTGCCTGATAAAGTTTTAGATCCAATTAGAGCGAAGACAATGTTAGGCCGTTTAGGTGAGCCAGAGGAAATTGCCAATGCAGTTCTTTTTCTAGCAAGTGATGAATCTTCGTTTATTACGGGTCATACTCTGTCCGTAAATGGCGGTTTGAGATTATAGAAGTGATCAGATTTCTTTACAGTTTTAAATAAAAATCAAAAAAAGTGTCAATTAAAATGGACACTGCATCTAAATGAGATACTTATTGAGAGCCGTTACGGTTGTAGGAGGATGATTATGCAAGGTAAATCTATTCAAGAAATTAAAATTGGCGATTTTTCAGTTTTTCAAAAAACAATTTCGGAAGTAGATGTATATTTATATGCTGGTATTAGTGGTGATTTTAACCCAGCGCATATAAACGCAGTAGAGGCAAATAAGGGCATGTTTAAAAAAAGAATTGCGCATGGCATGTTAACCGCAAGTTTAATCTCTACAGTTCTAGGGTGCCATTTGCCAGGTCCAGGCACAATTTATTTGGGACAAGAATTAAAGTTTAAGAAACCGGTATATTTTGGAGATACCATTGAAGCGAAAGCAGAGGTCGTAGAAATGGACATTGAACGCAATAGAATTATCATGAAAACCACGGCAACAAATCAAAATGGAGAGCTTGTACTAGATGGCAAAGCGACTGTAATGCCACCAGTAAAAGAAAAATAGTATTCAAGGAATGAATTCATAATATAAAAGAACTGCCTCAGCTTAATTGTGAGGCAGTTCTTTTATTATAAGATCAACATCTAATATATATTGATCGTTGTCATAAAAAACGATTTTGCCAACAGGAAGTAGTGGCATAAATTGTGGACTCATCTTCCAAAGCGGATTGAGAATAATGGTATATTGGATATTGCCCGATTTGGGATAGGGAATGGCAATTGTATCACTTGGAAAAATACCATAATTATCTGGTACAGGAACAGCTTCTGTATAGACAGGCACATTCTCTTTACTTAAAACATAGAGTTGACATTGATCTTTCGCATAGTTGATTAAAGTTGTCGCAATAATGTTTTTTCGATATTTGGAAGGGGCACCAAGCACAATAGAAACAACCTCTTTTTCAGAAGAAAAGTCGTTAAATTCATGTGTAATTTCATCGATAACGTCAGTATTAACTTTTTCAAAATCTATATTTGCAGTGGTGACTTGACAATAACCAGCAAAATTGGTAAATCCAGTTTTGAAACCATTTACCTCGGGAATTGTTTTAAGTAGAGCATTTGTATTGTGTTTGATGATTTGTTTAGAACTTAAAGTCCAATTCTCAAGATTTGTAATTTCAGTAAGCGTAGGATATTTATTTAATAGGTATCGTGTGAGTTTTTGTAAATCCGTACTGCTCATCATATTTTGATCAGGTAGTGTATTGTGAGCTGAATCATACCTTGTTAAACCAGAAGCATTTACAAACGAAACAGAACTAAGATCAAGTGATTTTGCCTTTTGGTTCATCAACTTTACAAATTCAGATTCTGAACCTGCAATATGTTCCGCAAGTGCTACAGCGGCGTCATTTGATGAACAAATGAGCATGCCATGCAGCAAGTCGTCGACGCTCATTTGTTCCCCAACATGCAATTTTAATCCATTTCCATCTTGAGAAAGAGCGTGTTCACTGATGGTAACTGTATCTGTTAAATTAAGATTCCCTTTTTCAAGTTCTTCTAGTATAATGCTTAAAGTCGTTAATTTTGTTAAGCTTGCAATACCAAGTGGTTTGGAAGCATTATATTCAAAAATATTGTAGTATCCATCAACATCTGACAGTATAAAAGATCTTGAATATTGTGTCAGCTCATGTATGTTTTCAACGTCTTCGGGCTTCTTAACTGCATCTCCATAGGCGGGAATAGAGGCCGTAAGGAGGCAGAGGGTAAGTGTTAAAAGCATTAATTTTTTGATTATTTTTTGTTTAAATAAAGGTTTATTTGTCATGAAATCTCCTATCAACTAGCTGGTTGTATGCCAAAATCTATGTTAACATAATCTGTTACTTGAGCAAAAGGCACTTTAATTAAGGTGTAGTTTGTTGCAAAATCATTTTCCATAAAGTAAAAGACAATCTCAGTATCTGTAAAGTACATGCCCATCCATTCTTGAGGAGATTCGAATTCAAACCCCATTTGAAGTGCGGCTTCAGAAAAGATACGATTGAATTCAGTTCTAGATTTAAGATCACTTTTTACTAAATTCTCGATTAAAATCAGATTGCTAGAAGGGATATCAATCGTAATAGGATTCCAAATTTCAATGGCGCCATTTTCCCATGTGAGAAGTCCCTTATAGAGTACACTAATATATTTTTTATCTTGTCGCTTAACTTCATAGGTTACAACGAGAGGATTTTCAACATTTACATCGGGTAGAAGCATAGACATAGCGGCATTTTTTAAAGATTGGTTGATGTAATCTTGTGTAAGTTCTCCAGATAACCCTTCCATTACAGGATATTCTATTGTATAAACGCCATCTTCTGTACTCGAACTGGTTGAGAGCTCATATTGATAGTCGTTGGCAAGTTCACTTGGAGGTTCTGTAGCTTGATTTTCTTCAGATGTGTTTTCACTTGAGGGCGTTGTAGTCGAAGTATCTTCTGCAGGGACTTCATTCTTTGGTTCTTCTACAGGTTGAATCTTTTCGTCTTCAACTGGAGGCTGAACCGGTTTTGATTCTACTTTTTGACAGCCTGTGGTGAAAATTAATGTGGTTATTATACTTGCAGCGAGAATTTTTCTCATGTAATATTTCATAGTTTTAGTCCTTCCGTTTAAGTAAGCAATTCCTTGGCTTTGAATCCAATTTTAAAAAGAATCTTTGTTGATTCATCCTTAGACAAAATCTTCTAGTCTCAATTATATTGGCTATAAAAAAAGAACATACCATAAGATACATTCCTTTAATAATTTTATCATATATATATTGTAAATGGGATTACAATTTAGCTAAATCTTTTTTTGTAATATTTTTTGCCCAAACTTGTTAGAATAAGCTGAATAAAGTATATGCATAACCCGTATGAAACAAACATCGTTGAAAAATTAGGCACAACACTATTATAAGTTAATGCGAAGATAAACATGGTTCCAGAAGCTAAATAGACTAGACTTAAAAATTTAAGAAATGCATTTGCATCATATATGATGAAGTCATGTCTATATTTTTCTAAAAATTGGTCTTTGTCAGGCAGATAGATGTGAAGTCTAATTTCAACCCCTTTAAAAATCATAACTACCCCGAGTAAATACATAGATAGCATAAGCTTCACCCCTTTCTAAATACTTTACTCTAAATATACCCAATATTCTGACGAATTAGCATATTTGTTGTAAAAAAACAGATTAAGGAGCGTAAAAAGCCTACTTGAAAAAATCAAATAGGCTTTGAGTTCTTAATTATTAATTTCAATATTGCCAATGTCTGAATCAGCTTCAATTGTCATATCAAATTGATCTGAAGTGGCATTATTAATGAAAAAGTAGTCCTCGTGAGCAGTGTGTGCGACGTTATTAAATTTGATTTTAGAAACAAATTCTTCTTCTTCTGCCAGCAGTTTAACTTTTAACTGCTTGTCAATCTTAAGCTTTAGACCACCTGTGGATGTACTGCACTTTACATTTGTATTTTCGGCATAATCTCCTGATAAATTAATGCTTATTTGCCCAATATCTGAATCAGCGTTAAGTGTAAAGGCATTTGTATAAGTACCATCCATATCAAGTGTAATTTTGCCTGTATCATCATTTAGATTAATTTGTTGAAGCGAAGGATAGCGACCTGAGGTGCTTAGTGTTAGGTCCCCCACATCTGAGCTGAGTAAAATGGATTCAAGGCTTGAAGCATCTTTGTTGAGTTTTAAATTGACTTTACCAACACCACCTGAAAGGCCAATGTTTTTAAGTTCAGACTGGTCAGAATCAAGTACAACATCTATGCTGCCCACATCTGTTATGATCGATAGATTTTCGAATTGAATCGAATCCAAATTGAGTTCAAATTTACCAACGTCAACCGAAGAATTCAATGTATAAAGTATATTCTCAGGCAATTCTATGACAATATCACTCTTAAAGCTATTTAATGACATCGAGTGTTGTTCTGGCGAATCGAATGATAAATATAAGGTATCGCCATCAGATGTGCTCGTTGGAATGAGAAATATTTTCTTTTGATCTGCGTGTTGTGTTAGAGTGAAAGTTTGATCGCTTGCCTTTTTGATGGTAACATCGCTGACGTCAATGTTCAACTCAAGCTTTACTTTTTTATAGGCAGATAAATCGTCCGTGTATACATATTCTTTTTTTTGGATTGTCTCGTTAGAAGATGCCACATGCGATGGTTCACTTGAGTTCATGGTCCAATAAGTACATCCACTGAGTATGTATGCAAAAAGACCAATTATTAAAATTGATTTGATACGTTTCATTGATAAGCCTCCATATGATTTATTATGTGTAGAGTATAACGATATAGAGTTAATATTGCGTTAGAAAGCTATTAAAATCAAGATGTTATTTGAGTTTTTCGAGCCACCTGTCTAGAGAAGGTCTGATAAATCTCATAAGAGATGTGGCAAGTACAATGCCACAAGCAATAGAAATGGCCACAAATAGCGATTGGGCACCTGTTGTCATAGCTTGATCGAAATCCTTTTGGACGATGTAGAGCATGGTGTAGTAGATGCCATAACCTGGTACAAAGGGAATGATTCCTGGAATTGTAAACATTGTTGATGGGTGTTTGGTAATGGCAGCTAAGATTTCACCGATTAAGCCAACTGAAATAGAACCCAATACTGCTGGTAATATAAAATTAGTCGTTTGTCCCTGTAGGAGGACATAGACGATCCAACCAATCATACCAGTGATGCCAGCGTAAGGGATAAGTTTTCTGGGTAAATTGAATATGATTGAAAATCCAATAACGCAAAAGAGGGCATAAATACCTTGAGTTAAGATGTACATAGGAGAATCCTTTCTTTATATGGTCTTAATTATGAGATCAAAGATGGTATGCAAAGTTATTCGAATTATATAAAATTGATGCCGAGTTGAAGCATGATGCCGACACCAAATGCAAGTGCGATTGCGATAAAAAGAGCTTCCATTATTTTTGCACTGCCCGCTAAGAGCTCGCCAGATATTAAATCTCTAATGCCGTTGTTCAAGGGGACGCCAGGCACAAGTGTCATAAGCGGTCCAATAATGACAATGTTCAGTGAAGCATGAATGCCTAAATACCCCACAAGAGATACGCTGATAATGCCAAAAAGAGAAGCAAAAAAGCCACCAATTATATTTTTAACAAAGAAATTGAGTTGTTTGTCTGAGAGTGCATCAAAACAAAGTACAGTAAATGAACTTGAAATGTAGGCTAACAAAAATTCAATAAAGGAACCATTAAAAAGGAATATAAAGAAGCCACCTGCCATGCCGCTAAAGAAAAACCGCGTCCATTTTGAAAACATAAGTGGATGATTCAGAAGTAGCTCAATGGCATCACTTGCTTCTTGCACCGACATATTGGTATTTGTAAATTGCCTTGATAAAGCATTTATGCGATCAATGATTTCTAGATCAATACCTTCACCGTGAATCCGCTCTAGGATTGTAGTAGGGTGGTTATCAATATTGGCCGAGACAATGATGCCTGTTGGAATGACGAACACGTGGACATCTTTTAGACCACGCGATTCGATCATTCTCTGGACTGTATCTTCTACCCGATAGGTTTCAGCACCATTTGTGAGCATGATATTGCCTGCTTTTAAAGCAATATCAACGATGCGCTTTTGTTCTGTTTGTACTTTCATATAATGATCCTTTTCTCATTTTAATCTACTTCTAATATAAGACTAACTTGTTTTGAATTATTAAGTGTTATTATTACCCTATAGTCATTATTAAACGATATGATATAACCTTAAATATTATAACATGAATGCGAAAGGAGAAAGTCAAATGTTAAGTTTTATTTTAAGTATATTTGTTATTATTATGTTAATGAAAGTTCTGTTTCATATAGGTTTTGGTATTACGAAATTGTTTTTTAGTTTGATTGGTATGGTTTTATTTTTAGTTTTTATTCCACTAGGATTGTTCTTCTTAGTGCCTATTTTTGGTATTATGGCCATCATGTTTTTATTAAAGCTCATATTCTAAAAATAAATCTTCTAAAAACCTTCAAAATTTGATAAAATGATCACATAAAAGCACTTATAGAGTGCTTTATTTTTTTGAAAGAAGGTCCCAATTGATTAATGAAAAGATACAGATTCTATGTGAATCTGAAAATATTAGAATAGATACTTATTTATCAGAAGCGTTGAATGATCTCTCAAGAAATTATATACAGAAATTGATAATAGGTGGCCACGTAACTTTAAATGGTAAAATACTGGATAGTAAAAAGATTAAAGTGGCTATAGATGATCTTATTGAGATAGATATCCCAGAACCAGAGCTTTTAAGCATCAAGGCAGAAGCAATTCCAGTAGATATTGTATATGAGGACGATGACCTTATGATTATTAATAAACCTCAAGGCATGGTCGTTCATCCAGCACCAGGAAATTATACGGGTACAC